>NZ_JBHIMN010000007.1:0-138531 GCF_042194155.1 Bartonella sp. MR63HLJHH
TACACAAAAACCAAATATCCGACTCTAAACATACTCTGAGACGCGCGAAATTCTTTAGAAAATGATTTCTTAATTTTACTCGTCTCATGGAGGCGATAGAGAATGTCTTCGCCCATTTGAAGCAGTGGATTTCAAAGAATTCAAAAAATTATTAGAGAATGTTGGAGGAAAAAGATGAGCTTTGTAACGGTATGTTGGAAAATCCTATTCCCGAACTTTTGTTAATGTTCCCGAACCTTAAAAAAGATTACAAAGAATAAATACGTTATACATGGGTAAAAACTGGATGGTGATCCCGACAGGATTCGAACCTGTGACCCACGGCTTAGAAGGCCGTTGCTCTATCCAGCTGAGCTACGGGACCCAACTGATTATTTTCTCAATTCAAAATAGCATCTTTAATTCAATGTGTCCAAGAGTGCTGCCGATCACTGCGAAAATTATCAGAATAAGAAATAGCACGTCGAATCGACGTACGTTTCTTTTCTACACGGTAAGAGATAGCATTCTTACGCGCAAAAGCAATCGCTTCTTCCTTCCTATTAAATCTGATCCTTACCTGATTATTCATATCAGACGTTGCCGTGTACCCCATAAGAGGTTCAAGCATTTTTGCTTTCACCGGCTCATACTCTAGAATCCAAAAACCTGTATTCCCCTTACCTGACTGCATAGCTGTCTTAGCAGGACTATAAATACGTGCGATCATGCCTTTTTCCTTCAGATTACACAACGCTTGAATGATAGTTTTCCACCACACGTACCCAATTGGGTCATTCTCACACACTTAATCAAATATGGTCGGAGCGATAGGATTCGAACCTACGACCCCCTGATCCCAAATCAGGTGCGCTACCAGGCTGCGCTACGCTCCGCCATTTACATTTACTTGATGCACATTTCCTAAAATTTTCACAACAGAAGTGCAAGAGAAAAACACACTTTTTTTTAATTTTGTTGCATTTCTTTACAAAAAAGCACGTTTTAAAAATTTTTTCCCTACTCAATAACATATTTATTGACAAATAATAGAAAACAACCTCCGTAAAGAATCCAATCTATATTAAAAAAATAATGAATTTCTCTGTAAGGATTTCATAATTTTCATCCTGCTTTAAGCAAACTCTCACTGTATCAAAACGCATTCTACAGATACAATTTTAGAAAAAAACGACTTAAATATCATAGAAAAACTTTCCAAAAGAGAACACAAGCCAAAAAATCAGCTGTATTAAGCTTTTTCCCCTCTTTTTCTATCTTGCAAAGAACTCTTTTATTAAAAATCCTAGAATCTTCTAAAATCCAAATCCATAAACAACAAACATTTTTTCAAAGCACGAAAGTTCCATTATAAATAAAATAAAGCGCTTTTTTAGAAAAATTTTCAAATGCAAAGATGGAAAGAATTCAACATCATACAATAAAATCTCAAAGCTATTTAAGATAAACACATGACTAAAGTAAAAAATACTATTTTTCACTCTTAACAGATATCAAAAAAGAAGAAAATTTAAATGACTTGTCTTGCCACATATTGAAACGATAATAGAAGGACAGAATAAGTAAGCCATGATAGGGAGTATTTACGGATTTCTTCTATTCAAAACTTCAGCAATAACAGCACGTGTTATTTTTCTTTTTCTTTGTAATGCCAACTGATCAACAGAATCAATAACACGCTTCAATGAAAATAAAGAACGTTCACAACGACTTACAAGATAATAAACCGTGTCTGGATGTACAATAAGTTGCCTATCGGAAAAAAGCTTAAATGCAACAGCTGTTAATAATGCATCATCAGGCTGATTAATTTCAACGAACATCACCGAATTAAGACGACTTTTTAGATCATTTAACTTTAAATTCCAAGCGGAAGGAAGTGTTCGTGCCGTCATCAATAAAGTAGCTTGTCGTGCATCAAGATTTGCTTGCTTAATACTGTTAATTAAATGAAAAAGTTCTGTCTCATTAATTTCACCTGCACCAATATCCTCTATTAAAAATGATCTGCCTAAAGAAGCCATAGTAACAGCCTGATCAATTTCATTGTGCTGAATCCTGAAAGCATCTGCTTTTTGGAGCCATATATTAGAAAAATGCGTTTTCCCAGATCCTTCTTTTCCAACCAAAACTGCAATAGGTAAGCTCCAATTGGGCCAATGATCAATAAGCTGAAAAGCCATACGATTGCTTTCCGTTACCACTAAATCCTCAAATTGAAAAATCGGATCATAAGGAAAATTTAAAGATAATTGCGTTTCACGCCCATTCATTTTAGCGGCTCCGAATTTCCCCTTCGCGAATACATCTGAGAACTAAGATAAGTATGAAGAGCAAAACGAACTAAAACGCCAACAGCCGCCGCCGCAGGAACAGCAACAAGCATACCAGTAAAACCAAAGAGTGAAGAAAAAGCAAAAAGTGAAAACATCAACCATACGGGATGTAATCCCACTGATGAACCTACAAGCTTGGGTTGAAGAATATAACCTTCAATAAATTGACCAATTAAAAAAAGTGCCATCACAACGATGATTCCTCCCCAATTATTGGGATAAAACTGGACCCATGCAATACCAACAGAAAGGACCAAACCACTCATTGTGCCGATATAAGGAACAAAGCTAATAAGACCAATAAACATACCAATCAAAAGACCAAAATTGAGTCCTGCAATCGTTAAACCAATAGCATAATAGCCTCCCAATATAAGACAAACTGTTCCTTGTCCACGAACAAAGCCTGCAATAGCTCTATCCATTTCATGAAAAATACTCCGAACGGTTTCAAGATGATCACGCGGTATTAACGAATCAATTGCTGTTACCATACGCGGCCAATCTAATAACATATAAAATGCCACCACAGGTGCCACAACAAATAGGCTAACGATATTAACGATAGATTTTCCTGACTTTAAAAGTGAATTCAAAAGAGACGTAATAAAATCAGAACCTTCTCCCAAAAATCCTTTAATATTATTCCGTAATTCATTTGGATCACTTCCAAAATAGCGCCTTATCCAATCAAAATCATGCTCAACAAAAAAGGTTTGAATACGATTAATATAAACAGGTAAACCATCACTCATAAATTGCTGTATTTGCCAACTAATAACAGGAATCAAAATAACTAAAGCAGCAACAAAGGTAATAACAATAAATAAGGTAATGAGGACAGTCCCAAACACACGGCGAATACCAAATCTTTCAAGTAATTGAACAATAGGATTGAGAAAATAAGCCAACACAATCCCTGCCACAAAAGGAAGCAAAATCGATCCAAAAACAAACATAAAAAGAACGAAAAAAATCAGCGTACTAAGCCAAAAAAAGATTTGCCTTTTCATATTATTCGGCAACGGTAATTGAGTATACGCTGGCACATAAGTCTTATAACGATCACGAGATGTATTCTCACCCACTTTCTTTCTCATAAGTTGCCAAGAAGACTGACCGTGATTATCTGATATCTTGCTCATAAAATATCCTAAAAAATTCTTCACAAAAAATTATAAACATCTTCTAAATAAGGTACAAGAAAAGTTGCTTATTTTCTTATCAATATCTCTTGCAGAGAGAACTCTATCATGGCATTGCATAATGTCAAAACCTGATTTTCCATTAAAGGAAGGCTCCAATGAGCAATCAAGATCTTACAAATAATAAATCCAAAGTTGGTCTTACCTACGCAAAAGCCGGTGTAAACATCGATATGGGTAATGCCATGGTAGAAAAAATTAAACCCTTTATACGCGCGACAAAACGAGCCGGAGCAGATGCAGAAATTGGCGGTTTTGGTGGTCTTTTTGATTTAAAAGCAGCTGGCTTTACAGATCCTATCCTAGTAGCAGCCAATGATGGTGTGGGAACAAAATTAAAAATTGCCATTGAAGTAGGTCACCATAACACTGTAGGTATTGATCTTGTAGCTATGTGTGTCAATGATTTACTCGTACAAGGGGCTGAACCTCTCTTTTTTCTGGATTATTTTGCAACTGGAAAGCTTGACCCAGAACAAGGTGCTACAATTGTTTCTGGTATTGCCGAAGGATGTAAACAAGCCGGTGCTGCTCTTATTGGAGGAGAAACTGCAGAAATGCCAGGAATGTATGCAGAGGGAGATTATGATCTAGCCGGTTTTGCTGTAGGAGCATGCGAACGCAGCAAACTACTCCCTTCAAAAGATTTAACAGAAGGTGATATTATATTAGGTCTAAGCGCCTCTGGAATTCATTCCAATGGCTTTTCGCTTGTTCGACGAATCATCCAGCAACATGATCTCAAATGGAATGACCCTGCCCCTTTTGCCCCCGAAAACAGCCTTGGTATAGCACTTCTTACCCCAACACGCATTTATGTAAAATCGCTTCTTCCCATCATGCAAAAATACGAAGGGATTAAAGCTCTTGCTCATATTACGGGTGGAGGCTTTCCTGAAAATATTCCACGTGTTGTTCCATCTTCTCTCTGCGCTGAAATTAATCTTTCTACCATCAATGTTCCAGCAGTATTTTCATGGATTGCCAAACAAGGTAAAATAGAAGAAGCAGAAATGTTAAGAACATTCAATTGTGGTATTGGCATGATCATTATCGTAGCACAGCATGCAGCTGAAACAATTACGCAAGCTCTTGAAAGAAAAGGAGAGAGTGTAACTCCCCTTGGCATTTTAACAAAACGCCAAGATCAAAATAAAGGAATACTTTATAAAGGGGTACTGCATTTATGAAAAAACAAATCGTCGTTTTCATTTCTGGTAATGGATCCAATATGGTCGCCCTTGCTCAAGCTAGTCAGCAAAAGGAATATCCTGCTGAAATCGTCGCAGTTATTTGCGATAATCCGCGTGCAAATGGTATTGA
The DNA here is from genome assembly GCF_042194155.1 of Bartonella sp. MR63HLJHH. Classification (NCBI taxonomy): domain Bacteria; kingdom Pseudomonadati; phylum Pseudomonadota; class Alphaproteobacteria; order Hyphomicrobiales; family Bartonellaceae; genus Bartonella; species Bartonella sp. MR63HLJHH. The sequence goes on from NZ_JBHIMN010000007.1 coordinate 4,865, forward strand.
AAAGGCACAAAACCATAACTTACCTATTCATATTGTTGATCGCAAAATTTACAAAACAAAAGAAGAGCATGAAGAAAGTATTTTTACGATTTTAGATCAATATAAACCGGATTTTCTCTGCTTTGCAGGATATATGCGCCTTATCTCACCACGTTTTGTAAAACTTTACGAAGGACGAATTTTAAACATTCATCCTTCTCTTTTGCCTTCATTTAAAGGCTTAAACACACATGAAAAAGCTTTACAAGCAGGCGTAAAAATCACGGGTTGCACTGTTCACCTTGTTACAGAAGACATGGATGCAGGAAAAATCCTTGCCCAAGCAGCCGTTCCAGTCTATCCCCATGATACTGCTGAGAGCTTAGCACAAAGAGTTCTTAAAGCAGAGCATAAACTCTACCCCGAAGCCTTAAAAGCATTTATTGAAGGGAAGAGCAAAATGGTAGATACGCAGCAACAGCTTTTATCTTTTTGAGTGTATCAACAATCTATTAATTAGCATTTTTCAATGTTTTACACATAATTTGTGCTCAGTGTCTATAATTAAAAATCTCTATGAAATATTAACATAATAAAGTCTATCTCTTCATAAATTTTTGCGCAGAATGTGTGATTTTTTTGAATTTTAGTTAATTTTTCAAATTCTTCTTTTTTATTCAGTTCTATGACATTATCACAAGATCACAAGCCCTATTTATTAAAATACTCTCATATTTCGCCTAAAAAATCTTAAATACGCAATTTTTCTATTGCATAAATTTTTGCCTCATGATGAAAGTGTTTCTTTAACTGTTAGAGCTAACTGTTTGAGTGTAAAAGGTTTAGATAAAAAACCAAAAACAGCATCTTGTGGAAGATTTTTAGCAAAAGCATCTTTTGCATATCCAGAAACGAAAAGAAATTTGATATCAGGATAGTTTTTACGTACTTCCTTCAATAAAGTGGGCCCATCCATTTCTGGCATCACTACGTCGGAAACAATAATATCAACAGCTCCTTTTTGTTCCTCAAGAATAGAGAGTGCCTCCACCCCACTCGCTGCCTCTAAAACCGTATATCCTCTCATTTGAAGAGCTCTTACCCCCCCCATTCTAACCGCATCTTCATCTTCAACCAATAAAACAGTCGCAAATCCTGTTAAGTCTATATTTTTATCTTTTTCTTCATCTTTTTCAATCTTTTGAGAAATTTCTCCTTTTATATTGGGGATATAACGGGGAAGAAAAATATGAAATGTTGCTCCTTCACCTTCTTTACTTTCACAATAAATGTACCCACCGCTCTGCTTGATAATTCCATAAACCATTGATAAACCAAGGCCTGTTCCTTTTCCAACTTCTTTTGTTGTAAAAAATGGCTCAAACATTTTTTCTTGTATAGCAGCAGATATACCAGCCCCTGTATCTGAAATAGTCAATTGCACATACTCACCAATTACTAAACCAAGATGATTAAATTCAGCACTTTGTTGCTTTGTAATATTGTTTGTCGCAATCGTAACAATACCTCCATCTAACATGGCATCACGCGCATTAATAACCAAATTCATAATAACACGCTGAAAAGATGCTTGATCAACTTCAACACTCCACAAATCTCTTCCATGGATAATTTTTAACTGAATATTATTTCCCAAGAGTGGTACAATAAGATTGCGAATATCCGATAAAAATTCAGTAAAATCAACTTCTTCAGGTCGAAGTGTTTGCTTTCTAGAAAAAGCTAATAATTGCTGTACAAGAGCAGCTGCACGATTAGCATTATTTTTAATATTGATCAGATCAGCATGAGCAGGATCAGAACTACGATGCGTATTTAAAAGAAGATCACACGACATTAAAATTGCTGTTAAAACATTATTAAAATCATGAGCAATGCCGCCAGCCAATTGTCCAACAGCTTGCATTTTCTGACTTTGCATCATTTTATCTTCAAGCGTTTTTTGTTCGGTTGTTTCAATCACAGAGACAATAAGTAAATCTTGCAATGCATCACCATGATAGGGCGGTACAGACATAATATGAAGCCGTAAATGGCATTCTTCATTTTTTTCCAAAACAGTTTCTAGAGAAACAAAATAATTTTTATTTGTCGCAATTCTCTGAAAAGAACGCTCTAACTGCACACAATCACGACGAGAAATAACATCATAAAAATTGACTGCTTTGTCCACACATCCCGTGAGTGATGAAAAAGCTTTATTCATATGAACCAATTGCCCTTCATGATCCACCACGGCTATTGCAAAAGGACTCGCATCAAAATATTCTCCTAATATAGTGGGTAATTTTAATTGATCGTCCTCTTCTTTTTGTATTTGTTGTGGAATGATCACAATGCGATAAACGGCTTCCTCTTCTAAGAGAGAAGAAACAGAGATAAGACAATGGAATATTTTCTCACAAGTCGCTTGTGAATTTAAACATAACGAAAACTTATAAGGTAATGAGTAACCTGAACTTTGATATCTGTTGGTTTGCAAACAGATATCACTCCATGAGCTCTTAGCGCCAACGCTATCAAATAACGAATCAAAATTATATTGACCAATTGAGAAACTCGCTAAATCAATTGAAAACCATTCGGCAAAAACCGCATTAGCATAAAGAATAGTTCCTTGTGTATTAACTGATACAAAACCAATAGGAGCTTGATCCAAGTGATTGATAGCCTCTTGAAGGTTCGAGAAAAAAACTTCTCGCGTTTGTTGTAAATGCGAAATATCAGCAATACGCCAAAATAAAAGCTTTTTTTTCTGTTTTGTGATAGGTTGAACAGAAATATTATACCAAACAGATTTTTTTGGTGTAGCATCGGTAAAAATTGGTTGTTCTACTCTTAATTCCTCTTGCGCTGCAAGATTATTACAGGCTGCAACCTTTAAGCGATACGAAAGTGCGCCAGCTCCTGGAAGATCAGCAATAACCATATAACAAGACACTTCAGGCTTATAGGTCAGAATTTTTCGATAGTTTTGATTAGAATAATAAACAAAACCAGAAAGGTCAGAGATTACAATTGCATCATCGCTCCCATTAAAGATGCTAAAATCAAAATCTTCATGCAACCACACATGGTATCTTAAAATTCCCATTCCACACAAAACAAGTGTTGCAACGCCGATAATTGCTAGAATCAAAAAAGATATCAATATAGCCTTTTGCAAATAGCTTTGTGGATAAAAAAAACCTAAAATACCCACAATGAAAAGAGAAACTAATATAAAAACAACACTAAAAATCACAACTCTTCGATGAACAGAAGACGCTGATCTTTTATTATTATCAAAACCTTTATCCATCTCTCATTGCCTTAGATTTAGTTGTTTCTTATATCACAAAACTTCCTTTATATTCATTGTTATAAAGTATATACTATGATATTATCTCTAAGAAAGCTCACTTAATGTTAAAAAGTTTATTTCTTGTATTTAAGTGAACCTTTTAAGGGTGTGTTTATAAATTTATCTCGATAAAAAACGATATTTTCACACAAAAATGGGAGAAAATCTATGTATATCTGGTTATCAGAGCAAATAGGTGTATCTGCTGCGAAAATAACGATAAGCTTTTTGTTTTTTATAATAACAATCGTTGCTATTACCATAATTATCTTGTTTTTACGTCGTTTAAGTACGAGAAGATTCAGCATTAATAGAAAAAAAAGTCTATCACGATTAGCATTATGTGAAGTAATTTCTATAGATCGAGCACGCCGCCTTGTTTTAGTCCGTTGCGATAATAAAGAACATTTGCTCCTTATTGGTGGATTAACAGATGTGGTTGTAGAATCCGATATTACCGGTACATCAAAAATACAAAAGGGAGAAACGCTCACACATCCAAATTCCGCCCCTACAGAAAGAAACGATATACCGGATAAAAATCCCTCTCCTTTTACGAATCAAGCGGTAAAAGATTCAGCAATTACCGCCGAAATTGAGGGGCGGCAAGAACCATCTTTATTCATTCCTACCCCTCAAAAATAAAAATATACAATTTTATCACCACGAGTTTTGTTTGTTTATCATTTCAATGACCTTAATCATCGCGATAAACTCTTTCACGTCGTTCGTGACGTTCTTGCGCTTCCAATGACAAAACGGCTATTGGCCGAGCCTCAAGACGCTTTATACTAATGGGTTCGCCGGTTTCTTCACAAAAGCCATATGTCCCATTATCAATGCGCTCTAAAGCAGCATCTATTTTTGAAATAAGTTTCCTCTGACGATCCCGCGCACGTAATTCGATTGTACGATCAGTTTCACAAGAAGCCCTATCAGTCAAATCAGGTTGACCAACATTCTCTTCCTGCAAATTTTCCAAAGTCTCACGAGATTCTTTTAATATATCATTCTTCCAAGAAACCAATTTAGCACGAAAATACGCCTTTTGCCGCTCATTCATAAAAGGCTCATCTTCACTAGGGCGATATTGACCATCAATCTCTTCGCTCATGCAATAAAAAACCTCCACATATGCTATGTGCGGTCTATATATTGTGCAATACCCATCAACACAAGAGTAAAATGTTTTTTCATAACAATCTACAAATATGTCTAAATACACTGTTTAGATTTGATCGCTTTTCTATGTAGATTGGATTCTTGATCAAATCTCATCCAGAACATTTTTCTTGCTTACTGAGAAACTTCAAAAAGAAGGAAATCTAATATCAGATATCAGAGTCATCACTCCCCTGCTTTCTCATCGTTTAAAATCTAAATGAAGCAACAATAAATCATTTCAGCAATGCAAAAAAATAAAATCTTTATAAAGGCAAAGTGTGATATTCACGTTTTAAATACATCAAAGCATCTTTTTCTTTATTACAGTTGATTGCAACAACCTCACCAATCAAAACACAATGGGTTGCGTGCTCGTGCCAACAAATCAAACGACAATCAAACGACGCTAGAGCGTCTGAAAGACTAGGCGCCCCCGTTTGCAAAACTCCCCATTGAGCAGCATCAAAACGCTCATTTTGTGTAAGAGTGCAACACCTCGAAAAAACATCCGCTAATGAACGATGTTTTCCTGCCAAGCTATTAACACAAAAATTTCCATTCTCCATAAACACCTGATTCTTTAAATTATGGCGCATGAGACAAACAAGAAGGGTTGGAGGATTATCAGATAAAGAACAACACGCCGAAACAGTCACCCCGCGTCTTCCCTTAATGCCATTTGTTGTCACAATATGCACAGCTCCTGCAAAAAGACTCATGGCATCTCGATATTCTTGGGAAGAAACCGCAATATTATGTTGAAGTTCAGGCATCAAATATGTTTTATGATTCGACATATCTTTCACTTATAAAGCTTTAAAATTTCAAGCGATCTTTCCATAACAAAGACCTATAATACATATTTTTTCTTTTCCGTCATAACACAAAAGATATTTGTGTATACACAGCGATATGATAAAAACAGCCAATCAAGGAGATTTTAATGCCCCATTCTCATCTCATTTCGCCTTCACTCTTGGCTTCTGATTTTTCTAAACTTGGACAAGAAATGTTAGATGTTGTTGATGCTGGTGCAGATTGGCTTCATCTTGATATCATGGATGGACACTTTGTTCCTAACATCACCTTTGGTCCTGAAATAGTCAAGGCTCTGCGCCCATTAACCAAAGCAACATTTGATGTCCACCTGATGATCGCACCGGTAGACCCTTATTTGGAAGCTTTTGCAAAAGCGGGTTCAGATATTATAACCATTCATGCTGAAGCAAGTCCACATCTTCATCGTTCATTACAAACAATAAAAAAAATGGGAAAAAAAGCAGGAATTGCACTCAATCCAAGCACCCCTGAACATGTACTTGAATATTTGCTTGATCAATTAGATCTCATTCTCATCATGACGGTTAATCCCGGTTTTGGTGGACAAAGTTTTATTCCAGAAATAAAAGATAAAATTAAGCGCGTTAAAAGCATGATTGCAAACCGCCCTATTGATCTTGAAGTTGATGGTGGTATCACCGTTGATACAATTGGGATAGCTGCAAAAGCTGGTGCAAATGTATTTGTCGCAGGCTCTGCAATTTATAAAAACGGAAATAAAGAGCTTTACAAAACACGTATTAATGCATTGCGCCAAGCCGCAATCCTCTCACAAGAAGGAAAAAAATAATGATCGCACGTTATTCCCGCCCTGCAATGGTAGCAATTTGGTCTCCAGAAACAAAATATCGTATTTGGTTTGAAATTGAAGCCCATGCCTGTGATGCCCTTGCTCACTTAGGGATTATTCCGAAAGAAGCCGCCAAAGTCATTTGGGAAAAAGGGGCAGTAGCTAAATTTGATATCAATCGCATTGATGAAATTGAAGCAATTACCAAACATGATGTTATCGCATTTCTGACCCACCTAGCTGAATTCATTGGACCAGAGGCACGTTTTATCCACCAAGGCATGACATCATCTGATGTTCTAGATACAACGCTAAACATTCAATTGATGCGTGCTAGTGATATTTTGCTAGAGGATATAGATCAACTTCTTGAAGCATTAAAAAGACGTGCTTTTGAGCATAAAGAGACAATCACCATTGGGCGGAGTCACGGCATTCATGCTGAACCGACAACATTTGGAATCAAGTTTGCTCTCGCATACGCTGAATTTTCCCGTTGTCGCAAACGTCTTCTTGCAGCACGAGAAGAAATTTCTACTTGCGCAATTTCAGGAGCTGTAGGAACTTTTGCAAATATCGATCCCCGCGTTGAAGAACATGTAGCAAAAGCCTTGAGGATGCGTGCTGAACCGGTTTCCACTCAAGTAATACCAAGAGATCGTCATGCTATGTTTTTTGCAACACTTGGTGTTATTGCTTCCTCTATTGAAAGGTTAGCAATAGAAATACGCCATTTACAACGAACAGAAGTTCTTGAAGCAGAGGAACATTTCTCACCTGGGCAAAAAGGTTCATCGGCAATGCCTCATAAACGTAATCCAGTTTTAACAGAAAATTTAACTGGATTAGCCCGCATGGTACGTGCATTTGCACTCCCAGCCATGGAAAATGTTGCACTTTGGCATGAACGCGATATTTCTCATTCATCTGTTGAGCGTTATATTGCTCCAGATGCGACTATTACACTTGATTTTGCTCTTTCTCGCCTCACATCTGTCATTGAAAATCTCATTGTCTATCCAGAAAATATGCAAAAAAATCTCAATAAATTCCGCGGTCTTGTTCACTCACAACGGGTGCTTTTAGCACTCACGCAAGCAGGAATCAGTCGTGAAGATTCTTATCGGATTGTACAACGAAATGCGATGAAAGTTTGGGAACAAGGAAAAGATTTCTTAGAAGAACTCCTCAACGACAAAGATGTTACCAAAGCTTTAAGTGAAGAAGAACTTCGTGAAAAATTTGATCTTTCTTACCACACCAAACATATCAATACGATTTTTAAACGTGTTTTTGAAGAACAATAAAGGCGACATAGGAAACCCAAATCTATTCTACCTATGATCAAAAATCTATTGTAACAAAGAAAACAATTCATGAAAGCAAATCAACTCGATATTCTTATTGTTCCTGGCTACAAAGGATCTGGTCCAGATCATTGGCAAACACGCTGGGAAAAAAAATTGTCGACAGCCCGCCGCATTGAACAACTCCATTGGTCAAAGCCTGTTTGTGAAGAGTGGGTTAACAAAATTAAAACTGCCATCGCAAAAGCTCAAAGGCCTGTTATGCTTATTGCTCATTCATTAGGAGTTCCCAGCGCTATTCATGCAACGGTACAAAATACAGAAAAAATTTGCGGCGCTTTCTTTGTTGCACCTCCAGATGTCTCCAATGAGAAAATACGTCCCAAACATTTAATGACATTTGGCCCCTATCATCGTCAAAAACTGCCTTTTCCTTCTATTGTCATAGCCAGTCGCAACGATGAGTTTTGTCAATTTTCAGTAGCAGAAAAAATTGCCAATGATTGGGGATCACTCTTTGTTGATGCTGGGTATTCTGGCCATATTAACGCAGAATCCGGACACGGACCTTGGCCTGAAGGGCTTATGGTCCTCTCTCACTTTCTTGCAAAAATTTGATCAAAGAGAGGCAATCTTCTTTCTCATCACTTATGTATCTTCACCTTTGGGTAGACGTGTAATGACAAAAATTATAAAAGTATCATAGCAATATCATTGAGAAATTCTATCAATTAGGATAGTATCATTCACTAATGTTATTAAAACCTCTCAAGATAAATAGAGAATCATGATGAATCGTCGCCACCGTATCTATGAAGGCAAGGCTAAAATTTTATATGAAGGACCTGAACCAGGAACTTATATTCAATTTTTTAAAGATGATGCAACTGCCTTTAATGCAAAAAAACATGAGATTATCGACGGAAAAGGGGTTTTAAACAACCGAATTTCGGAACATATCTTTAGCCATCTTGGGCGTTTGGGCATCCCAACACATTTTATCAAACGTATAAACATGCGCGAACAGCTTATTAAAGCAGTGGAAATCATTCCGTTGGAAGTTGTTGTTCGCAATGTTGCTGCCGGCTCTCTTGCTAAGCGTTTAGGACTGGAAGAAGGAACCCCGCTTCCGCAAGCCATCATTGAGTTCTACTATAAAAATGATTCTCTCGATGATCCTATGGTAACGGAAGAACATATCACAGCTTTTGGGTGGGCTGTCCCACAAGAGCTAGAAGATATCATGCAACTTTCAATTCGTGTTAATGATTTTCTTTCTGGGCTTTTTGCCGGTGTTAACATCCAATTAATTGATTTTAAAATGGAATTTGGTCGCCTGTGGGAAGATGAAACGATGCGTATTGTTCTTGCTGATGAAATCTCACCTGATTCTGCACGACTATGGGATATGCACACACAAGAAAAAATGGATAAAGACCGTTTTCGTCGTGATATGGGTGGGCTTATTAATGCCTATCAAGAAGTTGCCAAACGCCTTGGTATTATGAATGAAAACGAACCAACACGACCAAGTGGTCCCGTTCTCGTAAAGTAAAAACAGGGCAAAAAAACATCACCTTATATAAGTACCCCTCTTCAAAGGAGAGGTTCTTTTAACAAGCAGGAAGCAAAAAATGAAAGCACGCATTACGGTTACTTTAAGAGAAAGCGTTCTTGATCCACAAGGAGAAGCAATTGTCGGTGCTTTAAAAAGTTTAGCTTTCGAAGGCATTCAATCCATTCGTCAAGGAAAGGTTTTTGATATTGTTCTTGATGATCTACCTTCTGAAACCGCAAAGAAAAAACTTGAACAAATGTGTGAAGAGTTACTCGCAAATACTGTCATTGAAAATTATACAATCGAACTTTTTTAAGTGGAACACTCATGAAAACTGCCATCATTCAACTTCCTGGATTAAATCGTGATCGAGATATGGTTGCAGCATTACACCATATAACGGGAGTTGAGCCACTAAAAATTTGGCAAACAGAAACAACAATTCCAGATGTAGATGTTATTATTATTCCTGGTGGTTTTTCCTATGGCGACTACTTAAGATGTGGTGCTATTGGAGCGCGAACTCCCATCTTAAAAGCCATTCGTGAAAAAGCACAAGAAGGTACTACAATAATAGGTATCTGTAATGGATTTCAAATTTTGTTGGAAGCAGGATTATTACCTGGAACTTTAATGCGTAACGCTTCTTTAAAATTTGTTTGTCGTGAAATCAAACTTGAAGTCGTTAACGCCAAGACGAAATTTTCTCGATATTATTCTCAAGGACAAATTATTCGTTGTCCTGTTGCCCATCACGATGGAAATTATTTTGTTGATAGTGAAACATTAAAGCAAATGGAAGACAATGAACAAATTGTTTTTCGCTATGCAGAAAATACAAACCCGAACGGATCAATGAAAGATATTGCTGGTATTGTTAATAAAGCTGGTAATATTCTTGGTATGATGCCTCATCCTGAAAACTTTATTGAACCCGCCCACGGAGGTATTGACGGTCGTTTACTTTTTCAAAGTGCTTTAGAGTTGGTAAATGGATGATGTTGCAAAAATACTCGCGCTCCATGATTGTCAAAAACAAGGATCTATACTATTCCTCGCATCGTAAATCTATGAACAAAGCTCTTCACAAACAACAATGGATATTATTTTCTAAACACATAAGTATTTAAGACCATTTTAGTCTTAAATCCCACCAAACAAACGAACAAAAACTTCAGATTAATATCTATAACTATTTATTATTAAACGACATTATTGCTTATAATATAAGCTACTAGATTAAAAAAATAAAAATGCTAAATTTCGATTAATTTAACGGATAAATACTCATGAAGCCTTGCAATAACATCATTATTACACCAGAACTCATTGCACAACACGGGCTAAAAGAGGATGAATATCAACGTATCCTGACGTTAATCGATAGAGAACCAACATTTACTGAACTAGGAATTTTTTCTGCAATGTGGAACGAACATTGTTCCTATAAATCATCTAAAAAATGGCTAAAGACTCTTCCGACAGAAGGAAAATGTGTCATCCAAGGACCTGGTGAAAATGCTGGTGTTGTCGATATTGGCGAAGGGCAATGTGTTGTTTTCAAAATGGAAAGCCATAACCACCCTTCTTATATTGAACCTTATCAAGGTGCAGCGACAGGTGTTGGTGGTATTTTACGTGATGTCTTTACAATGGGAGCCCGTCCTGTTGCTGCTATGAATGCATTGCGATTTGGTGCTCCTGACCACCCACGAACACGCCATCTTGTTTCTGGTGTTGTTTCTGGAATTGGTGGTTACAGCAATGCTTTCGGCGTTCCAACTATTGGTGGAGAAGTAAATTTTGATGAGCGTTATAATGGCAATATCCTTGTTAACGCTTTTGTCGCCGGTATTGCAAAGACAAATGCCCTTTTTTATTCTAAAGCGCAAGGTATTGGACTCCCTGTTGTTTATCTTGGTGCAAAAACAGGACGTGATGGTGTCGGTGGAGCAACAATGGCTTCTGCTGAATTTGATGATTCAATCAGTGAAAAACGCCCAACTGTTCAAGTAGGTGATCCTTTTACAGAAAAATGTCTCCTTGAAGCATGTTTAGAGCTCATGGAACTTGGAGCCGTAGTTGCTATTCAAGATATGGGGGCAGCAGGACTCACCTCTTCTGCCGTTGAAATGGGTGCAAAAGGAAATCTAGGGATACAGCTTAATCTCGATACAGTTCCTGTTCGAGAAGAAAACATGACAGCTTATGAAATGATGCTTTCTGAAAGTCAAGAGCGTATGCTCATGGTTCTTAAACCAGAACTAGAAAAGCAAGCAGAAGCAATTTTTCATAAGTGGGGGCTGCATTTTTCTATCATTGGAAAAACAACCGATGATTTACGTTTTCGTGTATTTCATCAAGGAGAAGAAGTTGTCAATCTTCCCATCAAAGAGCTTGGTGATGAAGCGCCTGTTTATGATCGTCCTTGGAGTGAACCGGCAAAAAAAACACCCTTGAAAGCAGAAGACGTCAAAAAAGTTGAAAATCTTGGTGATGCGCTTTTGACCTTATTGAATTCTGCTGATCAAAGTTCACGGCGATGGGTTTATGAACAATATGATACCCTTATCCAAGGAAATAGCCTTGTTTGTCCAGGAGGTGATGCAGGCGTTATCCGTGTAGGAAACAACAGCAAACGTGCTCTTGCTTTTTCTTCTGATGTAACACCTCGCTATTGTGAAGCAGACCCTTATGAAGGAGGAAAACAAGCTGTCGCAGAATGCTGGCGAAACATTAGTACGACAGGTGCAACACCACTGGCTGCGACAGATAATCTCAATTTTGGTAACCCTGAAAAACCTGAAATTATGGGACAGCTGGTTTTAGCTATTAAAGGTATAGGAGAAGCTTGTAGAATCCTCGATTTTCCTATCGTTTCAGGCAATGTTTCTCTTTACAACGAAACAAATGGGGAAGCCATTCTTCCAACCCCCACAATTGCTGGTGTAGGCCTTCTTAATGATTGGTCTAAAATGGTAACAATAAGTGGTATGCAAAATGGAGATATTCTTGTTTTAGTAGGAAATTGCGGCTCCCATTTAGGACAATCAATTTATGCACGTAACATTTTAAATATTGATGCAGGTACCCCCCCCCCCGTAGATTTACAACTTGAAAAAAAGCATGGTCAATTTGTTCGAGATGCCATTAATAGCGGTTTTGTTCACGCCGCCCATGACCTTTCTGACGGAGGATTAGCGATAGCACTTGCTGAAATGGTGATTAAAGCAGGTAAAGGAATCAAAGTAACGTTAAGCAATAAATCACCCCATCATGCAGAACTTTTTGGAGAAGACCAAGGACGTTATCTTTTAGCCGTCAAACCTCACTCTCTCAATAGTCTTAAAGAGCGTGCACAAATCAATACAGTTTCTTTAACAGAGCTAGGTCAAGTTGAGGGAACTTCTCTCAATATAGATGGGATATTAACACTTTCAGTAGACAAACTCACAAAAGCCTATGAAAACTGGTTTCCACAATTTATGGGTGAAGAGTAAAAATTGTTTTTTTCTCTTAAACAGCCTTTATAAAAAATGAATAACATAGGAGAATAATGATGGCAATGAGTGCCCATGCAATTGAAACGCTTATTCGTGAAGGCATTCCTGATGCTACTGTAACAATTCGTGATCTTGCTGGAGATGGGGAACATTACGCTGCAGAAGTTATTTCTGAAAGTTTTCGTGGTAAAACCCGTATTCAACAACATAAAATGGTCTATGATGCCCTTAAAGGCAATATGGGAAATGACCTTCACGCCTTAATGTTGCAAACAAATATCCCAAAATAATCTAAAATTTCTTCTTGCATTCACTCATTTAATACGATTAAAAACAGTATGAATATAAATTACACACTTATAAAAATCTGAAATATCGAGGGATAAAAATGACCACTGTTCATGATTTTATTGACAACGAGATTAAAACAAACGACGTCATTTTATTCATGAAAGGAACACCTGACGCTCCGCAATGCGGGTTTTCAGGACAAGTTGTTCAAATCCTTGACTATTTAGGATTGAATTATAAAGGAATTAATATCTTAACTTCTAACGAATTGCGTCAAGGAATTAAAGATTACTCAAATTGGCCAACAATTCCACAGCTGTATATCAAGGGTGAATTTGTCGGAGGCTGTGATATTGTTAAAGAGATGTTTCAAAACAATGAGTTACAGGAACTTTTGAAAGAAAAAAATATTCCCTGTAATCAATCATAGGTATCTTTCATTTTATTCAGACTCTTAAAAAGAGCTGTTTTCAGACGAAATTTCTATTTCAAGGATGCCATATGTCATATTCAGTCGATGAACAAACGCATAGTGATGCGATTAGAAAAAAAATTGGCTATAAAGAATTTGTTATTCTTATTGCTTCGCTCATGGCTATTAACGCTATAGCTGTTGATATTATGCTGCCAGCTATGCCTAATATTTTAGATGGCTTAAATGTTCTCAATGAAAATGATCAACATTATATCATTTCGAGTTATCTTATTAGCTATGGTATTGCTCAAATATTTTTCGGTCCAATAAGCGATAGGTATGGACGACGTAAACTTATTCTTATTGGTCTTGCTTTTTATTCATTTACGGCGATTGGCTGTGCCTTTGTAACTGATTTTTCTCTCTTACTTATTTTGCGTATCTTACAAGGTATTGGAGGAGCTGCTATGCGGGTTCTTACAGTTTCCGTCGTACGTGATCTTTACAGTGGTCGAAAAATGGCAGAAGTTATGTCTATTGTTATGATGGTTTTTCTTGTTGCACCAATGGTTGGTCCCGCAACAGGACAGATCATTTTACTGCTCGGACATTGGCAATATATTTTTATTTTCATGGCAATGATTGGTTTCGGGTTGATGATTTGGATTCAATTCCGCTTGCCGGAAACTCTTTATGCGCAACGCTCTCTTTCCTTTTCTTCAGTCAAACATAATTTATGGATTGTAATAACCAATCGCACAACACTTTGCTATACACTAGCAACTTCGATTATTTTAGGCTGTATCTTTACCGCCGTTAATACATCACAACAAACGTATGAAGGGATCTATAATCTAGGACTTTGGTTCCCTATTGCCTTTGCAGTTGGTGCTGCATTTCAAGCTCTATCATCATTCTTTAACTCTCAACTCGTTGGACGCCTTGGAATGCGGCGTATTGCTCATACTATGCTTTTGCTCTTTTGTATCACTTCATGTGTATGGTTTGTTGGCTCTATCTTAACAGATGGTATTCTTCCTTTTGCTTTTTACATGCTGTTATTCTGTATACTGATGTTTGCCTGCGGTGGTATTATGGCCAATTTCAATACACTCGCTCTTGAACCTGTAGGAGAAATAGCTGGAACAGCTTCTTCTGTATCCGGCTTTCTTCAAACATCTATCGGTGCGGGACTCAGCTTTTTTATTGCCCAACAATTTGATGAAACCACTATCCCAAACTCAGCAGGATTTTTCTTTCTGAGTCTCACTGCCATACTTCTCGTCTTATGGGCTGAACGTGGTCATCTTTTTAGGCAATATCATAGTAATCCTAACGAATAAATATTACGACGAAAGATTAATAACATCTCTCTTGAACAATAAGGAGATAAACCTATCAGACAAATAAAACATCTCCAAATAGAACACTCTTATGTTAAACATTCACACTGTTTGTTTAAAGATACAGCTCTCAAAATATCAAACCATTTCACGACAGCACCCATAAATGCTGTAATGTTAAAAAACAGTTTTGATTGATTTAACCTGAACAAGATCGAAATAGAAAAAACTCACGCTTTAGGTTTTTTTCAATATAAAAAATAATAAATTATCCTTATAAATTAATATCTTACACAATCATAAAACCATAGGGAATTTTCCCATTTATAAAATACATTTAATTAATAAATTTTCCTGATTTTGGAAATCCTCTTGGAACCAAACGCCCGACTCCCGCACGCATTCCCATCCATTCAAAGAGATCGTCCGCCTGACGGTTAAAGATTCGTTCAGCTGTATCTTGCCAACTTAAGCCTTCTGATAAATTAAAAGTCTTGGCATCAACAACACCACCTTCTTTATAACGCTGTAAACGAACACCTTTACCGCGATTCATTTCTGGTATTTGTTCAATAGAAAAAATAAGCATTTTACGGTTCTCACCAACCACCGCAACATGATCACCATTTACTTGAACACAAAGCTTTACCTTATCAGGAGCTTTCACATTCATCACTTGCTTTCCTTTTCGTGTATTGGCGATCACTTCTGCAGAAGAAACAATAAAACCATTACCGTGAGATGAAACCAAGAGCAATTTTTCCTCAGCGTGATGCACAAAAGCTGTAAGAACATCGTGCTCATCATCCATATCAACTAAAAGACGAATAGGTTCACCATGTCCCCGCCCTCCAGGTAAACTATTTGCACCAATAGCAAAAAACTTTCCCCCCGTACTTATCAGCACAATCTTGTCGGTCGTAAATGCTGGAAATGCTAACTTTAAACTGTCTCCTTCTTTAAAAGAAAGTGCTTTATAATCGTTCAAATGTCCCTTCAAAGCACGCATCCACCCCTTTTCAGAAATAACAATAGTAATCGGCTCTTTTTCGATCATTGCCTGTTGAATATCATCAAGATCATGTCTAGGTGCCTCTTCAAATGTCGTACGTCTTTTCCCTAAGAGTGTTTCAGGACCAAAAGTATTTCGAACTTTTTTGATTTCTTCTGAAATTATTTTCCATTGTTTTATAGGAGAAGCCAACAAATTCTGTAGCTTTTCTTTTTCAGCTTTCAAACTTTCAAATTCTTTACGAATTTCAAATTCCTCAAGCTTACGCAAAGAACGCAAGCGCATATTAAGAATAGCTTCAGCTTGATTTTCTGTTAATTCAAAACGACTAATCAGCTGCTTTTTAGGTTCATCCTCTTCACGAATAATCTGAATAACCTCATCGAGATTTAAATAGGCAATAAGATATCCATGAAGAATTTCTAATCGACAATCAATTTGATCAAGCCGATAATGAGAGCGACGAATAAGGACTTCTTGACGATGTTCGAGCCATTGCTGTAAACTCTCACGCAAAGAGAGAACATTGGGTATTTTTCCCAAAGACAAAACATTCAGATTAAGGGGAAATCTTACTTCAAAATCAGTCAATTTAAAAAGAGACTCCATAAGAAGCTCCGGATCAACCGTACGATTTTTAGGAACCAGCACGATTCTGATATCTTCTGCTGATTCATCTTGGATATCCTCAAGCATTGGCAATCGCCGTGCAAGCAATAACTCTGCTGTTTTTTCAATAAGACGTGACTTTTGAATCTGATAAGGAATTTCAGTCACAACAATCACATAAGAACCACGGCTACCCGATTCCTGATGCCAACGTGAACGCAAACGAAAGAATCCACGCCCAACACGATAAGATTCCTCAATACTTTTTTTAGGCTCAACTAAAATTCCCCCTGTCGGGAAATCAGGACCAAGAACGAATTGATTTAATTCCTCATCATTTACATCGGGATGCGCAATCAAATGGAGCGCTGCATCACAAAGCTCAGCAACATTATGGGGTGGAATAGATGTTGCCATACCAACAGCAATACCAGAAGAACCATTTGCTAAAAGATTAGGGAAAGCTCCTGGTAAAACAACAGGCTCTTCATCTTCTTCATTATAGGTTAAACGAAAATCAATAGCATTCTCATTAATTCCTTCAAGTAACAATGCAGCCACTTCAGTCATACGTGCTTCCGTATAACGCATGGCAGCAGCATTATCACCATCAATATTACCAAAATTGCCTTGCCCATCAACCAACGGATAACGAACAGCAAAACTTTGAGCCAAGCGCACCAAAGCATCATAAATAGACGCATCCCCATGAGGATGAAATTTTCCCATGACATCACCGACAATCCGCGCACATTTCGCATAAGACTGTCCAGGATTTAGTTTGAGAAGACGCATCGCATGAACAATCCGCCGGTGGACAGGCTTCAATCCATCACGTACATCAGGCAATGCACGGTGTGTAATCGTAGAAAGTGCATAAGCCAAATAACGTTCCTGTAAAGCAGAACGTAATTCTATTGGTTCAATATGTTCTTTATCAAAAAGTAAATTCATTTTATCAGACATAGTATTAAAATAACAATTCCCATAATAATAAGAAATTATTTTATAGGATTTATTTAATGAAATCTTCTATGAGTCGACTTTTTTATTAAAAGTCAATTACATAAAAACAAACGCCGCGATTAGAACATGAACAGAAAATTATATCAATTTGAAAAATTTATACATGTCCTTCCCCCTTGTCCTAAGTGATTTATTGAAAGCTTTGTCAAATCCGACAATAATTTAACTGCTCACAAAGAGTTATTTCATCTCTTTTTGGAATGACAAAAGCACCTTTCAAACATCATCTTTTATTATAAAGATAAATTGTATAACAACCCCATTCAGTTTTTCTATGAAAAACTAAAAAAATATTCAAAGCTTATAAAATTTAAACTTTTCAGAATAAGTTCATAGAATAGAAAACCGTATTATTCTCATAAAAACGAAGAGACACAATTCTCTGCTACAACATTGTAAAAACTTCAACAAAAAATAAATAATATATTGACTTATAAAGATAATTCATTTTTTTCAACTAAAATGAGACTCCCAAAACTTATAGAATTCTCTTATTTCTAATTTATTCATGATAAAACAATCACAATCATTTTCTCACCTATCACAAGGGGGAGGGCATTATAAAAACAAGGAATAAAAATGCCTCGTAAAGAATCAACACAATGGTGTTTTTGTCTATCTAAATTTCACAAACAGCACACACACATGACGCTCTTGAGAGACATCAAAACTTCACTCTACATAAGAAAAAGATGAAAACAATCCATAATCAACTTTATGAGCTATTTTTGTGAGTAGGAGCCATACGGATTCCTAAATCACGTAATTGTGTGGGAGAAACATCAGACGGAGCACTCATCAAAAGATCAAGTGCCTGTTGATTCATAGGAAATAAAGCAACTTCACGCAAATTTTTAACACCTTGCAACAGCATAATGATGCGGTCAATTCCCGCAGCCATACCACCGTGTGGCGGAGCCCCATAATGGAATGCACGATAAAGACCACCGAAACGATCTTTCACAACTTCCTTAGAAAGTCCTACTAGTTCAAAAACTTTAAGCATCATTTCTGGTAAGTGATTACGAATTCCACCTGATGCAATTTCATAACCATTGCAAACAAGATCATATTGAAAAGCTTTAAGAGTAAGAGGATCTTGACAGGCAAGAGCATTTTCTCCCCCTTGAGGCATGGAAAAAGGATTATGTGCAAAATCAATCTTTTTCTCATCTTCATTCCATTCAAAAAATGGAAAATCAACAATCCAAGCCAAAGAGAAACTCTCTCTATCGAGAAGATCTAATTCTTCCCCTACCCGTGTACGGGCTGCTCCAGCAAAAGATGCGAATTTTTTTGGATCTCCAGCCACAAAAAAACAAGCATCACCACTTTCAAGTCCAAGCTGTATACGGATTGCTTCAGTCCTCTGTTCACCAATATTTTTGGCGATAGGCCCTGCTCCTTCAAATTTTTCTTTTTCTTCACGCCAAAAAATATAACCGAGCCCTGGTTGCCCCTCGCCTTGTGCCCATACATTCATACGATCACAAAAAGCACGACTTCCACCCGTTTTAGCCGGAATAGCCCACACTTGTGCATTCTCATCATTCGCTAAAATTTGAGAAAAGACTTTGAAACCAGAATTATAAAAATGTTGAGAAACATCTTCCATAATGATCGGATTACGTAGATCAGGCTTATCAGAACCATATTTTTGCATTGCTTCATCATAGGAAATGCGAGGAAAGCTCTGTGTCACAGTTTTTCCATCTGCAAATTCTTCAAAAATAGAACGCATAATAGGTTCCATAGTTGCTAAAACATCTTCTTGCTCAACAAAACTCATTTCAACATCTAATTGATAAAATTCACCAGGAAGACGGTCGGCCCTTGGATCTTCATCTCTAAAACATGGAGCAATCTGAAAATAACGATCAAAACCTGACATCATCAACAACTGTTTATATTGCTGTGGTGCTTGCGGTAGCGCATAAAATTTTCCCTGATGAACACGACTTGGAACCAAAAAATCACGTGCTCCTTCCGGCGATGAAGCTGTCAAAAGTGGCGTCGTAAATTCCGTAAAACCATTATTTTGCATAGCCCGTCTCATAGCCGCAATAATTTCAGTCCGACGCATGATATTTTTGTGCATAGTCTCCCGACGCAAATCAAGAAAACGATATTTTAATCGAATATCTTCTGGATAATCAGGCTCACCAAAAACCGGTAAAGGAAGTTCATCAGATTTTGAAAGAATTTCTACTTCTTGTGCAACAATTTCAATCTCACCTGTTGGAAGCGTTGCATTAATAACCTCATCAGAACGTGCACATACCTCTCCATCCACACGAATAACCCATTCAGAACGCACTTTTTCAATAACTTTAAAAGCCGGCGAAGCAGGATCAGCAACAATTTGTGTAATTCCAAAATGATCACGTAAATCCACAAAAAGAATTCCTCCATGATCACGAACACGATGAACCCATCCCGAAAGACGGACTTGTGCTCCTACATCACATCTACGAAGAGCCGCACAATGATGACTGCGATAACGGTGCATGTTTTTTGCCTTTGATTATAATATTCACATGCGCTACAAACGCTTTTTAATAACCATTTGTCAAGATATGAGAATAAAAACTCAAAAATAAAGTCAATAAAGGACAAATTTAATTTATCGAATTATAATAAAATGATGAATCTTATTACACAAACAACAGATCTTGAAATTGCACTTAACGCTCTACGTACCTCTGATTTTGTAACAGTCGATACTGAATTTATCCGCGAGACAACTTTTTGGCCTCAACTGTGTTTAATCCAGCTCGCATCACCAGATGTCACAGTTTTGATTGATCCCATAGCACCAGATATTGATTTACAACCTTTTTTTGACCTTATGATCGATAAAAAAGTTGTAAAAGTTTTTCATGCTGCGCGCCAAGATATTGAAACAATTTATCATCTTGGAGGTGTTATTCCTTCCCCTCTCTTTGATACGCAAATAGCAGGATCAATTTGTGGGTTTGGTGATTCTATCTCCTATGATCAAATTGTACAACGTTGCACGGGGCATCATCTTGATAAATCTTCCCGCTTTACAGACTGGAGTTGCCGACCTTTGTCTGAAAAACAACTGCTTTATGCACTTGCCGATGTAACCTATTTAAGAGATGTTTACCTGTTATTGAAAAAAAGGTTAGAAAAAAATCAACGTGCTCACTGGATGGATGATGAACTAACAATCCTTTTAAATCCTAAAACCTATGATATGCCAGAAGATGAAGCATGGAAAAAAGTGAAAGGACAAATTAAAAAGCCTCGTGAACTTGCTGTATTACAAAAGATAGCAGCTTGGCGTGAACGTGAAGCACGAAGATACAATATGCCACGTCGTCATATCATAAAAGATGAATGTCTTATAGAAATAGCAACCCAACAACCAAAAGATGAATCTGCATTAAAACGATTGCGCAGTCTTAATAAGAATTGGGATAAACTCTCAATTGCTCAATCATTAATCAAAGCTGTCCACGAAGGTTTAGAGGTGGATCTTTCTACTTTACCCCCCATTCCTAAACATAATCCACTCAATGATACGACGGTCGCTGTTATCGATCTGCTTAAAGTGTTATTAAAAATTGTTGCAAGCGAAAACAGCATTGCCCCTAAAATTATTGCAACATCTAATGATTTAGAAAAAATTGCCAATGGAGGAATAAAGAAAAATATTCCCGCTATGAATGGCTGGCGCTATGAAATTTTTGGTAAAAAAGCCGAACAACTGCTAAAGGGGCAGATAGGGTTTTACTTTAACGATGGAAAAATAAGCACAAAACAGCTTTAATTTACATTTTCATTTTTAAAAATCCATTACGCTACTTATTATCTACATAAATTGGTATGCCCTATGGACCAACGCAAATAGGATAACTAAAGCCTACTTCTGACAAAGTTAAAAACTTAAATAGTAAACTCTTATTAAAAATGACAGCTAAATCTTTATCAGGTCAATCAAATAGCAATCTTATTACAAAAATCTAAAAACACAGACAGCTCCTCATTTAAAAGTTTTAAAAAGAAAAAGTTCTTATAATAAAAGCGCATTCGTTACAAAAATAGCAGCCTAGCAATAGGAACAAACAAAGATATAATGCCTCACGTCACCATATCGTATTAAAAAAACTACCGAGATTACAATCTAACAATCAAAACCATTCTCTTGCACGTCATAAGCGGGGCTGGCGTGTGGGTAAAAACTGTACAAGAAAGGACTAAAATGGCTCTTATGAATCGTCTCAAGTGCCAAGGACTGTCGCAACATTGGGAGCTAGCAAATATAATGATGGTGCCGGCTTGCTTCTTCACAAACGTAAAGATAGTGGTGCTCAATGGCTTTATCGTTATACAATTCATGGACGCCGCCGTGAAATGGGCTTGGGTGCCTTGAGAGATGTCTCTTTAAAAAAGCTCGTGAATGTGCAACCGAATGGCGTTCTATTTTACGTGAAGGTCGTGACCCTATTAAAGAACGCAACAAACAAAAACGTGAGGCAATGCATAATCTCCGTTACTTCAAATACATTGCTCTAGATGCCTTTGAAAGCCGTAAAGCTAAATTCAAAAATGATGGAAAAGCTGGGGATTGGTCTTATCTTTACGCCTTCATATTCTCCCCAAATTAGGCTGTCTGCCTGTTTCAGAGAGTATACAAACAGAGATACGCAATACCCTTGCCCCAATTTGGTATACAAAAGATGGAACAGCAAAGAAAGCACTTGAACCGTCTTAATCTTTATCTCAAACATACTGCGCCTTAGATTTGAATGTTGATTTACAAATAACAGAAAAAGCACACTCTCTCTTAAGAAAACAACGCCATAAAACACAAAATTTACCAGCAATGGATTGAAGAGATGTACCATCTTTTTATAAAAAACACTTTGCCAAACAACAACCCTAACACTATTGGCTTTGCGTCTACTCATCCTTACAGGGATTCGCACTTTTCCTTTGTGTCATATTCATAAAATCAAGTGGATGGGGGTATATGGACTATCCCTGCTGAAAATATGAACGGTTTGCATGACGCTACAACAGAATTTCGCGTGCCCTTATCAACAAAGACATCAGAAATTTTAAAACAAGCGCGCTTGCTTTCTCGCAATGTTTTCTTTTTTTCTGCAACCAGCGTAGTCCCCTTGCTCAGAATTGTATGTCAAAGTATATGAGAAAAAATAAACTTGATGTCTGCCCCTATGGGTTTCGTTCTAGTTTACGCGATTGGCTTACTGAAACAACCGCTCCCCCTTATAAAATCGCAGAAACCATCCTAGGTCATACAGTCGGAAGACAAGTAGAGCGGTGCCCTATCGTCGAACAGACTATCTAGAACAGCGCCGTGTCTATATGGATAAATGGACGGCTTATGTTACAGATCAAAGCTAAGATATGGGATACATAACCCCATTATTTGTGGATGACTTTCTCTCCCTTTTCTCTCATATCGTCTCAATAAGAAGCATAAATAATCACATCAGAAATTATATAATAAAATATTGTTTTTTATAAATTAAATACCTTTCAAAGGATTCGAAAATATGGTTAATAAATGCTTATGATTTGTTTCTATTTTTTATAGTGAAAGAATTTTATAATGACAGAAAATGATATTCTTTTAGCGGGCCGTGAAAGTGCAAAACTGTTTCATATGAGTGTTTCAACATTCCGGCGTCATATTACCAATGGATCTTTACCAAAACCTTTCAAATTTAGTTTTTTATCGCGTTTATTACAATCGAATCTTTTGAATGTCATCGAGCAAGCTAAATAGCAACGTCAAAATGACACAGCATAAAAAGAAAACCTTGTCACGTAAGGATGGACAAGGCTTTTCATTTTCACACGAAGCTTATGACATGCAAAATCCATTCTGTGATGCAAGTAACTGGATAAAAAAATTATATTTTCTTTTATGAATGCTCAGGGCATTACAAATGCCTTACGTGGGGGATGACACGGGCGTTATGGAACAAAAAGCCCCCCCGTTGTCCAGCTCATGATGATAGGTTGCCTAATTTATCCCTTGTCAATGGCACTATTATAAGACATAAAGCCCGAATAAATTAGAAAAAAATCAAAAAATTTCAAAAGCAAAAGGTTTTTTTATTATTTTTGATAACTTCTTTAATCGTCCAAGAGGA
The DNA here is from genome assembly GCF_042194155.1 of Bartonella sp. MR63HLJHH. NCBI lineage: Bacteria > Pseudomonadati > Pseudomonadota > Alphaproteobacteria > Hyphomicrobiales > Bartonellaceae > Bartonella > Bartonella sp. MR63HLJHH. Next base: position 28,218 of record NZ_JBHIMN010000007.1, read on the forward strand.
CGTTCTCCTAATAACCCAGCGTAATTCTTTGGGATCTGCAAAATAATATGATCTGCTTTTTTACGCCACAATAGATGAGGTAAAATACCTGCAACAGAAGCACTAAAAAGATGAGCAATCCGCATAGTTTCGCCAAGAATACGTGCTTTTTCAATTATATTTTGAGTTGCTAATTGAAAAATGGGGAGAGATTCTTTATCAACCAGTAAACTTGTATTGCGAAAAAAAACAGCAAGCGCCGCATAAAGGCGCCCTTCATGAGAAATTCCTGGATAAGATCCTAAAGCTATTTGATTTGCTGCTTCATTGCCTCGATAATCTGGATGTATACGCCAACCAATATCCGCAAGAAGACAAGCGGCTTGACGATAACGGCATTCATTTTCAGTTTCTGAAATTCCAAAAACTTCAAAAGCATTCGTCGTAAAATCAATGAGTTCTTCTGCTTGTTTTGGTGAACGTGCCCGTAAAATAGCCATTTCTGTGCATGCTGCAATGAGAGGATCTGAAAGTCGAAGCGCCTGCGGCAATCGTGAATAAAGAAAACCTTCACGAACGCCAGCACCAGAAAAAATTATCTTTTCAAACTCCATACACTGAATGAGTTCAATAAGAACTATTGCCCCATAAGATAAAAGTTTCCGACGATTCTGAGAAACCGCTGCAATCCCTCTCATATTATCAATATTGCCACGTGCTACAAGACGCAAAAAGTTCTCCATTTCAACGGCATCAACTTCATAGCCATGCATAACAGGGAGCCGATAGTGTTTCATTGCCATATGGAGTTTTGCCAAATTACGCCATGTCCCCCCTACTGCATAAAAATAACGTGCTATACCTTTACGAGTCCGAACAACAGACGATTTATAAAGTTGCTCATGTACAATTTTTGTAGCTACAGCACTATCATTATTTGACATATACTGTAGCCTTAAACCACCCAATGGGAGAGTTATCCCTTCACCAACATCAGAATGATTAATATCAATCAGCTCAAGACTTCCACCACCAAGATCCCCAGAAATACCTTTTGGTTGATAAAAAGTAGACACAACTCCATATGCTGAATACATAGCTTCTTCACTTCCTGAAAGAAGATATATTTTACTTTGCAAAATATCTTCAGCATGCTGAATAAATGCTACGCCATTCTTTGCATCTCGTGCTGCTGCTGTTGCTAAAGTATAGACCTCATCTGCCCCAATCTGTCGACAAAGCGTACGAAACCGTTTCAGTGTTTGCAACGCCATTTTCATCGATTTTTCTTCTAAAAATCCTGTTTTTGCCACACCATGACCGAGACCACAAAGAATCTTTTCATTAAACAAAACCGTTGGTGAGCGAACAAGCCCCTCATAAATAACCAACCGAACAGAATTTGAGCCAATGTCAACAACAGCAACAGGCTTACGCCCTTTTAACCGACCTTGAGCATCTATATATGTCATTGGATTTTAATCTTTATGTATTTCGGCTTGTTGCCGACGCAACGCAATCAAGCGCGAAACAGAAGATTCAAAGGACTCTTTTCTCCCCGCAAAACTTGTATTAGCCATAAAATACTCCTGCGCATTAAACAGACTTTCACCTATCTGCGGTGTGATACGTTTTGATGTTCCATCCTTAAGTATATCAAAGCTTTGTTGATTATCAATGATATTAGCCAACATAATTTGTAAAAGAATTTTTTGACGCACTATTTTATTAAAAACTGGAACCAATATTTCAATACGATAGTCTAGATTACGAGGCATCATATCAGCAGAACCTAAGTAAACAAGTGCATTTTCATTAGGCAAATCTTGACCATTCCCAAAACAAAAAATGCGACTATGTTCAAGAAAACGCCCGACAATTGATTTTACACGAATATTATCTGAAATTCCTAGAATACGAGGACGTAAACAACATATCCCCCGCACAACCAAATCAATTTGCACCCCTGCTTGACTGGCACGATATAAAGCATCAATAATTTCAGGATCAACCAATGCATTAACTTTCATCCAAATAGCAGCAAACCTTCCCTGTTGTGCATGAGCAATTTCTCCCTCAATATGCTCTAAGATACGACCACGCAATGTTAAGGGTGAAAAAGCAATCTTCATTGTTTCATTCGGACGCTCATATTGCGCAATATAATTGAACAATAACGCAACATCATGAGCGATATCATCATCCTTGGAAAAAAAAGAAAGATCCGTATAAGTTTTAGCGTTAATGGGATGATAATTCCCTGTTCCAAGATGAACATAAGAGCAAAGACGTTTTCCCTCACGTCTCACAACCAATGACATCTTGGCATGAGTTTTTAATGCAATAAAACCAAAAATAACTTGAACCCCAGCACATTCAAGATCCCGTGCCCAACGAATATTTGCTTCCTCATCAAAACGTGCTTTAAGTTCTACCAAAGCAGTCACAGACTTTCCCTGTTCAGCTGCTTCAATCAAAGCTCCAACAATTGGACTATCGTTTGATGTACGATAAAGTGTTTGTTTGATTTCCACAACATCAGGATCGCAAGCAGCTTGACGTAAAAATTGGACAACAACATCAAATGTCTCATAAGGGTGATGAATCACAATGTCATTTTCACGAATAGCCGCAAAACAATCCCCTTTATGTTCACGAATACATTCTGGAATACGGGGAATATAAGGAATAAATTTGAGATCATTACGGGGGATAGAAACAATTTCTGATACCATATTAAGCGCTAAAAATCCATCAAGAACATTAATACAATTATCAGGAACAGCAAGACTATTCGCTATAAACTGGCGTAAACTCTCTGGCATTTTTGCGTCAAATTCAACTCGAATAACCTGCCCACGGCGCCGCCTTTTGAGAGCAGTTTCAAAAAAATGAACAAGATCCTCAGCTTCTTCTTCGACTTCAATATCACTATCTCGGATTACTCTAAATGTACCAATTCCTTTAACCTCATAATTAGGAAATACATGTTTAATAAAAAAGCAAATAACATCTTCAGCTGCAATAAAACGAAAATGATTGCCCTCTTGAGGAAGAAGAATAAAACGCCTCAAAAGCATTGAAATAGACAACAGCACTGTGTGTGAGTTATGATCAGTTTCTCCAGACAATTGAAGCGCAATAGAAAGCCCTAAATTAGGAATAAATGGAAAAGAATGGGTAGAATCAACAGGCAAAGGTTTTAAAACAGGAAAAATTGTCTCAAGAAAATACTTTTCAAGCCATGATTTTTCAATTTCTGAAAGATCATCAGAACAAATAATTTCAATATTATTCTTTTTTAATTCATCACGTAAAACATTCAATTCTCGTAGTTGGTGAGCCTGCAGCTTTGAAATCTCAGCTAATACAATATCAAGTTGTTCCTGTGGAGTGTGCCCATCTGCACTGCACGCTGTAACGCGAGCACGAATTTGAGTTGCTAGCCCAGCAACACGAACCATAAAAAACTCATCAAGATTTGCAGCTGAAATAGAAAGAAATTGTAGACGTTCTAATAAAGGATGTTTAGAATTAGCCGCTTCCATCAAAACACGATTATTAAATTGTAGCCATGAAAACTCTCGATTAATAAACCGTACCGGATTTTTCATTGTTATATTCGATATAGAAATTTTATCTACCACCCTCTGTTCCATATATCCTAAATAATTTTCTTTTATATTTTCTAAAATCCTTGACGAAATATCCCATATAACATTTTATAATGCGTTATCATCATAATAATATATCAATGCCTAACTTTTCTCATCGTGTTTTCATTTAATATTTAAAAATACTTGGAACTATTTCTATGCGCAAAGCGCTAAAAACACGACAATTATTCTAATATAGCATAAAAGGAGGAGAAATTTGTCTTAAAAAGCAGCTTGCATTATTATAAGCTTTATTACAAACTCACGCCTATAAAATAAAAGAGCCCAATTATAGCTGATGAGAAAATTTATTCTGGAGTTTGTACGCCATGGCTGATCACAATATTCCCCATTTCCAAAATGACCTTGGATATAAAACAATCGAAATTGGTGTGAAAGAATTTATGTGTGTAGGCGCTACACAACCATTCGATCATCCCCATATCTTTATCGACATGGGAGAAGCAGATGAGAAAATTTGCCCTTATTGCTCAACCCTTTATCGTTATGTTCCCTCGCTATCATACAATCAAACAAACCCAACAGGATGTTTATATCATCCAGAAAAGCTATTATAATCGCGTTTTTGGGCTTTCTTAATAACCACTCTTTTAATTCTGCTTGTTTAATATGGAATCATTTGTGAACCGATCACCCTTCATTGTTGGAGGAGGAATTGCTGGTTTAAGCACCGCTTTAGCACTCGCTCATAAAGGAATTGCAAGCACCATTATCGAAAAGTGTAAGCAACTTGAAACAATAGGCGCTGGTATTCAACTGACACCAAATGCAACATCTATTCTTGCTCGCTGGGAACTTCTTAACAAACTCACTAAAGTCGCGACAATCCCACATTTTCTTGAGTTAAAAGATGGATTATCTTTAAAAATACATCTACGGGCTCATCTTATCAATCTAACAGAAAAATATTGGAAAGCCCCTTATATGACGATCCACCGTGCGGCTTTACAAAAAATTTTATATGATGCAGTGATTGAAAATCCTTTGATCAAATACAAAGCAGGCGAAACGATTGTATCTTCTACCCAATCTGCAACCAACATTAAAATAAAAACAATAAAAACAAATACAACAACAGAACAGCTTCATTCAACGCCCCTCCTGATCGGATGTGATGGAGTTTGGTCAACATTACGGCAACAATCTCCCTTTCATGAAAGAGCAAATTTTAGTGGCTTTATTGCTTGGCGTGCAACAACAACATTTGATAATCTTCCTCAAAAATTTCGTTCTTCATTGCAAAATATGAAGACAATTACAGCTTGGATGGGACCCCAAAATCATCTTGTTGTCTATCCCATTCAATCGTCAGAAAAAATTTTTAATTTTGTCGCCATTACGCATGGAGAAAATTCAAAAGAAGGATGGGCTCATAAAGGAGATAAAGAAAAACTCAAATCTCTTTTTAAAGGTTGGAATTCAAAAATCTTACAAATCTTTGATCATATCGATGAATGGAGCTATTGGCCACTCTTTCAAATGAAACAAAATCGTTTTATCGGCTTAGAGAGACAAGTATTTGTTGGCGATTGTGCACATGCAGCCTTACCTTTTGCAGCGCAAGGTGCCGCTATGGCAATCGAAGATGCTGCCACATTAGCAGAAGCACTTTCATTGAAAGATTTTTCATTAACGAAAGCACTTTCGCTTTACGAAACAACACGCACCCCCCGTATTGTAGCAGTAAAAAAACGCGGAGATTTCAATAGATTGGTCTATCACGCAACCGGTCCTATAGCAATTGCACGCAATCTCATGATGAAAATTCGTACACCAGAGAGCATTATGTCAGATCTCGATTGGCTTTACATGTATGATGCGATGAATTCCATAAAAAATAATGATAAAAACTTATAAAATTCTTCCAGTATTTTGAATATTACGAAAGAAAGAGATTTTTTGACACTATGACACTAAAAAACATCATAATTTACTCAAATAAAAGCAATATTTTTCGAAACCTACAATCCGATTTTAAAAGCTCAATTTTTAGCTCTCCTAAAAGCAAAAACACCACTCAAAATCAGCTCCCATCTTTAATCTTTCTGTTAACTCAATTCTACATCAACAACACCCTGAATTAATTTCATAGCATTTGCGACATGTGAATTTACCTTATATCGCTTAGGAAGCGCAATTTCGACTTCTCGCAATCCATCCTCTTGAATTAAAATAAGCCCAACCTCTCCATTCCCCCCAAGATTTAAATTTTGTTCAATTTGTGGAAGCATATCAACTGTTTTTATAAAAAGACGCATCATTTTATGCTGTTTTAATGATTCCTGTTCCAACGACTGAATTGTTTCAATTCGCAAACTAACTCCTTCAGAACGATTTTCTGCGCTCACCGTAATAATAAAAGATTTTCCGGGTTCTAGCATCTCTTCATAATCCGAGAGTGCCTCAGAAAAGAGAACAGCTTCATATTGTCCACTTGTATCAGAAAAATGAATAATTCCCATTTTTTTACCAGATTTTGTTTTGCGCACGTTTTTTGCCACAACAGTTCCAGCAAGCCGTGCAGCCGTTGCTCCTCCTTTAACGGCATTGGCAAAATTAACCCAAGTCTGAATGCGTTTTTTGTCTAGAATAGCTTGATACTCCTCCAATGGATGCGCAGAAAAGTAAAAACCTATAGCTTGAAATTCTCGATAAAGTTTCTCAGCCAGCAACCAAGGGGTTGTTTGCGATAAGATTAATGGTTCTTTTAATCCGCCTGCCATTCCAAATATATCAACCTGCCCGCTAGAATTGTCATCGAGAATACGAAGTGCACGCGCATGAAGGGTTCCAAGATTGGCTAATAAAACCTCACGTGCAATGTTAAAACAATCAAAAGCACCAGCACAAACTAAACTTTCCATCGCACGCTTGTTAACAATACGAGGATCAACACGCGCACAAAAATCTTCCAGATCCTTAAAAATCTTATCCCCACGACAAGTAACAATATGATCCACAACAGTTTCTCCCACTCCTTTAATGGCAGCAAGAGAATAATAAATACAGTTATCACCAACCTCAAAAACACGATGAGATGTTTGTATAGAAGGTGCAATAACTTCAATACCCAGCCTTAATGCTTCACGCCGAAAATCATTAAGTTTATCTGTATTCGTCATATCATACGTCATTGAAGCTGCTAAAAACTCAACGGGATAATTTGCTTTCATATAAGCTGTTTGGTAAGAAACAATTGCATAAGCAGCAGCGTGCGATTTATTAAAACCATAATCAGCGAATTTTGCTAAAAGATCAAAGATAATATCAGCTTGATCTTTATCAACACCACCTGCAACAGCTCCATTGACAAAACGCGTACGCTGTTTTTGCATTTCAGCATGAATTTTTTTCCCCATAGCACGACGTAATAAATCGGCTTCTCCAAGCGAATAGCCAGCAAGCACCTGAGCAATTTGCATCACCTGTTCTTGATAGACAATAACACCTTGTGTTTCTTTGATCAGATGATCTATTTTAGGATGAATAGAAGCAATTTCCTCTTCCCCATGTTTGCGTGCATTATAGGTTGGAATATTCTCCATTGGACCTGGACGATAAAGTGCGACCAGCGCAATAATATCTTCAATACGGTCTGGCTTCATTCCAATCAACGCCTTGCGCATACCAGAACTTTCCACCTGAAACACGCCAACCGTTTCACCACGTGCCATCATAGCGTAGGTTGCTTCATCATTCAGAGGGATATTTGATAAATCTATTTTAATCCCCTTTCTGGCAACAAAATCGACTGCCATTTTCAAAACAGTAAGCGTTTTTAATCCAAGAAAATCAAATTTTACCAGCCCTGCCTGTTCAACATATTTCATGTTAAATTGTGTAACAGGCATATCAGAACGAGGATCACGATACATCGGGACAAGCTCCCAAAGCGGACGATCTCCGATAACAATCCCAGCAGCATGAGTCGAAGCATGACGATAAAGTCCCTCCAACTGGAGTGCTATATCTAATGCGCGTCCAACAACGGGATCTTTTTTCTTTTCCTCTTCAAATTTAGGTTCATCCTTAATAGCATCAGCCAATTCTACCTGACTTCCTGGCGTGGTAGGAATTAATTTTGTAAGATAATCCACCTGACGATAAGGAACCTCTAAAACACGCCCCACATCACGCAAAACTGCACGTGCCTGTAACTTACCAAAGGTAATAATTTGAGCAACTTGATCACGTCCATATTTTTTTTGAACATATTGAATAACTTCTTCGCGCCGCTCTTGACAAAAGTCGATATCAAAATCTGGCATCGAAACACGATCTGGGTTGAGAAAACGTTCAAAGAGAAGAGAAAACCGCAATGGATCAACATCAGTAATCGTCAATGCATAAGCAACAAGTGAACCAGCACCAGAACCCCGCCCTGGTCCAACGGGAATATCATGAACCTTTGCCCATTTTATGAAATCTGAAACGATAAGAAAATATCCAGAAAATTGCATACGCGTAATAACTGAAATTTCATAATCAAGCCGCTGCTCATAATCTGCAATCGTATACCCTTCAGCTAATCCAATTGTTTCAAGCCGCATCTTCAAACCAGCTTTAGCCTGATTTAACAACTCACTATCTTCTACTTCTAAAGTATTTTCTGAATTAGCAGATTGTTCTATAAAACGAGGCAATATCGGTTTTCGAAGAGGCGTGGCAATATGACAACGCAATGCAATTTCAACACTATTTTCTAAAGCTTCTGGAAGATCAGAAAACAGTGTAACCATTTCATCTTGTGACTTCAAATAATGATCTGGCGTCACACGTTTACGATCTGGATTAGAGACTATTTGTCCTTCTGAAACAGCCATCAGCGCATCATGCGCTTCATACCCTTCTCTCTTCAGAAAAAAGGCTTCATTTGTTGCAACAAGAGGAATTTCATGCGCATAAGCCAATTCAATAAGATCAGCTTCTACTCTCCGATCATAAGAGCCATGCCGTTGTAATTCCACATAAAGACGATCAGCAAAAGATTTTTTCAAATAAATTAAGCGTTCAACAGCATGTTCTTTTTTCTCTTCTGCTAAAGAAAGATTAATAGGCCCTCCCTTGCCTCCCGTTAAAACAATTATTCCTTCACTGTGTGCCGACAACCAATGAGCTTTAATATAAGGAGGATCAGTATCACATTTATCAAGATAAGCACGGCTCACAAGACGAACCAAATGAGCATAACCGGTTTCACTAGCAGCCAACAGAACAATAGAGCAAAAATCAGAAGGATTACGCCATTTAGCCAAACGTGAATGATCATTTTCATCACAAAAATCAACAGTAAGCTGACAACCAATAATAGGTTGTACCCCATGAGAAAGACAATGCTGTGAAAATTCCAAAGCACCAAATAAATTATTGGTATCGGTAATAGCAACCGCTGGTGCATGATCTGAAATCGTCTGTTGAATAATTTGGGGGATTTTTAAAGCCCCTTCGAGCAAGGAATAAGCTGAATGCACTCTCAAATGAATAAAGCGAGGAAGAGAATTTTTGTTCTCTTGCATTTTATTTTTATTTTTTACCACTCTCACAATTTCCCACTACAAAATAAATGCCAAACAGCACCCCTTATAAAAGAAAAAAACTTCTGTTTATCATAACTTTAAAGCTATAAATTCATCATCCTACATAGGAGCAATATCCCAATTTTATTAATATTTATAAGAGAATTATATCAAGAAAATGCTTCTATTCACAGCAAATAAACAGCTAAAATAAAAAGAAAAATAATATAGCTCATCTAAGCACTTTAATTTTAGCTCCCTTTTATTGTATTTATCTTTAAATATTAATTTTCTTCCTAAAATTCAATGTGTAAGTAAAGCAACCTCCTCTTTATAACTTTATCCCCAAAAAGCTCTTCTAAAGGTCTAGAAAAAACAAAAAGAGCAGGTTAAATTTGCTCATGCCTCCAAGTCTTCTTACCCCTCTTTTTAATTCTATTCGAACTCTTTCTGGTATTACACCTAAAGTCTATGGTTTACTGACCAAACTCTTAAATGTTAATCCTACACAACGCGAAGCAACTCTTATTGATCTTCTTCAATTAATGCCTCATTCCGTCATAGACCGCAGAATGCGTCCCAACATTGCTTGTGTAACAGAAGGAGACACTGTTACACTCGAAATTATCATCGATCAACATCAACCACCGCCCCGTGGTCACAACAAAATCCCCTATCGTGTTATTGCCCATGATCAAACAGGAAAAATAAATTTAGTCTTTTTTCACGCTCAGCCTCTTTGGCTAAAAAAACAACTCCCTGAAGGAAAAAAAGTCACTGTATCAGGAAAAGTTGAATGGTTTAATGGGCAATTTTCAATGGCGCATCCCGACTATATTGCTCCAAGCGAACAATCAAATCAGATTCCTCTCATCGAACCTGTCTATCCCTCTACTGCAGGACTAACTGCAAAGACACTAAGACGCGCCATACAAAACGCTCTTGATTTTATTCCTCTCCTCCCAGAATGGATAGATGAAAATGTGAAAAAGCAGCAAAATTTTTCTTCTTTTTCTGTTGCTTTACGCCGTATCCATGCGCCCATTAATACCAACGATCTATCCTTAGAAAGTACAGCACGCAAACGTCTTGCCTATGATGAATTGCTCGCTTGTCAATTGGCGCTAGGACTCGTGCGTTTGAAAACCAAATCTCTTGTTGGCACTTCTCGACCATCAACAGGAATTTATACTAAAAAATTGCTTAATGTCCTCCCCTTTCAACTCACAACCGGACAAAAAAAAGCAGTAGAAGATATCGCGAAGGATCTTGCTTCGCCAGAACCGATGCTAAGACTGCTTCAAGGTGATGTAGGCGCAGGAAAAACTGTTGTTGCATTGATGGCAATGGCACAAATTGCTGAAAATTCAGGACAATCAGCTTTAATGGCACCAACCGAAGTGCTTGCCAGGCAACATTTTTCCACCATTGCTCCTCTTGCCGAAAAAGTCGGATTACAAACAACTCTTTTAACAGGACGAGAAAAAGGGAAATTGCGGACAAATATCTTGAATGATATTCAATCAGGTCAAGTTTCTATTATCATCGGAACCCATGCTCTCATACAAAACAGCATCACTTATAACAATCTTGCCTTAACCATTATCGATGAACAACACCGTTTTGGTGTCCATCAACGTATCGCTCTTACAGAAAAAGGCAATAAACCTGATATGCTGGTTATGACCGCCACGCCCATTCCGCGCACACTTGTCTTAACAGCTTTTGGTGATATGGATGTATCTAAAATTACAGAAAAACCAATGGGACGACAACCCATTACAACAGCAATGCTTTCTTTGAAACGTCTTCATGAGCTTATAGAGCGAATCGCAATTGCATTAGAAAAAGGAGAAAAGCTCTATTGGATTTGTCCTTTAGTGGAGGAATCGACAGTTCTTGATCTCACTTCAATTGAAAACCGCTTTACATTTCTCCATGAACGCTTTGGAGCACACGTTGGTATGATCCATGGAAAAATGTCTACAGCAGAAAAAGAAGCCGCTATGGCATCTTTTAAATGTGGAAATACACGTATTTTAGTTGCAACCACCGTCATTGAAGTGGGAGTAGATATTCCAGATGCTTCGATCATTATCATCGAACACGCGGAACATTTTGGCCTTTCACAATTGCACCAATTACGTGGACGTGTAGGACGAGGCAATAAAAAATCTTCCTGCATTTTGCTCTATAAAGATCCACTGACTAAAACAGCAGCAACACGCCTTAATATTATCCGCAATACAGAAGATGGTTTTGAAATCGCTGAAGAAGATTGGCGCCTGCGAGGCGAAGGAGAGCTTTTAGGTACCAAACAATCCGGAGTCCCTGAATTTCATATAGCAAACCTTGCAGTTCATAGCGATCTTTTGTCAATGGCAAGAAAAGATGCTCGTTTATTTTTACAACGCGATCCTCATCTTTCTTCTCAGCAAGGACAAGCTTTACAGTTGCTGCTTTATCTTTTCGGACACGATGATGCTACACGCCTCTTGCGAGCAGGATAACAAAGCCCCTCTAATAAAAAATTAAAATACCTCTCTGTTCAAATACGATTTTCTCTCTTAGAATAAACCATAAATAATCTATACAATCCCTTACCATCTTTATGCTTCATGAAAGAGTGACAAACCAACAACAGCATCTTTTCTTTCAATCTAAATTATTCTTGCATTAAAACAGTAGAAGAAATATTGCGCCTTTTTCTATCATTATATTCACATAGCTGATCCATTTTTTGACAGGTCAGAAAATATTTTTTATTTTATCGTAAAGAATTTAGAAAGAAAAATCCCGTCTCCGATATTCTCGTTCAACAGAGAAAAGTGGAAAAAATAAGCTATCATTATAAATCAATTTCTTACACTTGATTATTCTCCCAAAGATTCAGAAATATACTTTTATTCAACCGTGACTGATTTTGCTAAATTACGGGGTTGATCGACATCTGTTCCTAATAAAACAGCCGTATGATAAGCGATTAACTGAACAGGGAGTGCATAAATAATAGGAGAAATAAATTCTGGAACTTCTGGCAAAGTGATCGTTGATAAAGTCTTAAGACAAGCTACTTCTGCTCCTTTTTTATCGGTTATTAAAATAATACGACCATTACGTGCTACCACTTCTTGCATATTAGAAAAAGTTTTTTCAAACCACCGATCATAAGGTGCAACAACAATAACAGGTATTGTCTCATCCACCAAAGCAATTGGTCCATGCTTCAACTCACCCGCCGCATAACCTTCAGCATGAATATAAGAAAGCTCTTTCAATTTAAGGGCTCCCTCCAAAGCAATCGGATAAGAAGTCCCACGTCCCAGATAAAGAACACTTTTTGCATTCACTAAATCACGACAAATACATTCAATTTTGCTCTCTAATTTTAAGACCTCATTTAAAATACGTGGAACTTCTGCCAATTGTTGAACCAATTGCTGTTCCATTTGAACCGAGAGATAGCCACGTTGTTTAGCAGCACTAAGTGCTAGTGAAGCAAGCGTTGCCAATTGACAGGTAAAAGCTTTTGTTGACGCAACACCAATTTCCGGTCCGGCAAGTGTTGGGAGAATAAAATCAGCCTCCCTTGCCATTGTTGATTGCTCTACATTCACAATTGTTGCTGTTTTTACACCCCGCTCACGACAATAACGCAAAGAAGCCAATGTATCAGCTGTCTCACCAGATTGAGAAACAAACAGCGACAACACATCAGACGTTATAGGAGGTTCACGATAACGAAACTCCGAAGCAACATCATTATCAACACTTAAAGCGGCAAATTTCTCAAACCAATAGCGCGCAACTAAGGTTGAATAATAAGCCGTTCCACAACTCGCAAAAAGGAGACGATGAATATTTTTCCAATCAATCAAATTCTCAAATGATCGAACGGCATAATTTCCAAGATCAAGATAATGCGCCAAATTATGAGAAATCACTTCAGGTTGTTCAAACATTTCCTTGTGCATAAAATGACGATGATTACCCTTAGAAATCAATAAAGCCTCTTCAAGTAATGTTGTCACAGGACGTTTTACCGGTTGATTATATACATCATAAATTTTGACGCCTTCCCGTGTGAGAACAGCCCAATCCCCATCTTCCATATAGCTAATATGATCAACGAATGGTGCCAAAGCAATCGCATCTGACCCCACAAAAAATTCATCTTTTCCATAACCAATTGCCAGAGGTGGACCAGAACGAGCCGCAATCATAAGGTTATCTTCACCTTCGAAAATAAGAACAATAGCAAAAGCCCCCTGCAGCCTTTTCCAACTGGTACGTACAGCTTCTTGCGGAGAAAGACCTTCTTTTAATGCACGCGTTATTAAATGTGCAATAACTTCCGTATCCGTCTCTGTTTCAAAGATATAACCATCTTCTATGAGTTCCTTTTGCAATTCTACAAAATTTTCAATAATACCATTATGAACAATCGCAAGTTTTTCAGTCACATGGGGATGCGCATTGCGTTCAACAGCAATTCCATGCGTAGCCCAACGGGTATGACCAATCCCTAAACTTCCCTCAAGAGGTGTTTTTTTTAATTTTTCTTCTAAATAAACAAGCTTCCCCTCAGCACGTACACGATAAAGATGCCCATTATGGACTGTTGCCACCCCAGATGAATCATACCCTCTATATTCAAGACGTTTTAACCCCTCAACCAAAGAGGACGTAACACACCTCTTTCCAATAATTCCAATAATTCCACACATTAAAAAGCTCCAACCCACATCTTAAGATTTAAATCTTATAAAACAATCCAACAGCCTTTATTTAAAACTATAAATAATAAAATAATTCAAACATGGAGTACGGCAATCTTTAAGAATAAACATCCTATCCATCGTTAGATTCACACGAAACAAAGGAATAGACTGAAAATAATCATTTTTTCTGTTTGTTTTCTAACAAGCGCTCTCGAAATTTTGTCGCATAGCCCTCTTTTATAACCTGTCGTGCACGCCCAAAAGCCATACTGTTCATAGGAATATTTTCAGTAATAACACTTCCTGAAGCAACATAAGAGCCATCCCCTATTACTAATGGGGAAACAAGTGCCGTATTAGACCCAACAAAAGCATAATCACCAATCATGGTTTTATATTTGTTAAATCCATCATAATTGCAAGTAATCGTACCGGCTCCAATATTGGTATGTGCACCAATTTCGGCATCACCAATATAACTTAAATGATTGATTTTAGAAGATTCTCCTACCTTAGCTTGTTTGACTTCACAAAAATTTCCAATCTTTACGGACTTCGCCAACTCTGTTCCAGGACGCAAACGTGCATAGGGACCAATCTGTGCATCCTTACCAACCACAGCACCCTCGAGATAACTAAATGCATGAATAACAGCACCAGATTGTACTTTCACGCTTAATCCAAAATAAACATTTGGTTCTATCACAACCCCTGGTTCAATTTCTGTATCATAAGAAAAATAGAGTGTCTCTGGTTTTAAGAGTGTAACACCCGATAACATTAAATCGCGCGCTTTACGTTTTTGCCACAAAGAATCAGCCTCAGAAAGCTCAAGACTGTTATTAATTCCTACAATATCTTCAAAAGGAACTTCAACAACACGCACATCTAATCCTTCGCGTGTTGCAAGAGCAGCAATATCTGTTAAATAATATTCTTTTTTCACATTGTTATTACCAACCTTCTCTAAAAGAGAAAGTGCATGTTTTCCACGCATAGCGAGTATTCCACCGTTACAAAAAGAAATCTTTTTTTCTTCATCGCTAGCGTCTTTTTCTTCTACAATTGCGATCAATTGACCATTTTTCTCGAGAAGACGCCCATAACCTGTTGGATTTTGGGTATGAAAACCTGCAAAAACAACATCTGCTCCATCAGCAAGCTGTGCACGCATTTGGTGCAATGAATCTTGCTGAATGAGAGGCGTATCCCCCAAAACAATGAGAATATCATCCACTTCCTTTTGCAAAGCTAAACGAGCAGATAAAACAGCATGAGCTGTTCCTAAACGCGCTTTTTGTTCAAAAATCATCGCATCTTTTACAAATGACTGAACAACGTGCGTAACCTCCTTAGCACCAAATCCCACAACGACTGCTAATTGTGAAGAGCCTGCCAATTCTATTTGTTTTAGAACATGGCATATAAGAGGCAATCCAGCAATTTTATGAAGTACCTTAGGCAGAGACGATTTCATGCGTGTCCCTTCACCTGCAGCAAGAACAATAGAAAGACAACTTCTAACCATAAAAACACATAAGACTAACGAGAAAATCCAAAAAAATTCATAATATCGTGCCAACGAATATCTTCAATATAACTCAACGAAGGATAATGTTCTAAAAGCCAAAATGAAAGATCCTGCATAGAGCCTGTTAAAAACAAAATCCCTGTAAGAATAAGAAAAACACCAATAATTTTTTCAACTTTTCCTAAATGAATACGAAAAGCTCCTAAAAATCGCATAAAACTGCTCGAAAATAAAGCTGCCAACATAAAAGGAATAGCAAGACCTAATGCATAAACCGCTAATAGAACAGCTCCCTCTCCCACAGTTTCTTTTGTTCCAGCAAGCGTTATAATAGGGCCTAAAATGGGGCCAATACACGGTGTCCAACCAAAAGCGAAAGCTAACCCAATAATATACGCGCCTAAAGGACCAGCAGGTGTTTTTTTGGTCTGAAAACGCGCTTCACGAAATAAAAAAGCGATCTTGAAAATCCCCAAAAAATTTAAACCAAAAATAATAATGACAATTCCAGCAGCAAGGGCGAACCAATCACGATAATAACCGATGAATTTCCCAATTGTGCTAGCACTGGCACCTAAAGCAACAAAAACAGTCGTAAACCCGAGAACAAAAGCAATAACAGAAGACAATAAAGCCCACCGTATAAAGACTTTCTCATCACGATTTTCTGAACGAAAATCATCAATACCAACACCTGCCATATAGCACAAATAAGGAGGAACTAATGGCAAAACACAGGGCGACAAAAAAGAGAGTGCCCCAGCAAAAAACACACCAACTGTTGAAATTTCAATCAAAACTCATACCCCGTCTCTCATCATAGTTTACCCCCATAAACAACGATCAATCCACATCTTCATCAATTCGTTGCATATTTTGCTCATTCGCCACCACACTTATATCTTCATCATGACCAGAAACGACTGAAAAAACTTTTTGATAGATTTTATCTTTATTTTTAGCAATTGCAATATACTCTCCCTCCGCTAACACGAGTGAAACATAAGCACCAACTGTTTCATAAACGATATCACCAGAATCATTGGCAAGAGACCAACTTGTATCTGCAAGCGCTTCCCCTCCTTCTTGTCGTACCAGCTTTAAGACAATCTGAGCAGCCTGATGTTCAAGGGTAACTTCTGTCATTTTACCAGCATCCACTTGAATATCGGAACGAGCCGTCGCATTAATAGAACCATAATGGGAAGCAACATGGTAGCGTCCAGCTTTTAAACGTACAACTGATTGGGGTTTAACATTTGATAAAATCACCCCCGTATCATCATTTTCTTTTTCATCCTCATAAATGGTAAAACGTAATTCCTTTTCATTCATTACACCATTAAGCAGTGTTGCATTTAAAATGACACCACCAGCCTCAAGATTAAAGTTTTTTACAAGACTCTGTCCATTTTCTAGGCGAATATGGCGCACAGCACTCATATGACCAAATGAGACATGAACAAGATAACTTCCTGGTTCGAGATCAAAACGCGCACTTCCCCCCTTATAGGTTGCCACTAATGGTAATTTATTATCAATCCCTAGAATAGGGGCATAAACCCGCCAGACAAGCCCTTTTTCAATATCCGGATGACTATTTATTAATCGAGCATTCAAAATGAGTTGTGTTTGAGATGCTAAATTTTCTTTTCCCTGCTCTTGAGACTTTACAATAAAACTCCTTGATTGTCCCTGCTGCTGATCTTGCCCTTCTTCTTCAGAAAAAGCACAGTGACTCCAGATCAATAAAGTAAGCACCACGCACAACCATACACATCGGTGCACTATTTTCATAAGAATACCCATTTTCACATTGTTGACCAACATGATATTTTTTTCAAGAAACAATATCACAAAGCCATCATTTTAGATTGAAAAACTTACACCACAACCACATGATGAAACAGCATTGGGATTGTGGATTTGAAAAGACTGCCCCATAAGATCATCAACAAAATCAATCTCAGCTCCTTCCATGAAAGGAAGTGATAGTAAATCAATAAACACAACTGCCCCATCTTTTTTGAGAACGAGGTCATCTTTACACATTTCAGAAACCAAGTCATATTTATAAGAAAAACCAGAACACCCACCACCTTCAACAGAAATACGTAATGCTATTTTATCGGGTTCACGCAAAAGTATCTGTGCAATTTTTTGGGCAGCAACATCTGAAATTTTCACATTCATTTTATATATCCTTGCATTAAACCATCAAGAAAGAGTATCCCATACTCAAAGAGAAGTTTATTTGTCATAAACCACTCTCAATTTTAAGATGATAATGGGCAGCTTGCAATGGATATAGGCACTATCAACTTCAATTACCAATCTCGAGCAGTGTACAGTGCTCATCCGCAAACAAGCCGTGGTAGATTATTCCATGAAACGATGAGCACCACACGCTCACCTTTTCAACGAGATAGAGATCGTATTATCCATTCTAATGCATTTCGACGTCTTAAACATAAAACGCAAGTGTTTATTGCTGATGAAAGCGATCATTATCGTACTCGCCTAACCCATTCCATAGAGGTCTCTCAAATTGCAAGAACATTAGCCCGTGCCCTGTGCCTTGATGAAGACCTTGCCGAAGCCATTGCCCTTGTTCACGACTTTGGACACACGCCCTTTGGCCATGCTGGAGAAGATGCACTTAATGAAGCCATGGTACATTATGGCGGCTTTGATCATAATGCACAAGCATTACGCATTGTCACAAAACTAGAACAGCGCTATGCAAATTTTGATGGACTTAACCTTACATGGGAAACCCTCGAAGGACTTGTAAAGCATAATGGTCCTCTTTTAGGTCCTCACGCGAAGAATAAGGAGGTTCCTATCGATATTTTACAATACAATGCAGAGCAAGACCTTGCACTCGATTGTTTTGCAGGACTAGAAGCGCAATGTGCTGCTATTGCAGATGATATCGCATACAATGCGCATGATATTGATGATGGTCTACGTTCGCAATTTTTAACACTCGATCAATTTGAACATGTTTCACTAACAGCAGCAATATTAAAAGATATAACAGATGAGCATCCCCACCTCGACCAAACGCGTCGCGGTTACACACTTGTACGAAGACAAATAACAACCATGGTTGAAGATGTTATCAAACAATCACAAGAAAATTTAGCACGCATCAAACCAACAAGCATAAACGATATTCACCAAGCAAAACAAACTATTGTTACCTTTTCACCAACAATGACCGTTTATGAAAAAGAACTAAAAAACTTTTTATTTAAAAATCTTTACTACCATGAACAAGTTCTTAGTCGTCGCAATGCAGCAAAATGCATTGTACAAAAATTATTCAATTGTTATTATGAAAATCCAAATACAATGCCTGAAAGTTGGCAGAGCAAAACAGTGCACTTAAAAAATCAAGAGTTAGCACGTTTGATTGCTGACTTCCTTTCAGGCATGACAGATCACTACGCTCTACGTGAATATCACCGTTTATTTGACCATACAGATAATTTCGTTTAATGGCTTTTGGCATCATCATGGAAGCTAAATATGAATATCTTTAAAAACTTCGAAAAAAAAATTAAGAGATCAATTGAATTATCTGATATAAAAGGAAAAAATGGAGAAGATCTAGATTTATCAAAAATTACTGTTGATCCTCCGCGTGATTCCTCCCATGGTCATTTATCAACCAATGCTGCTATGGTGCTTGCAAAATCTATTGGAATCAATCCACGTGCACTTGCAGATAAAATCATAGAACTTCTTAAAAATGATTCCTCTATCGAAAATATAGATGTTGCCGGTCCTGGTTTTATAAACATAAAGCTTACAAAATTATTTTGGCAAGATGCTATAAAATCCATGCTTGAATCAGGCACTTCTTATGGTCGTATCCCAATGGGACAAGGAAAACGCGTCAATGTTGAATATGTCTCAGCAAATCCGACAGGACCAATGCATGTAGGACACTGCCGCGGAGCGGTTGTTGGAGATGTTCTCTCCAATTTGCTGCAATTTACGGGCTATAACATTACGAAAGAATATTATATCAATGATGCTGGTCAACAAATCGAAGTCCTCGCCCACTCTGTACTATTGCGCTATCGTGAGGCTCTTGGGCAAGAAATTAATGAAATTCCAGAAGGGCTCTATCCTGGAGAATACTTGATACCATTGGGACAATCGCTTGCTCAAGAGTTTGGGGACCAACTCCTCACGATGGATAAAGATGAAGCCTTATCTCTTGTGAAAGAACGTGCAATTCATGCAATGATGACCATGATTCGCGAAGATTTGGCTGCTCTTAATATTTATCATGATATCTTTTTCTCTGAGCGAATGCTCTATGCAGATAATGCACGCGCCATTCGTAACACCATCAACGACCTCACTTTAAATGGTTATATCTACAAAGGAAAACTCCCCCCTCCCAAGGGACAAAATACAGAAGATTGGGAACCAAGTGAACAAACTTTGTTCCGTTCAACAAATGTTGGTGATGACCAAGACCGTGTTTTAGTTAAATCTGATGGTTCTTACACTTATTTTGCTGCTGATGTTGCTTATTTTCGGGATAAATTTAATCGTCATTTTGATGAAATGATTTATATTCTAGGCGCAGACCATGCTGGCTATGTAAAGCGGCTAGAGGCAATGGCAAAAGCAATTTCTGGGGATAAAGCTAAATTAAGCGTCTTCTTATGTCAATTGGTAAAACTTTTTCGCAACGGTCATCCTGTACGCATGTCAAAAAGAGCAGGATCTTTTGTCACTCTACGCGATGTTGTCGAAGAGGTTGGGCGTGATCCTGTGCGTTTTATGATGCTATACCGTAAGTGTGAAGCACCTCTTGATTTTGATTTTGCAAAAGTAACAGAACAATCAAAAGATAACCCCATCTTTTACGTACAATATGCAAGTGCACGTTGTCACTCAGTCTTTCGTCAAGCACAAGAAGCGCTTCATATTAAAAGCTTTTCAAATGATACATTAATCGCCCATCTTCATCGATTAACAGATGACCATGAAATATTGTTAATACGCAAACTTTCTGAATATCCACGTATCATTGAACAGGCCGTCGTTCATAAGGAACCGCATCGATTAGCGTTTTATCTTTATGACCTTGCTTCCAGCTTTCACACCCATTGGAATAAAGGGAGTGAAAATCTCAATTTACGCTTTATTCAACCTGATGATAAAGAGTTATCCTTTGCAAGATTGGGATTGATACAAGCTGTTATCAATATTTTATCATCAGGACTTACCATCATAGGAGTCGAAGCACCAATAGAAATGCGTTGAAAAAGTTCTATAAATACATACAATAGGTACTCTATTGATAAACTTTTTCATGTATCCTTGCATGAGAGGGGGAAAATTTATAATTTTAATATAACAAATCAAAATCAACCATTGATTGCACGCAGATGCAAATCACCATGTGAGAAAAGCTATGAGCGATAACGATCGCAAAAATCTACACGAAACAAAACACGATCATGAACACCATGATCCTTTGGAAAGGCTTACGCGCATTTTTAATCCGCACAAACAAAGCGGAAACCAAAATGAGCAATCTTCTTTACAGACAGATCGATCAACGTCTCACCCCGAAACATCATCCCATGATGATGATTTTGATTTGTCCTTTCTAGAAGAGGAACTTGAAAATAATTTAGCACATGACTTACCGTTTGATGATCAAAAAAAACAATGGGACTTGCATGCAACCAGCAACGCAACAGCCTCAGATATTGCACAAACTGTTTCTTTCAACCATTCAAAACAAAATAATTTATTTGAAGAGAAATATTCTTCACCTAGCAGTCATGATGAAGAACAAATTTTAGATGAGCTTTCTCCATTACCAATCCCAAAGAATCAATCCCCTCAACAGAAAACAACAGCAACCAGTGCTGATCCGTTTCTTAAAAAAAGTAATCTTATTTCACAATCAGAATCAGAAAATTTCTTTTTTGATAAATCTGAAAGGCGCGAAAATAAGAAAGAGATTCCAGAATCTGTTGAACAAACCAATCGGTTTTCACAAACAAATTCACAACAGCCTAAAACTACGAATATACAACAAACTTATGATGACAATCAAAACCTCTATGACACTCCTGTAAACCATCCCTATAAAATTTCAGCTGATCAAGAAAATTGGATCAAAAAAGATTATTCTGATGTCTCCTCTTCTTATCCTGATATCTCCTCTTCTACAGAGGCAAATGAGTTTTTCTCATCTTCTAACCTTATGTCAGAAAGACAAAACACTGCAAGAAATCAAACAAAAAGTACATTCTCCTCACCTTTGGATTCTCCACCAGTTGATAGACAATCTTATTTAAAGGGAGCTTCACAAGAGGATCATACAACCAATTATCCCCATTTTTTTGAAGAAAACCCTTCACAACAAGAAACTTATAGCGAAAAAGTTCCAATATATAATGAGGCTCAAGCCCAATACATCAATAACACCGAAGGTACCTCTAACCCAAATAGAGAAATTTCATATAATGAAAATAATTCAGATGAGTTTCTTTCCTCATCAGCCTCTTTGAATACAAAACAAACGGATGGCTTTTTTGCCCATAACTATACGCACAGAGATACTCCCCCTCCCAATGTTGATACTTATAAATTTTCAGAGGAAATCGTAGAAAAAACTGGCCCTATTATGGTTCCAGAAGTCCCGTATGAAGCGCCAGAATATGATGTGCCAACTAGTGGTGGTTTAGAAGAAGAATTTGCTGATGTACTTAATGTAGGAAATGTCCCAACGGATAATTTTTCTCAAAAACAACAGAAAAATGAGGTTTTTAGTGAGGTTTTTCATCAGTCTATGCAAAATTCAAAAGAAAGTGTTTATATAAACTCTAAAGAACAAAATTCCGACTATTTTTCTTCTGCCAATATGGAATATAATTTTCCCCCTTTTAGCGAGAATTCATCATACACAAGCTCAAATGAAGTTCCCACGCATCCACCAGCTCCTCCTCCCTTAAAAAGTTTTATTTTTGGTAAAACTTTCATTAAAGGTATTTTTATACTTATTTTAATAGGAATTGGATTTGCTGGTTATTCGCACTTTTTTATGCCATCACAAAAAAATGAAGAAACGATCATTATCCACGCTGATAATGCGCCTTTTAAATTCAAACCAGAAACAACTGAACCGAAAAATGATGTTGCACATAATTTAGATATCTATAAACAAACAACTGAACAAAATGAAAAACAAGAAAACACACAACAATTTCTTATTGATAACTCTGAACAACCTGAAAATTTAAAAGAATTAAATCCTGAAGAATCTTCAAACGCTTCATCTTCTTCTTTAAATGAATCTGATGTTGAAGATGCAGTCACAGAAGCCATAAACCATACTATTCCCACGCAAGAAGTACAAACTGTTATTGTAAATCAAGATGGTACAGTTACACTAGCTCCCGTACATCAAACAAAGAGCAAAACTGCTGCTCAATCTGAAGAAAACATTGATCAAACTCCTAATGAACTTCAAGATTCGTCCCTTGTTTCGTCGCATGATTCGGATATAAACAATCAAGAAATAGACCTTGATCTCAAAAATAATATTGATAAAATAATCGCAGAAAATACTTCTAGCTCAAATATTGAAGAAAAATTTATCCCTATTCCTTCTCATGCAGAAAGAAATACACAAGTTGAAACACCCGCCGCATCTCGCCCCACATCACCAAACAGAGTCGCAGCACAAAATTCAGAAAGTTATTACGTACAACTTGCATCTCAGCCAACGCATGAGCTAGCTAGAAGTTCTTTAAAAAATATGAAATCTAAATTTGGATTCCTTATCGGTGCCCGTTCTTTAAATATTCAACCCGCTTTTATACCAGGAAAAGGTACTTATTACCGTGTTCGGATTCAAACACAAGACCGTAATGAAGCCATAATCCTTTGTGAATCCATTAAAAGTTCTGGAGGAAGTTGCTTCATCACACGCTAAACCAATAATGCAACGGTTGTTAAAACCGTTGCATTATTTATTTCCATACCATTTAATTACTTATCAAAAACTTCAGAAATTAAAATCGTCTAATCTTTTTTATGTCTTTGTTCTGACTTTATTCTTTAATCTACGTCGATTTGCGTCCTATCTAAAAGATTATATTTATGAAAAAATCACTACGTACCCTTATAAGTATAAGGTACAGAAGGAAGCGAATTTAAATCTTTTTTGGGCGTTGTTACGCTTTGGCTTGTTTCTGGAGTATTATAACGCGAACTATGTTCAGGAGATTTTGCAAAAAAAGATCCTAAAAAACCAAAAACAAACCAGATAATAACGACCGCAAGAAGAATAGCAAAAATACCCTTAGCAATTGAAACACGTTGTTCACTATCTCTTCTTTCTGCTGCCATACGTTCTTCATATGTGTGATAATTTTTATCAATCATAGTAGATTCCTTTTCTCAATTCCCTTACCTTTTAATTTCTAGACAATATGCATATATGAAATTATTCAGATACCTATTTTGAGAAAACGATAATTATAGAAAAAAGTTCCAGCTTACTTTATAAAGTTGAGAAAAAGAGGCGAGAGTAGAATTAAAATATCTATAATAGCCTTTGAATTCTATAATAAACCTCTTTGTGTTTTATAATAAAACATTGACACAAAGGTTTTGTTAATAATAGAGTTGTGATCAAAATATCTCATTATTTTTATTAATAAAAATGAAACATACTCAAAAGGTTTTTTATGAAATCTCCTATATCGTCGCTTCCCTTTAAAATAGAAAAACACCCATCTCCTCTGTCAGAAGAAAAATGTGAAGAAATTTTAAAAAATCCCGGTTTTGGTCAATTTTTTACAGACCACATGTGTACTATTCAATGGACTGAAGACAAAGGCTGGCATAATGCCATCATTTCTCAATACAAAGCTTTAGAAATTAACCCTGCAAGTACCGTTTTACATTACGGACAGGAAATTTTTGAGGGTTTAAAAGCATATCGAGCAAAAGATGGGCGCATCTTGCTCTTCCGTCCTGATGCCAATGCACAACGCTTTATAGAATCAGCGAGGCGTTTAGCTATGCCAGAATTGCCAAAAGATATTTTTCTGGATGCCGTTCATCAATTAGTAAAAATTGATCAAAAATGGGTTTCTGATCATCCCAACGCTAGCCTCTATATCCGTCCATTTATGTTTGGCAATGAAAACTTTTTGGGAGTCCGCCCTTCTCAAGAATATCTTTTTTGTATCATAGCCTCTCCAGTTGAATCCTATTTCAAAGGAGAAGAAAAATCTGTCAGTGTATGGATTGAAACAGATTATAGCCGCGCTGGTCCAGGGGGCACAGGCGCTGCAAAATGTGGCGGAAACTATGCAGCAAGCTTACTGGCACAAAAGTGTGCAACGCAAAATAATTGTAGCCAAGTACTCTTTCTTGATATGATTGAACATAAATGGATTGAAGAACTTGGTGGTATGAATGTCTGCTTTATTATGGCAGATAGTACACTTGTAACCCCTGCGCTTAACGGCACTATTCTTCCAGGGATAACTCGTGATTCAATCTTAAGATTAGCTCAACAAATGGGATTAAAAATAGAAGAGCGTCCTTATTCTTTTGCAGCGCTTCAAGAAGATGCAAAGAGTGGACACCTTAAAGAAGTCTTTGCTTGTGGTACAGCTGCCGTTGTCACATCAATTGGTCGTTTTAAATATAAAGGGGGAGAATTTATTATTGGAAATGAAACAGTTGGAGAAGTTACAAAGCAGCTTCGTACACAATTGGTTGGCCTTCAAAAAGGGAACATAGAAGATAAAAATGGCTGGGTTCATTCTGTCCAGCTCTCATAATAATAAGATATTCTCATATCTATAAATGCTTCCATGAAAATAGATTCATGGAAGCGTATTTCCTAAAAAACTCCCTCTATTTTTAATGACGAAAAAAGAAAACATTAATCAAATTTTGAATGATCTCTATGCTGCGCTTTAATATTACGGACTGTACCCGTATGGGAGCGCATTACGAGAGTTTCCGTTTGAATGTAACGAGATGTAAATTTAACACCAGAAAGCATATTGCCATCTGTTACCCCTGTTGCTGCAAACAAAACATCACCCTTTGCCATTTCTTCCATTGTATAAGCTTTATTGGGATCACTAATCCCCATTTTAGCTGCACGAGCAATTTTCTCTTCTGTATCTAGCAGCAAACGACCTTGCATCTGTCCTCCAATGCAGCGCAAAGCAGCAGAAGCTAAAACACCTTCAGGTGCTCCCCCAATCCCCATATAGATATCAATACCTGTTTCTTCTGGATCAGTTGTATCAATAACAGCAGCAACATCTCCATCCCCAATCAAGCGAATCGATGCCCCTGTCGCTCGTACTTCATTAATTAATTTTTCATGACGAGGCCTATCCATAATACAAACAACAATCTGATTAACAGCCACTCCTTTAGCCTTCGCAAGAGCATGGATATTATCGGTAGGACAAGCATCTATATCTACTACTCCCTTTGGATAACCAGGACCAATAGCAATTTTTTTCATATAAACATCAGGAGCGTAAAGGAGATTACCTTTTTCAGCAATTGCAACTACTGCCAAAGAATTGGCAATATTTTTAGCACAAAGTGTTGTTCCCTCTAATGGATCAAGTGCAATATCGATCGCCAATCCACTTTGAAGACCTACTTTTTCTCCAATATAAAGCATAGGCGCTTCATCCCGCTCACCTTCACCAATCACCACTGTACCATCAATAGGCAATCGATTAAGTTCCTGCCGCATTGCATCTACAGCAGCCTGATCCGCAGCTTTTTCATCGCCACGCCCGCGCCAGCGTGCAGCAGCAACAGCAGCACGTTCAGTAACACGTACCAATTCAAGCGTCAAAATACGATCAAGTCCATTTAAAATCTTCTGAGTTGTGGGCATATGAAAAAATCCTACCGAATGAATACCAGAAAAAATATGAGTCCTTATTAAATACTAAGAATAAAGTTTTTGGCAAAGATGAAAATTTTCCACAAGAGACAAAAGAACTCAAGCTTGCCTTTTTGTCATTATCAAGAAAGTTATCAATTCTCTGCCATAGGCTCAATACGAATAAATTGAGATTTTGCAACAAGATGTCCATCTTTTTCAATTTCTGCAAGTGCCTGTCGTACATTCACCTCTGTTGTTTCATGCGTAATTAAAATAATTGTTTTTTCAATTTGATCTTCTACAAAAGATCTTTGAACAATCGACTCCAATGAGATGTGATTATCAGCCATATGCCTTGCAACCGCGGCAAAAACACCAGTACGATCATGAACATTTAAACGAATAAAATAACCCCCTGCATGATGAGAAATACGTGCTTTTTTATGAGGAGTAAGTTCTAATGCTGGACGTCTTAAAACAGGTGCATACTGAAAACCAGAACGCGCTTTTGCTATATCAGCCAAATCACCAATAACGGCTGATGCTGTTGCCATTCCTCCGGCGCCAGGACCAGAAAACAGTAATTCACCTAATAAATCACTTTGAATAGAAAGAGCATTGGTTACGCCATTTATCTGTGCAATCATTGAAGATGTTGGTACCATTGTCGGATGAACGCGTTGCTCTATTCCAGAATCCGTTTTTAATGCAACCCCTAAAAGCTTAATCCGATACCCTAATTCATCAGCTGCTCGAATATCAATTTGCGAAATATTATGAATTCCTTCAACATAAACATCATCTAACGAAACAGCTGTTCCAAATGCCAAGCTTGTCAACAAAGCTAATTTATGAGCAGTATCATTTCCCTCAATATCAAAACTTGGATCTGCTTCAGCATACCCAAGTCTCTGTGCATCTGCTAAACAATCTTTAAATGAAAGACCTTCCATAAACATGCGTGTTAATATATAATTACAGGTTCCATTGAGAATACCATAAATTCGCGATATGTGATTACTGACAAGTGATTCTCTCATCGCTTTGATGACAGGAATTCCCCCTGCAACTGCTGCTTCAAAATGAAGAAAAATACCTTTTTTTTCTGCAATTATAGCCAGCTCTACTCCATGTCGAGCAAGAAGGGCTTTATTGGCTGTTACAACATGATGTCCCGCCTCAAGCGCTCTCTTAACAGCGGTGTACACCACATCCAATTCACCACCAATTAACTCTACAAAAACATCAATCTCATTAGAAGCAGCCAACTCCACAGGTGAATCAAACCATTTTATATCACTGAGATCAATTCCACGATTACGGTTTTTATCGCGCGCACTAACAGCAACGACTTTGATAAATCGCCCACATTGACAAGCTAAACTATTCGCTTTTTCACATAGAGCTCGAACAACTGAAGTACCAACCGTACCAAGTCCCGCAACACCAACTTTTAAAGCTTCTGCCATTATTAACCACTGATCCCTATCTTCACTGAAAAATCGTTTAAATGATGTGCCAATCAACACAAAGAGTACTTACATCCATAAGAACAAAAGAAATACTCCGCTCTATTCACTTCATGTTCTCCAATAGAATTATCCCCGCTTGTTCAATCAACATTCCTAAAAATATAATATTTATTGTCTTCAAAGATTTCAGAATCTTTATAAAATATCTAATTCAGAATAAAAATCTGTAAAACTGATAAATGCAAGTTGCCATAAAGAAAAGTTCTAAAAAATAATCAATAACAAGTTAAAGAATATTAAGGACTTAGTAAGAAAGAATAAAAACATCTCTTCTAAATTAACAAATACGGAACAAAAAACATTCTTTCATATGATAAATTAAGAGAATGGATAAAACAAAGTAGATCAGTAAATAATAACACATTTCTTCCTACCATTCCATAGTTTGAAATATAAATCTTTAATGCAAAAATCTTAATGCACTTATATATCAAAATAGAACCTTACATTAAAGTAAAAAACAAGACTTAATATGTGCACACCATAATTCTGAAATGTTATAAATATGGAGAATAAATTTGCAAAACTCAAATATTTTACCTAAACTTACTGCCACCCCTTTGAAAAACTAGCGAATTGAAATGACAAAAACCTCAATCTACCCTTTACCCATGCTAATTCATTTTCAAATAAATAACCTTCTCAACATTTGAGGGAACAAATGAAGGGGTTTTAATTTTAAATTCCTTATAAACATGTAAAAGTAAAGATAAGAAAAATATTTTTAATATATTCTGTAAAAATTGCTTTAATATTTTCATTTTCATCATACAGAATCTATTTATATTTTTAAAACTACAACTAAGCTATGTCTTATGCCTCAAAAAACTTTTGTATGATTGGTATTATTTGTTTATTTGGTAATAAATATTGTCTTTTTACTTCATAAATTATACAGTTTTTTGCTTTATGATAAGTTCAAATGAGAAATCTTCTGTATAAAGGCTCTTTCAAGCAAGTTAAATAATATTATCATGTGCAAGCAAAGATAACAAACGATAAAATATGCAAAAAATAAACACATTTAAAATAATGTTTTGATCATTTTTTCCTACTACTCAAACTGAAAAGAAACAATCCAAACAGGAATTGCTCAAAAATTATTCAATAAAACACACTTTTTTCAAAAAAAATGACACAGAGGGCTTGCGAAGTAAAAAGATCCTCTCTATAAGCCTCATCAATGGTTTGCGCCCATCGTCTAGCGGTTAGGACATCGCCCTTTCACGGCGGAAACAGGGGTTCGATTCCCCTTGGGCGTACCATCATCTTTTTTTCTATGTTTAATACATTCATTTTATTCGTATTTTAAAAAATGAGGAATGCATAAATAAAAACGAGGGAATAAGATTTTTAAAGGGATCTCTTCGTAAAAAAGATACAAGAATCATTAGATAATTGATTTCTTTGTTGCATTTCGAGGATAGTGTTTTACTGCGCACAGTTAATAACAATAAAAATCGATAAAATATAAAAATTAGAGGGTTCTAGCTCGTGATCCGGTGAGTTTATAAGCCATATTCTTGCGTATACCGTTAATTTTTAAATTAAAACCAGCCACATCATTTATACGTTTCTTCCAACCTTCAAAACTGAAATTTACCCCAAAACGCATTTTATATGAAGCATTTCTAATTACAGTGCCTGTGCATCACATTAAACTTTTCTATAAACAAGCAGACCGTAATCTTAGAATTGAAATGCGATATAAAAATAGATTCTTATTCACCTAACACAACAAATCAAGAAACTATAATTTAGAATACGATCAACTTATTAAATGGAAACTCTGATAATAAAAATGCATAATCCCTGCCCCCAGTGATCTAACTACCTTATCTATTAAACAGATTCTTCATCAATCATAGAATAATTATAGATTTGCAAACACATCACTTCTTTTCAAAAAACTTCTATTCAAAAATTAAACCCTCCAACAAAATTTACACTCTATTGATAATATATTCTAAAAGCTCATATTTGAATGCTTTTTTCCCTTGTTTTTGCTTTTCATTATAAACTTGAAAGTGCTATAAAAGTAGTATCGCTTAAAAAAAAAGGACTTCTAATGGCAAAGATCAAAATAGAAAACCCCGTTGTTGAACTTGATGGGGATGAGATGACCCGTATCATCTGGAAATATATCAAAGATAAATTAATCCATCCCTATCTCGACATTGATCTCAAATATTATGATCTTTCCGTCGAAAATCGTGATGCAACCAATGATCAGGTAACAATCGATTCTGCCAATGCTATCAAAAAATATGGGGTTGGTATAAAATGTGCAACCATCACACCTGATGAGGCACGCGTTAAAGAATTTAACCTAAAAAAAATGTGGAAATCACCTAATGGCACAATTCGCAATATTTTAGGAGGAGTCATTTTTCGCGAACCCATTATCTGTAAAAACGTCCCTCGCCTTGTTCCTAACTGGACAAAGCCAATTATTATCGGACGTCACGCTTTTGGTGATCAGTACAAGGCAACAGATTTTAAATTTCCAGGAAAAGGGAAATTAAGTATTAAATTTGTAGGTGATGACAATCAAGTTATTGAACATGATGTTTTTGATGCCCCAAGCGCAGGGGTTGCTATGGCTATGTATAACCTTGACGAGTCAATTCGTGATTTTGCCCGCGCATCCTTTAATTATGGACTACAACGGAATGTTCCAGTTTATCTTTCAACAAAAAATACCATTCTAAAAACTTACGATGGTCGTTTTAAAGATATCTTTCAAGAAATATTTGATACGGAATTTAAAACTGAATTTGAAAACCGTAAATTATATTACGAACACCGCCTCATTGATGATATGGTTGCTTCTGCACTTAAATGGTCAGGGGGCTATGTATGGGCATGTAAAAACTATGATGGTGATGTTCAATCTGATATTGTTGCTCAAGGCTTTGGTTCCCTTGGTCTCATGACCTCTGTTCTTATGACACCAGATGGTAAAATTGTTGAAGCAGAAGCAGCACACGGCACAGTAACACGCCATTACCGTCAGCATCAAAGAGGCGAAGAAACATCAACAAATTCTATCGCATCTATTTTCGCATGGACACGTGGACTGGCGCACCGTGCTAAACTAGATAACAACGAGAAATTAAAAAACTTCGCCAAAACATTAGAAGAAGTTTGTATTAAGACCGTTGAAGAAGGTTTTATGACCAAAGATCTCGCGCTTTTGATTGGACCTAAACAAAAATGGCTTTCTACAACAGGTTTTCTTGATAAAATTGATGAAAATCTTAAAAAAGCTGTGAACAATTAAGTTATCACTTCATTTAAATTCCAAAGCTCTGCGAAAGGAGGGCTTTGAATCTTTTCTTGGCAAATTCAGATAACTGCCTTATAAATAAAAAAGGTCAACTCTTTACTGAATAGCAAAAACAGTGAAAAAAAAAAGCTGGTCTGCACTTTTATTAGGTAAAAATGGTATTCGCTTTTTAACGTTTATAGGCGGTGTAGTGTTGCACGCTACTAACGTTTATGTGGTTATTACTATTTTACCCTCTCTTATGAGTGATCTTGGCGATGGACTGTATTATTCTTGGGTGGCAACTGTTTTTATTACAGCGTCGCTCCTTGGGACTTCGCTTGCAACAAAAATATTAGAGAAAACAGGTCCTCGCAAAGCTTATGTGATCTCTGGTTTTATTTTTACTTTTGGTACCTTCATATGTGCTACAGCTTCGGCTATGCCATTATTTTTAATAGGGCGCTTTATTCAAGGATTTGGAAGCGGCTCTTTACTATCCCTATCCTATTCTATGGTGCGTCTTGTTTTTAGTCCATCTGTATGGTCACATGCATTGAGTATCATCTCTGGAATGTGGGGAATATCAACCTTGTTAGGACCAGCTATCGGTGGCATTTCTGTACATTATGGCGTATGGAGAGCATCCTTTTGGGTTATCGGCATATTAGCGATAATCTTCTTGCTCATAGCTCTTAAAGTTTTACCAAAAGAAAATGAAAGAGAGATTCCAACATCCCCTTTTCCTCTCCTACAACTCTCCATACTCATCTTATTAATTTTTATTATTTCTGCTGGTAGTGCTATAAATACCACAATTGCGCAAATTTGCGGATTAGTTATTGGATTAACCCTTTTCTTTGTTCTAGCAAAGATCGAATCATCCACACTTCATCCCATGTTACCGCATAAATCCTTTTCCTTCTCTTCTGAGTTTTTTTCTATTTATGCATTGATACTCGTTATGACGACAGTCGTGTATAGCGTAGAGCTTTATTTTCCACTTTTTCTTCAAGAGCTTCATGGACAAGCCCCACTTATTGCTGGTTATATAGCGTCACTCATGAGCTTAGGCTGGACATGCGGTTCTCTATCAAGTGCTGGTATATCCGCAAAAAAAGTTCGCAGCATTATTGTGTATTCCCCCATATTAAGCCTTTTCGGTATAAGCAGTCTTTTATGGCTCATTCCAATAAAAGATTCTACATCTGAACATATTTTTATCATTTGCTTAGCATTGTTTTCTATCGGGATTAGCGCAGGCATAGCGTGGCCGCATTTGTTAACACGGATCTTACAATGTGCAAACAATGAAGATACTCTACGTGCTAGCGAATCCCTTACCTCTGTACAGCTATTTTCAGCCGCGTTAAGTGCAACACTTGCAGGAACAATCACCAATTTTGCTGGTCTCTTTAATCCTGGAGGAATAGTAGGAATGATTTCAGCCGCCAAGACTCTTCTTGTCGTACTCATCGGTCTTTTATTTTGTCTTGGTATTCCATTTGCTCTACGCGTTTCCTATCGCATATTAAAAAACCCAACAGGACAATCAAATAACTAAATAAATAAAAAAATATTTTTTCTCTTAATAGTTAAAAGAAATGTTAAGTATGCTTCTCCATATACCATGAGACGCAAAAAATCATTAACCCACACAAAGTCAGAACACTTCCTAAAATAGCTGTATATTCATAACTATAGCCCAATTTTAAAACTAATGCTCCAGATTCTGCACCAAGAGCGTTGGCAATATTAAAAGCAGACTGCATTAATGCTCCTGCCAAAATCTGTCCCTGTAGTGCAACATCCATAATTTTTGTTTGTATAGAAGGCATAGCAGCAAAAGAAGTCCCAACAAAAAAGCATCCTACTGCCGCTGTTAACGGAGCATAGGATAAAAAGAAAAAAAGAAAAAAAACAAATACGCTCCAAAGCATAGAAAAAAATATCATCGGCGAAATACCAATTTTAACAGCTAATTTAGGCCCCAAGAGATTTCCTACCACCATTCCCAATCCAACTAGCGGCATGATAAATGGTACCCACTCAAGTGAAACACCAGAAATATGCATTAATGTTGACTTGATATAAGTGAAAACAGAAAATAATCCTGACGCTCCCACCGAAACCATAAACAAAAGAAGCCATACCTGCTTTTGCTTTAATGCACCCATTTCGTGCAAAGGATTCGTTTTTGGAAAACTTAAATCACAAGGCAAAAAATTCCAAATAAGCAAACAACATAATAAAGCAATCATACCAACAAGGACAAAAGCAATCTGCCAACCAATAAGTTGACCAATCCAAGTAGCACTGGGTGCTCCCAAAACGGTTGCAATTGTTAAGCCAAGCATAACATATCCAACAGCTTTAGAACGTTCTTTCATTTCTACCATTGAAGAGGCAACCATAGCCGCAAGTCCAAAATAGATTCCATGGGGAAGTCCACTGAGAAAGCGTAATACTACTAATATGCTAAAATCAGAAACAAAGGCACTAGCAATATTTGCTAAAGCATAAAAAAGCATCAATCCTATCAAAACAGTTTTGCGTGATACCTGAGCTGTTGCCACAGCTAAAAGAGGTGCTCCAATCACAACTCCTAATGCATAAGCAGAAATATATTGACCAGCGGTAGGAATATCAACATATGAACTTCGTGCCATCTCTGGCAGTAGCCCCATTGCAACAAACTCTGCAGTACCAATAGCAAAACTCCCCACGGCAAGAGCTAAAATTATTAAACGCCGTATTCTCGAATCAATTCCCAATGCAAGAACTTTTTGTTTATAAGAATCCCTCATATCATCACTTCTGGATAAGAGTTTTAACTGTAGATATCTGTAATATACACAAACAAAAATTCAAAACATTGTTATACGCATGCCCAATAGTCCCCAATAAAGTTTTAGAAATATTTTGATATATAAAGCATTTTATGGAGTTTTAAGTAAGTTCTTTAACGGAAAATCTTTGAAAACCTCAAAGTTATAGATGTATTCACCTATTTTTATCGAATCTGCCAGATAATAAAATTTGTCTCCTCTTTTCAGCAGTTCCGATTTTACAGTAAAACCTTTATTTTGCAACGATATCCTATACCCTATAAATAATTCTAAAATTTGTCGAATAATGCACTTCAAACAAGTGAACCACATCTCATCATTATCTTGATACAAAAATTAAACTTCTCCCAAAATTATTGTTGCATTATTTTTGTTATCTAAATGCAGATCATCCAAATTGATAAGCTATAATTTCAACTTTACGCCATTCTTATAAATTATTATAGAATCCTTTAAGAACTCTCATGATAATAGTGCTTGGTTTCTAGATTTATTAAATATCCTCTTTTAGGCAGCTTTACCCCTCCCTCCTCTAACAGAGGAATCGCATCAGATATCTAACTCATTATCTTTAAATTAAAATATTCACGTAAATATATATGCTTATTTTCAGATAAATTCTATAAACAGAGCAGAAAACAAATATAATAATTTTTATTTTAATATATTTATCGATATTTTATAAATATGGTAATTATCGTGATTAATGTTTAAATTTTTATGACATAATATATTTTTTTATTTTATATATTAATAATATTATATAAATCTATTGTAAGTAATACTTATATTAAGATATTAAAATAATGAAAACTTAAAATATACAATTATAATATTTAAAATGTTATAATCTTAGCTTAGTTTTCTTTTAATTTTCTAAAATTTATCTATACGGTTGTATATAACCCATTCTTTACCTTTAGTAATAAAAAACACAAATTAGCTCATAAAAATACAATTTTCATACTTCTTTAAGAGTTCGCTAACGCCTCATTAACATTGTTGCTTTAAACAGTCATCAGAAACAGAAATAAACTGTTTTTCTCCGGATCAGGTAGCGCGTACCGGAGTAACAGTTTCTGTTTTATATAGTAATTAGAAAAAGAATATATGCCCTATAAAACCGCACTGCTATATCTTAGGATAGTGGAATTTATAATTTTGGAAGGTGTTTCTAATTTCATATTTTTAGCTAAATTTGTAAGTGCAAGAATAAATTCAATAAAAAAATGAAACGTTATATTACGATTAATATTTTAGCGTCCTTGTGCCCATAGCGCACGAGTTTCAGCGCAAAAATCAGCATAACAGCCTTCTTCAATGGCATCACGAATTCCCTGCATCAGTTGCTGATAATAAAAAAGATTATTCCAAGTCAACAACATACCCCCAAGAGATTCACCAGATTTGATCAAATGATGCAAATAAGCACAACTATAATCATGTGCTGCTGGACAAAGTGACTGCGAATCAAGAGGATGTGGATCTTCTGCATAACGCGCATTACGCAAATTAATTCTACCAAAGCGGGTAAAAGCTAAACCATGACGTCCTGCACGCGTCGGCATAACACAATCAAACATATCAACACCACGAGCAACACTTTGTAAAATATCATCAGGTGTTCCTACTCCCATAAGATAGCGTGGTTTATCCTCTGGTAAAATCGGACAAGTAGTATCCAATACTGCTGTCATAACACTCTGCGGCTCACCAACAGCAAGCCCTCCAATAGCGTAACCTTTTAAATCCATTTCTTTTAATGCTTGAGCAGAACGTTCACGCAGTTTCATATTATCACCACCTTGAACAATCCCAAACAATGCTTTATCTGGCTGATCTCCAAAAGCTGTTTTACAACGCTGCGCCCACCGCAATGAAAGTTCCATAGCTTCTTCCATTTCTTTTTCAGTTGCAGGTAATGCAATACATTGATCTAACTGCATCTGGATATCCGCACCAAGAAGTTCTTGAATTTCGATAGAACGCTCTGGACTCATTTCATAGTAAGCTCCATTAATGTAAGAGCGAAAAATCACACCTTGTTCAGTAATTTTACGGATTCCCGCCAATGACATAACCTGAAAGCCACCAGAATCGGTTAAAATAGGTCCACTCCAGCGTGAAAATTCATGTAATCCTCCCAAACGCGCAACACGTTCAGCTCCTGGACGTAACATTAAATGATAAGTATTCCCTAAAATGATATCTGCACCAAGATCACGTATCTGATCCATATACATAGCCTTAACGGTTCCCGCCGTTCCAACAGGCATAAATGCGGGTGTACGAACACATCCTCGCCCCGTTATAATTTCGCCTCGACGTGCATACCCATCTTGAGCAATTTTTCTATAATGAAATGTCTTTATCATAACTCTCGTCTTTTTGATTCCATCAATGCATATCTCTATAGAAAGAAAAAAGGTATCCCCTTACGAGCATTGTCATAAGCTTTATGAATTAATTTTTGATTCGCTCAATATTGTAACCAGCATAAAAAATTAAACGAGATAAAAGAACATTTCTTGTTAAGAAATCACCATAATAAAGTGATAATCTAGCTCCAGAAAAATAGTAAAATCTTTATAATATCATACCTCAAAATACCTACGCTTAACGCACTAAATCCTTAATAGAACTGCAAAATTATTATCACAATAATCTCATCTTCACATACTTCCATAAGCAGTAACTTTGTACGCATAGAAGAAAAATCTGAACGCATTGTACAGCTTACAATATTCTTTACTTTTACAGATAAAAATTTTTCATCTACTGGGCACGGCGATCCTCACGCTTAATAAAAGCGCAAATGAGCATAATCATTTATCCCCTCACAATATTGAGATAATTCACAAAAAAAATTAACGTGTAATAAAAACACTTAAAAAAACTAAAAATGCTTTTTGTAAAGATTCTCAAATACCAAAAACTCTATCGTAACATTAGAGGCTGAAAAAGCGTATGATGGTACCCGCTCTTGCTCCTTCACAAGCTTTAAAGATGGTAGTGCATAATAGATTTATACTATTATAGCTTTAAAACTATAAACGCCATAAACGTCATTGTGGAAGTGAATGTTGATATGCACTGAGAAATGCTTCTTAAAAAACACGTAAATATGCAACATAAGTATATTCCGTTTGGAACGTTCCTCTATTAAAAAGCGAGAAAAATAAAAGCGTAAGGCTATGCATAACCTTCATTATTTAAATGATATTGCTTTAGATACTTTTTAAAAAAGTAAAGCTGAATTAAAAAGGAGATGGCAAGACTAGCCATTTGTTTCACCTCTGCGCCTTTATATTCTTCTAAGATTAAACTGTCTTCTTGTTTTAAAGATTACACCAATGATATATAATATAAAAGCTGTTTTCCTACCTTGCTAGGAAAACTGGAGCAGCTAGTAAGGCTCTTATCCGTATTAATATGTGTTTCAAACATGCTGCTACATTAGGATTGGATGTTGATTTACAAGCAGCAACAAAAGCACACGCTCTCTCAGGAAAGTAACATCATAAAACCATTAATAGACCGACAATGAATTGAAGAGAAATGCCGAATTTTTTATAAAACACTTTTCCAAACAACAACCATAACACAACAGACTTTGCGTTTTCTTATTCTGACAGGTGTTTGTACAAATCCTTTGCATTATACTCTTCAGGAAGATCCGATTGAAGGAAATATATGGACAATTCTTAGCTCGAAATTATAAAAGGTAAGCGTGATACTACAAAAAAGTTTTGTGTGCCTTTATTGATCAGAAAAGAGTATTTTTTCTTAGAAACTTACAATTGAAATCAGTATAATTTACACTATTTTGCATCCGCAGCAATAACGGCTTTGGTAATTGAATCTGGATCTGCAACAGGTTCACCACGTTTAATTTTATCAACATTTTCCATACCTTCAACAACCTGTCCCCATATGGAATATTGACGATCAAGCCACGGAGCATCTGCAAAACAAATAAAAAACTGAGAATTAGCAGAATTTGGATTCTGACTACGTGCCATAGAAACTGTACCACGCTTATGAGAAAGATTTGAAAACTCTGCTGTTAAATTTGGTTTTTCTGCCCCCCCCATACCCGCACGGGATAAATTGAATTTTTCACTATCCTTCTTTCCAAATTGCACATCCCCAGTTTGCGCCATAAAACCATCAATAACGCGATGGAAAATAACATTATCATAAGCACCTTCACGTACCAGTTCTTTAATACGTGCAACATGACAAGGCGCTAAATCAGCCAAAAGCTCAATAACAACTCTGCCCTTTGTTGTTTCAAGAATTAAAGTATTCTCTGGATTTTTATTCTCAGCCATATGGAAAGCTCCTTTGATTCATTTCTCAACTTGTAAAGTAGCAGCATTAATAACATCAGGATTTTTTACAGATCCATTATTGCTTGTCGTACCTTTTTTTATTTTATCAACAACAGCCATCCCCTTTATAACCTCTCCAACAACCGTATACTGACCATTTAAAAAAGCAGCATCATCAAAACAAATGAAGAATTGAGAATTCGCGGAATCCGGATCTTGTGACCGTGCCATCCCAACAGTACCACGCTTAAACGGCTGCTTTGAAAACTCTGCCGGTATATTGGGATAATTTGAGCCACCCATACCAACGCGTTTCAGATCAAAATCTCTACTGCCTTTTTTTCCAAACTTTACATCACCAGTTTGTGCCATGAAATTAGGAATAACGCGATGAAATACAACATTATTATAGGCCCCCTCTTCTGTTAATCTTTTAATTTGCGCAACATGTTTTGGCGCCAAATCAGGACGCAGACGAATAATAACATCACCATCTTTGAGAGATAAAACAAGAAGGCTTGCATCACTCGCTGGACTAGAATTACCGGCGACAGCGGACAATGAAAAAAAACAAAACACACATAACAAAACAGCAAAAATTCTACGAGACACAATTATTCTCCCCTAAAAGATTGGAATTTCGAGCTCAAAGCTTGTGCAATATTGGGCGGTACAAATGGTGTTACATCACCTCCCATAGAGGCAATTTGGCGTACCAATGTAGAAGTTATTGCACGCCCAGAAACGCTTGCCGGCAAAAAAACAGTTTGCAATTCAGGAGCCATAACGCCATTCATCCCTGCCATTTGCATTTCATAATCAAGATCAGTACCATCACGCAATCCACGAATGAGAAATGAAGCACCAACTTCACGCGCCTTCTCAATTAGAAGGTTGCTAAAGGAAAGAACCTGCAATCGATTAGAATCCGCACCAAAAAAGTCTTTCCCTACCTGCGTAATGAAATCAACACGCTCTTCAAAGCTAAAGAGTGTTTTTTTGTCAGCCTGTATCCCTATAGCGACGACCACCTTATCAGCTAACACAAAACACCCTTTCAAAACATCAAGATGACCATTTGTAAGAGGATCAAAAGAACCTGCGTAAAGAGCAATTTTCATGATTTTACTCCATCCTCTTCAAAATTATTTTTCTTCGCTCATATCAACTGTATCAGAATGCTTCTCACCTTCATCATCTAATGAACTCGTATCATCTTCAGGTTCAGAAATACGTTCAACCGATACGACTCTTTCACCTTTGGCTGTATTAAAAATTGTGACTCCCTTAGTTGAGCGCCCAGCAGTACGAATTCCCTCAACAGGAACACGAATAAGCTGTCCTCCATCTGATACCAACATAATTTGATCTTGCGCCTTCACCGGAAAAGCCGCTACTAATTTACCAATTTCAGCTGTTTTAGATGGATCCGTTGCACGAATCCCTTTTCCGCCACGTCCGGAAATCCGGAACTCATAGGACGAAGAGCGTTTACCATAACCAAACTCACTCACCGTCAAAAGCATTTGTTCACGTGCATGAAGTTCTGTATAACGTTCATCTGTTAACTCTGTTTCAGCACCCCCATCTTCCTCATCAAGAGTTACAATATCTTCAACATCAGCATCTGCACCAGAAGCACGCCGTTCATTCATTACACGTTTAATATAAGCAGAACGCTCAATGGACGTCGCCTCGACATGCTCCAAAATTGTCATCGAAATGACTTTATCGCCTTTAGCTAAATTGATACCACGAACTCCCACAGAATTACGCCCAGCAAAGACACGAACATCAACAACTGGAAAACGGATACATTGTCCATTAGCTGTTGTTAGAACAACATCATCATGTTCTGTACAGGTTTCAACAGAAAGAATTTCATCTTCTTCATCAAGTTTCATTGCAATTTTACCATTACGATTAACTTGAATGAAATCTGATAATTTATTACGACGCACAGTTCCACGTGTCGTCGCAAACATAACATCCAATGCACTCCAGCTCGCTTCATCTTCAGGCAAAGGCATAATCGTTGTAATACGCTCACCTTGTTGTAAGGGAAGCATATTGATCAAAGCCCGCCCACGCGATTGGGGTGTCCCCAGCGGCAATCGCCAAACTTTTTCCTTATAAACAATCCCACGTGATGAAAAGAAAAGAACCGGAGTATGCGTATTAGCAACAAACAATCGCGTTACAAAATCCTCATCCTTCGTGGACATACCAGAACGCCCCTTACCACCACGTCGCTGTGCACGATAGGTATTAAGAGGCACACGTTTAATATAGCCACTATGACTCACCGTTACCACCATATCCTCTGGTGCGATCAGATCTTCACTCTCCATCTCAGCGCTACCAAAACCAAATACGGTACGTCGCGGCGTTGCAAATTCCTCACGAAGAGCACTCAACTCATTCTTAACAATACACATAATGCGTACGCGTGATGCCAAGATATCAAGATAGTCAGCGATATCCACGCCAATTTTATTCAATTCATCAGCGATTTCATCACGCCCAAGGGCTGTCAATCGTTGCAAACGCAATTCTAAAATAGCACGCGCCTGTTCTTCAGAGAGATTATAAGTACCATCCTCATGAATAATATGACGAGGATCATCAATAAGTTTAATCAAAGGCGCGACATCCATTGCTGGCCAGCGTCGCTCCATTAACTGTGCACGTGCTGTCTGCGGATCAGGAGCTTTGCGAATAAGTGCTATAATTTCATCAATATTGGCAACAGCAAGGGCAAGACCAACCAAAACATGTGCTCGCTCACGCGCTTTACGCAAAAGATATTTTGTTCGCCGACTGACAACTTCTTCCCGAAATGAAACAAATGCACGAAGCATATCAAGCAACGTCATCTGTTCGGGTTTTCCCCCATTCAAAGCAACCATATTACAACCAAAGGAAGTTTGTAGCGGCGTATACCGATATAATTGGTTTAAAACAACTTCCGCAACGACATCTTTCTTTAGCTCAATAACAACCCGATATCCATCACGATCAGATTCGTCACGCAAATCAGAGATTCCCTCAATGCGTTTATCGCGCACCAATTCGGCCATTTTCTCAATCATCGTTGCCTTATTAACTTGATAAGGGATCTCACTCACAATAATTGCTTGTCGACCACTGCGAATTTCTTCGATCTCAACTTTAGCACGCATAATGATTGAGCCACGCCCTGTTTCATAAGCTGCACGAACACCAGAATGGCCGAGGATAATGCCTCCTGTAGGAAAATCCGGACCAGGAATAATTTCAATTATTTTATCGAGTGTGATATCGGGATTGTCAATCAAAGCGATACAACCATCAACGACTTCACCAAGATTATGGGGAGGAATATTGGTCGCCATTCCCACAGCAATCCCCCCTGACCCATTAACCAAAAGATTGGGAAAACGCGCTGGTAAGACAACCGGTTCACGCTCACGCCCATCGTAATTATCCTGAAAATCAACAGTATCTTTATCGATATCAGCTAAAAGTTCTTCTGAAACTTTTTCTAAACGACACTCAGTATAGCGCATGGCCGCGGGTGGATCACCATCAACGGAACCAAAATTTCCTTGACCATCAATCAATGGATTTCTTAAAGAAAAGTCCTGCGCCATACGCACTAAAGCATCATAAATTGAAGCATCACCATGGGGATGGAATTTCCCCATAACCTCACCAACAACACCAGCAGATTTACGATATGACTTATTGAAAGAAAGCCCCATCTCATTCATAGCATGAAGGATACGTCGATGAACAGGCTTAAGACCATCACGAACATCAGGGAGTGCACGTGAAACAATCACGCTCATCGCATAATCGAGATAGGAGCGTTGCATTTCATCAATAATACTGATTGGTTCAATACCGGTTAGCACATCACGTTCTGGGTGTGGAGTAAGATCGGTCACAATTTTAAAACTTTCAAAAAAGAATCATTTCACTTTATTTATATCGAAAAATACACCAAAATGCTAATTTCTCCCCCATGACAAAAAAGAAATTTAACAATATTTTTCAATATGTTATTAATTTATGTTAAAATTACCAATAATAATCAACAATTTTCACTTCGCTAAACTTCAAAAATCTGAAACAAACAA
This sequence comes from Bartonella sp. MR63HLJHH, assembly GCF_042194155.1. Lineage (NCBI taxonomy): Bacteria > Pseudomonadati > Pseudomonadota > Alphaproteobacteria > Hyphomicrobiales > Bartonellaceae > Bartonella > Bartonella sp. MR63HLJHH. Next base: position 70,673 of record NZ_JBHIMN010000007.1, read on the forward strand.
ATCATAAAGTAATCATAATACGACAAATAAAAACTCTTAAAAAGGTACGTCATCATCTAATTTGTGTGAAAAATTTTCTCCCAATTGATTATTATTTTGACCAAACGTATTTCTCTGATTTGAGTTACTATCGGCAAAGCCACCACTATAACTCCCCCCTTGACTTGCTCCTTGCTCCCCGCCCGCGGCTCCCCGCCCATCAAGCATTTGTAATTCGCCACGGTACTTTTGCAAAACAACCTCTGTTGTATAACGGTCATTTCCATTTTGATCTTGCCATTTTCGTGTCTGTAACTGCCCCTCAATGTAAATTTTGCTGCCTTTTTTTAAATATTGCTCTGCAACTTTGACAAGGTTTTCATTAAAAATAACAATATTATGCCACTCAGTGCGTTCTTTTCGCTCATTTGTATTCCGATCACGCCAACTTTCTGAAGTAGCAATACGCAAATTTGCCACTTGGTCACCAGAATTCAAACGGCGGATTTCAGGATCCGCACCAAGATTACCAATCAAAATAACTTTATTAAGGCTACCAGCCATCGCATAAACTCCAAAATTTTAATTCGTAAAATACTCTGTTTTATAACAGTTATAACCATCTCGACCTTCAATTTACATGTCTGCAATTGACCTTCAATATGGATATTGCTATCCTTTCCCAATATTGTATCCGTGTAATTATAACAAAAGATGATAAAGACGCATAGTTTATTCCACCACGAGAGAATAAAAAGCTGCTTATTTGTATTTTTCTTTTCACAAAACTTATACCTTCCTTTAACATTAAAGCAGTTAAACACATTGTAATTCTAAAAAACAGTTTTATTCCATTTTAGGCGCTCAGTTTTTGTCACATATGCCAAGGATAAAATATGACTTATCAAAAATATATCTCCATTCGCGGTGCACGTGAGCATAACCTTAAAAATATTGATCTCGATCTGCCTCGTGACAAACTTATTGTTATAACAGGACTTTCCGGATCAGGAAAATCATCCTTAGCTTTTGATACAATTTACGCTGAAGGACAACGCCGCTATGTCGAAAGCCTTTCAGCCTATGCACGCCAATTTTTGGAAGTCATGCAAAAACCCGATGTAGACCGCATAGACGGTCTCTCTCCAGCTATCTCCATTGAACAAAAAACAACCAGTCGCAATCCTCGTTCAACGGTAGGTACCGTTACTGAAATCCACGACTACATGCGTCTTCTCTTTGCACGTATTGGTATTCCTCATTCTCCAGCGACAGGACTTCCTATTGAAAGCCAGACCGTAAGCCAAATGGTGGATCAAATTATGTCCTTACCAGAAGGAACACGAATTTTTATTATGGCACCCTTGGTGCGAGGACGAAAGGGAGAATATAAAAAAGAGCTAATAGAACTTTTAAAAAGAGGATTTCAACGAGCTAAAGTTGATGGCGAATTTTATGAAATCCCTGACATTCCACCTCTTGATAAAAAGTATAAACATGACATAGATGTCGTGGTAGACCGCATTGTTGTACAAAAGGATATCACCTCTCGCTTGGCTGATAGTATAGAAACCTGTTTACAACTAGCAAATGGACTTGCCATAGCTGAAATGGCAGACCAACCTTTGACACAAAAAGAAACGACAAAAGAATCTGCTCATAAATCAAAAAATGATACACACAAACGGCTCATTTTCTCAGAAAAGTTTTCCTGCCCTATATCTGGTTTTTCTATTCCTGAAATTGAACCTCGCCTTTTTTCGTTCAATAATCCTTTTGGGGCCTGTCCTCTCTGCGATGGATTGGGTATCAAAAAGGCAGTGGATCCACTAAAAATTGTGCCAAATAAAAATCTTACCCTAAAGAATGGAGCTATTGCTCCTTGGGCTAAATCGGATTCACTTTATTATAGACAAACCTTAGAAGCATTAGGAAAAGCTTACGGTTTCAAACTCACAGATCAATGGTGTGAACTCTCTAATGAAGCACAACAGGCTATTCTCTACGGTACAAAAAAAGATGAAATTTCTTTTATCTATAAAAATAATTCTGGTTCGCATAAAACGACCCAACCTTTTGAAGGAATCATCCCCAATATGGAGAGACGCTGGAAAGAAACCGATTCTGCTTGGTCTCGAGAAGAAATCGAACGTTATATGTCTTCTTCGCCTTGCCCAGCTTGTCATGGTTATCGTTTAAAACCAGAGGCACTTGCTGTAAAAATCCACGGAATGCATATTGGGCAAATATCAGATCTTTCTATTCTAAAGGCAGATGATTGGTTTGCCAATATTCATCAATATCTCACAGAAAAACAACGTAATATCGCCATACGTATTTTAAAAGAAATTCGCGAACGCTTAGCTTTTTTAAATCATGTAGGATTGGAATATCTTACCTTGTCTCGAAATTCAGGAACGCTTTCAGGTGGAGAAAGCCAACGCATTCGGTTAGCATCCCAAATTGGTTCTGGTCTTACAGGCGTTCTTTATATTTTAGATGAACCATCTATCGGTTTACACCAACGCGATAATGAACGCCTTTTGGAAATGCTGCGTCATTTACGCAATCTTGGCAATACAGTTATTGTTGTTGAACATGATGAAGATGCTATTCTCACAGCAGATTATGTTGTCGATATGGGCCCTGCCGCGGGCGTTCATGGTGGAGAAATCATAGCGCAAGGGACACCACAGGAAATTATAGAAAATTCAGCCTCTCTCACAGGGCAATACCTTTCAGGAAAAATGGCTGTTAAAATACCCGCTGAGCGACGCAAAATATCAAAAATGAAAACACTTAAAATCATCGGCGCCAAGGGAAATAACCTCAAAAATATCAATGCGAACATCCCTCTTGGAACCTTCACATGCGTAACCGGTGTTTCTGGAGGAGGAAAATCAACATTTCTTATTGAAACGCTTTTCAAAGCAGCTTCACATCATATCATGGGCTCTCATCACAGCCCTGCCAGCTATGACAAAATTGAAGGATTAGAATTTCTTGATAAAGTCATTGATATCAACCAGTCCCCCATTGGACGCACCCCACGCTCTAATCCCGCAACCTATACAGGCGCTTTTACACCGATTCGTGAGTGGTTTGCCGATCTTCCAGAATCAAAAGCCCGTGGTTATAAAGCTGGGCGTTTTTCATTTAATGTTAAAGGAGGACGTTGCGAAGCATGTCAAGGTGATGGAGTCATAAAAATTGAAATGCACTTTTTACCCGATGTCTATGTTACTTGCGATGTCTGTAAAGGAAAACGCTATAATCGAGAAACACTAGAAATAAAATTCAAAGGACAGTCTATAGCCGATATTTTGGATATGACAATTGAAAAGGCAGAGGAATTTTTCCAAGCTATTCCCGCTATTCATAATAAAATGGAAACTCTCATTAAAGTAGGATTAGGTTACATAAAAGTAGGACAGCAAGCAACCACACTTTCTGGTGGGGAAGCACAACGTGTGAAACTTGCGAAAGAACTTTCACGTAAAACAACAGGACGTACACTCTATATTTTGGATGAACCAACAACAGGTTTACATTTTCACGATATTTCCAAACTTCTTGAAGTGCTGCATGAACTAGTCGAGCAAGGCAACACAGTTATAGTCATTGAACATAACCTTGATGTTATAAAGACAGCCGACTGGATTATTGATTTAGGACCAGAAGGTGGAGATCGTGGTGGCGAAATTGTTGCAATTGGACGCCCTGAAGACATCATTAAGGTTCCCGCTTCCTATACTGGAAAATTTCTAAAAGATGTTTTACTGCGCCCCTCTCTCTATAATTCCAATTCTTAAAAACGCTTTCCATTGTAAATACAGCATACGAACAAAGCCTGTACTTTTATTGTTACCTGTAAACACCAACACCTAAATTCCAGTGGTGCAACATGTTTAAAGCAAAGACTGAAACAAGTTAGCGCTTTATAAGCTGTTTCAGTTTTCGTATTGCCCATAGGAACGCGCGCATAATTGCGTATTTATTCTCTGTTTTTTTATATCTGAAACGGCCAAACAGCCCAATTTGGAAAGAATACGAAGTTTTAAGGGGATAAATTAAGTTCCTATCTTTACATCTCCTTTTAATTTATCTTTACGATTTTCAAAGGCATCCGCAGCAGTATCTTATAATAAAGAGTGCCCATTGCTTCACGCTTTTGTTTATCGCGTTCCTTAATGGAATCACATTCCTCACGAAGAGACAAAACGCCCCAAACAAAATATATTTGCGTTGCCAATTCACACATCTGTTTTAAAGAAATATTTCTCAACGCTCTCAAGCCCATTTCACGACGGCACCTAATGCTATAATGAGAAATCCATTATTGTACACCACCATCTTTTCCAATATTTGTCTTCCCCTACTCCCTAATATTGTAAAACCTTTAGTTATCGAAAGCTTTCATAAAAAGCATTTTATTTTTTTCAAATATTTTTATCCACACACTCGTACTATTCATGATATACAAAGGCATCGTTTTGATTGATTGACGATAAAAAGATCTAAAATGAGAAAATCTTACGCTATTAGAGTTTCTCATTCAGTGTAGAAAACGTCGAATTATCATTATAAGTCAACGTATTATCTAACAAAAAAGAAACAAAACTTTTTTATTATATTATTTTAATTCTTGTACAAGAATTGTAAGATTTTTTCCAAAAAAACAGTATTTGACTTTATTCTACAAAAGAAACTCTCCTAAAAGAGTATAGAGTGTCATTATTTTCGACTTTTTGTGCACAAAGTATCTGTTGGACATCTTACAGTTGTCAATATAATGTGATGCAGTCTAAAAAGACAAAATAACGTTGGAGATAATTTCAGCATGAAAAAAATTGAAGCCATTATAAAACCTTTCAAACTTGATGAAGTGAAAGAAGCGCTTCAAAAAATTGGGTTACATGGTATTACAGTAACAGAAGCGAAAGGTTTTGGTCGTCAAAGGGAACATACAGAACTTTATCGTGGCACGAAATATGTTGTTGACTTTCTACCTAAAGTAAAGATTGAAATTGTTGTGTCCGATGAAAAACTAGAACAAACTGTTGATGCAATACGTAAAGCAGCTCAAACAAAACATATAGGAGATGGAAAGATATTTGTCTTTTCCATTGATGATGCCATTCGTATAGGCACGGACGAAACCGGTATCGATGCCCTTTAATAAATAACGAGAAAATTCACTTTTTTATCTATCTCAACGCCATATTAAGGAAATTGAATATGACAACCGCATCAGATATTATCAAACAGATTACAGACAACGAAATCCGTTTTGTTGATTTACGTTTTACTGATCCACGAGGAAAATTGCATCACATTACAATGGATATCGCAGAGATCAGCGAAGATACTTTTAGTGATGGTGTCATGTTTGATGGTTCTTCAATTGCTGGTTGGAAAACAATTAATGAATCTGACATGGTTTTAATGCCAGATCCAGAAACAGCACATATTGATCCTTTTTTTGCTCAATCTACTTTGGTCATATTTTGTAATGTACTTGATCCTGTCTCTGGTGAATTTTATCGTAGAGATCCTCGTTCTATTGCCAAAAGGGCTGAGGTTTATATGAAATCTTTAGGCATTGGAGATACAATCAATGTAGGTCCAGAAGCAGAGTTTTTTATCTTTGATGATGTGCGCTATAAAACGGATCCTTACAATACAGGGTTTAAACTCGATTCAAGTGAACTTCCCTCCAATGATGATACGGAATATGAAACAGGCAATCTAGGACATCGCCCACGAATAAAGGGGGGCTACCTTCCTGTTCCGCCGATTGATTCCTGCCAAGATATGCGTTCTGAAATGCTCACAGCACTCAAAGATATGGGCGTACAGGTCGAAAAACACCATCACGAAGTAGCAGCAGGCCAACATGAATTGGGTATTCGTTTTGATACACTCGTTCGCGAGGCTGACAAGATGCAAATTTTTAAATATGTTGTACATCAAATAGCAAACAGTTATGGGAAAACAGCAACCTTCATGCCAAAACCAGTTTTTGGTGATAACGGCTCTGGAATGCATGTTCACATCTCCATTTGGAAAGATGGCAAACCCATTTTTGCAGGAAATGAATATGCCGGACTATCAGAAACCTGTTTATTTTTTATCGGTGGTGTTATTAAGCACGCAAAAGCAATCAATGCTTTTACCAACCCATCCACAAACTCCTATAAACGTTTGGTTCCTGGTTATGAAGCCCCTGTTCTTCTTGCCTATTCAGCACGTAATCGTTCTGCATCTTGCCGTATCCCAATGAGCTCCTCACCAAATTCAAAACGCGTAGAAGTTCGTTTTCCAGACCCAACAGCAAATCCCTATTTGGCATTTGCAGCACTTTTAATGGCTGGTCTTGATGGCATCAAAAACAAAATTCATCCCGGACATGCTATGGATAAAGATCTTTATGATCTTCCCTTAAAAGAACTCAAAGAAATCCCTACTGTTTCAGGAAGTCTGCGTGAAGCGCTTGAAGCACTTGACAAAGATCGTGGCTTTCTTAAAGCTGGCGACGTTTTTGATGATGATCAGATTAATTCCTTCATTCAAGTAAAGATGCAAGAAGTCTTGCGCTACGAAACAACACCCCATCCTGTTGAATTTGACATGTACTATTCTGTTTAAACAATCAATACGCATTCTTTTGATTTTTAAAATGGAGGCAAAAGCCTCCATTTTTGTGGATATTCTTCTCATGCAAAAGCGCAAGAGGCTTTTTGCTCATCTGCTTTTCCTTTATAATGTGTTGAATCTCTTCAAATGAATTAACAAGGTTTCTAATGCCGCGAATTTGTTTTCTCGTTCCCCTTCTTTTATGCATTGTCTTTATCACATCAACAACTCAAGCATATACAATAACCAATCAAAAACTCACTGCCCTTGAAAAAGCGACATCCGCTTATAGTAAAGCACTTAAAAATGCCGATGCAAATGCCATCTTAAATGCTATTCCTCCCCAAATCATCAACCGTTTAACCGCCAAAAAAAATCTTAGTCAATCACAATTTCGACAAATCATGAAAAGCCAAATAGAACGGTTGGCAGAAAGTTACAAGATTGAAACGATCAACATTGACCAAAAACAAAAACGTGAAGGTACACTTGATAATGGCACCCCTTATTTTGTTATACCCGTGGAACTTGTAACCACAACAAATGCTGGAAAAAAGTGCTCTATTCACACTGAAATTATTGCCCTACTTCACGATAACCAATGGTATTTTATCCGCGGTAATGACGAAACGCTCTTAAACATAACCAATGAACTATTTCCTGGACTTGAAAAAGTAAAAATCAATCCTCAAAAAGTCACAAAAATACTCTGAGCGAAAAGAATGCACGTAAATAAAAGATTTACCCCTATAAGCAAGTTGTAACAATTGTAGCCGCAGCCTTAAATTCAACTTTTTTATGAGCACGACGCACCATTGTTTCTTTATCTATTCCCCATTGTTCCATCATCCAATCTTCATCTAAATGAGCAATAGACCAAGCATGATCAGCATCAATATTTCCCGCAGCAACAGCAAGAGCAATGAGAGCAGATCCCGTTAAGGTTGTCATCATATGAAGTGCAGCAAGCATATAAGGAGACTCAACGCTACGTAAATAATAACTCACAGCTTGAAGTGCTTCTGGTGATTGTTCCACATGCATCAGCCCTTCTGTCAAATAAAACCTTGAACCCAGTTTTTTTTCTGCCCAATCTAATAAAGGATCCCATTGTTCAGATTGTTTTTGCACCAGCTCTTTAGGTGTCTGTGCACGATAAAAGATCATATCACACGCAACGAAACGCAATAAATCTTCAAAAACAACCTGCATATCATCAGCAATACCATCAATAACAGTATTAACCAAACGCGTCATCGGCATTTTTACAGGATCAACAACGTGCTTTTGGCTCTCAAATTCTTGAGCAACGTATTCAGCAAACACTTCTGTTGGCACATGAAAACGACGCCTTGCAGGCGTTTTAACGGGACGTTCATCTAATAAGATAGTAAAACTCCCTTCCTCACAAGCAATCTTCACTTGTCTATAAAATCGTTTTGGGTGCGGCTGACATGAAAGATTTTGAATCTTTTGAACAGAACTCTTTTTATTCTTATTCAATGGCATATCAAAATGATCCAAAATCTCACGCATATTTGTTTACCTCTGATCTTTTCAAGAAAACGAATGTTTTATATACTTTAATAAAATTTAATCCGACCTTCCCATGCCTCAAAGAAGGAAAAAGACCTTGCCAATCCCAATCTGATTTAAGAGTTATATTTCATGTTTCTTTTACAAACAAGACAATGATAATATCTTTTCATATATTCAATACAGTCATGACTATAGAATAATTTTTAAAATATTATCTTAATTAAAAAGCTGAATATACTGAATTTGATGGTGAAGGTAATCATGATTTACCATTTTGCTTATTATCCACCTACAATAATGTTATCGATACGGACAGCTTCAAAAACAATTTTTGCAAAATATTAAAACAAAAAAGTTCATCATCAAAAAAATGATAGAGCAGTACGGTTTACGTGTCATTCACCTTCGCTTAACCATTCCAATAATTCTCTAACATATCCAATAAATACCCTGCATAGAATTTTTCCTGCTCAATTACTATCCTAAACGACGATGTTTTATGGCATAATAGGATAATGATAAGGCTAAATTATATCACAATTTTCTTTCATATATACATATATTTTGTAAATCACTAAATTATTTAACTTATTTTTATTGATATACTTCACATATTGCACTATATTAAATATATTCTTATACTTAAAAAGTATATAAGTCATACAATCTGAAAATAATACTTTTATCTATACACTTGTCCTTGCAGATACTAACTGCACAGCTGCAGCACAATAGTGGCTTGACAATCACAATCAAAATATTTCTTCCGCTGATTTAGAATCACGTATTATCTTATACGCAACTCTTAAAAGAGCCTTTAATGAACTTGCTCAGAAAAAGGATGGATATCTCTTAAGCTGTGCTGCTTACCCTGATTTGCATACACTCATATTTACCCGTTTAAGTAATATGCAATTATTTGACAGCTTTATCATGCCTACTCACTCTATGGTTTTAGCTAAACGCAATAACATTGATGAAATTAAAACCGTAGCGACTCATCCTGCCCCGCAATCTCTGGTAGCTCATCAATATGACAAAGTATTTGCCAACAGCAATGCTGATGCAGCCGTTCTTTGTAAGGCTGAAAAAGCCGATTCTTGTATCACAACATCGGTTGCGGCAAATCGCTATAGGCTGAGTATTGTCGAAAATTTTGGACAAGTGCCAATGGCCTTTTTGCTCCACTCACTAAAGTCAACTAATCATGAAAAAATCTGAAGCGCTTCTTTCCATTGTTAACTTGGTTGACAAATTCCGTATGCGCCAAGAACGAGATGGGAGCATTAAGGAACCAACTTCGGTAGATAGTAATATGATCAATGAATTGATTACTCTGCTGAACCACCATGCCAATATTCTTGACGGATTATCTCCAAAACTTTTAGCGACCATTTCTGATGATCTTCATCAGTGGATGATCAGCGGTTTAACGACCCCTCCTAAATTTGATAACACTTTGGCTGCTTTCAAAGCCCCATTACCAGATGCTCCCTTGTTTTTCTTGGCTCCAATGCGTGCAACAAATGGACCTGATCCAGAAGGATTCCGGCTGGAATTAGTTACAGGATATCGTCATGAAACGGACTATCTTGCTGACGCCTCAAAATATACAAATAATTATGTATCACCATTTCAATGTATAAAAATGGGAATAGCGTCAAGAGGTTTTTTAGAAGGCAATTGCATTGTTCTATTCCCAGAATCTGTAGCGACTGCTAAGAAAATTGATAAGCAAGCATTTGCTTTGTTTTTTTTCAGTAAATTCTTTGATATTTACAACAAGCAAACAATTGTGGAAGCTGAACGTTTACTCGGTCGAGATAGTAAATTTCTGTTCGGTCAATTGCATAGTCGTAACTTATCTAAAGAAGACATTTACGATGCTCGCTGTTTGTGGGGCTATTACCATGACTATGCACATCATACTGGACCGCGGCCATTAGATAAAAATCTGTATATAAAATTAAATTGGTTCACAGGTCTTCTAGAAGAAACTAAAGTTGATTTAATTACAGTGCGTATTATGCTACAAAATCATCCAAAATTTTGGAAAGAAATAACTGAATTTATCCTATTAGAACGCATATTCCGTTATCCAAAAGATTCTGATCAGCATATGACATTCGATGCTGGTACAGGGATCTTGCTTTTTGAAATGTTAACGCGGAACAAAGCATTGATTGAAACAAATCAAGGTTATCTTCAATTTGATTTGGAGCGTCTTGAAAAAGTAATAATATTGATGATAGCAGATATAGAAGCACTTGAAACATTAGATGATGACGCTTATTTGGCAGGAGCTAAGGATTATATCCAAAATAATCTTGGTAAGCCGCAAACTTCACAGTCACGATTTAATTTTTCAACATCATATTATGCACAGAGAGTGATTAGGGGATTAAATCATTGAGTTTTATAAAAGGACGGTTACTATTATTTACTTTTGCCATTCTAGCATTGTTTTCCATAAGTTGGTTATTATCTAAGAATTTGGTTAGCAATATACCCGTCATGCATGCGGTTGGACTTAGGTTGTTTGCCACCGCTGCCACCTTATGGCTGATTGCAGTATTTCGTGAGAAAGCTGTTTTCAGATCCCTACCATTGCTTTCCATGATACCTTCTTTTTTAATTCTATCAGTGTTAGGATTCTCGTTATATTTTGTATGCAGCTTTGGTGCATTAAAATCGCTCAAAGCCAGTGATTTAACTATGGCTCTCGCTACTATTCCAGGTATTACCTACATATTGGGTGCACTGACGAATAGCCTTACGTTCTCATGGTTAAAACTTATCGGTATGATAATTGTCAGTGTAGCAGCTATAGCATTTAATATAAACAGTGCAGAGGGTGGATATTACAGCCTAATAGGAATAGCTCTTGCCTTAACAGCAGCACTTTCTTACTCTGCTTATGGCTTATTGTCTAAACGTTATCTTGAAAATCTACCTTTGCTCACCTCACTGGCTTGGATCACGACAATTTCTGCAGCATCATTTATGCCATTATTTATTTTTGATCCTGCCCCACTCTTATATCTTAAGTTAGAAGACATACTTAGGATATTGATTTTAGGAGCTTTTTTATCATCACTAGGTTACGTATTGTACCAAAAAGTTTTAGCCGAAAGAGACGTATTATACACCAATACTATCGGCGTATTAGCTCCTTTTGCAGTCGTAGCATGTGAACGGATAATCGGTTCGAGCACTTCTCTAAGTGCTCTCAAAATAATTGCTATGATTGTAGTTGTTATAGGGATAATACTCTTAATTTATAGACGCGTCAAAAGTATCTGGATAGCAACTAAAACACCGTTCCAAAAATTCTAAATTATAAGGAAAAAATAAAATGAAAAAACTGGCGTTAGTATGTCAGCGTAATACAAAAATACCCTTTATATTTGAAGCTGCAAAAGCAGCTAACATCGAATTAATAATGATTTATGATATTGCTGAAAGTGCACCTATTCAGCTACCAGCGGCAGTAACCTCAACTTGGCAACTTCCTGTTTTTGATAATCCAGAGTTAGCCCTAGACGCTTTTGCAGCCGGAGTGAAAGAACGCAATATTGGTGGAGTTATGACCCTTTTCGAAAAAGCCATCCTATGGACAGCTTTAGCTGCAAAAAAAATCAATACTCCCAGTATTGAGCCAGAAGTAGCGGCATTAACCCGAAACAAATATCTAATGCGTCAAGCTTTTGCTAAAGCAGGGCTGAGAACACCAAGATTTTTTTATATAGATAATCCAGAAGATCTATCACAAGCTCATACTTTAGGCTGGCCGCTAGTCATTAAACCCGTTTCTGGAGCCGGTAGTATAGGCGTAATGTTAGCTAAAAATTCTGAAGAATTTCCTGATCTCATCAAAGCGGTATGGAATGTTCAGCATAAAGATATGGCACGTTTCAACGATAACAATAAATCTTTAGGTTTAGTAGTAGAACAGTATTTACCAGGAAAAGAGTTTGTTGTGGAATGCTTTGTCGATGCAGCAGGTGTGCATGTTCTAGCTATTGGAGACAAGGGACAGCCTGAAGGACCATGGTTCGAAGAAACAATTTATCGTCAACGCCGTGATATAGATGATCCTTTAATTATTGCTTTATGTGAGGCTGCATGCTCTGGAGTTAAAGCTCTTGGTATAAACATGGGAGCTGCCCATGTAGAGCTACGCTTAGATGCTAATAACTTACCTTATGTAATTGAGATCGGCGCTCGTATAGGTGGGTCAGGTGTTTCCCATTTTATTGTGGAGCAAGGTACAGGGATTTCATTTGCAAAACTATGTATGAATGCCGCTTTAGCTGAACAAAACTTAGACCTTCCCGATATACTCCCAGCTGAAAAAGTGGCGGCAAATTACATTATTCCTCTTCGTGGTCATGGAAGGTTTTCCGGATTTTCAGGTCTAGATAAGGTTGCACAGCATCCACTAACTGCTAGAACTATCATTTTCTTTGAAACCGATCATATTTCACCACCTCCACCAGCATTCGGTGGATATCCTGGTTTTATTTTCTCTGTTCATGACTCAAACGAAGAAGCACGCAATTACCACAAATGGCTCGATGACACCTTAAGCATCATATGGAAACACCATGTTTATCAATAGTCCGATAAAGATATTTCTACTGACGCTCAACTTTGATATAAATCTTATCGATACAAATGAAGTCACAATGCGAATGCGATTGCCTAAAACTTTGCAAACATTTTCCCATTAAAGATGCATATTTCAAAAACCAAGAATTGAGGAAGATATGACCTACTTTTACACCCCATTTTAATAAAAGCTCTTCAATATTTCTATATTTGAAACAATAATGAAAACTTATAAACGACTTTTTTGATACGACCAATTTCTTCTCCCCATATCTCAAAGAAGAAAAGAAAGATCTTACCGCCTCCACTCTAATTTAAAAGTTATATTTCATATCTATTTCACAAATAAGACATGATCTTGTTCATATATTCAATACAGTCATTAGAACATTTTTTTTAAGGATTTATCCTTATAAGAACTAAAGATGTTGCATTTGATTTTAAAAGTATTCACGCTTTACCACTTTTCTCATTATCCACCTACAATAATGCGATTGATACAAACAGCTTCAAAAACGCTTTTTACAAAATTTTAAAGCAGAAAAATGTGCATCATCCACGAAACGATAGAGCTCTATATTTTACATATCCCCTCCTCTGCTTAACAGCAAAAGCTCTTAATCAGCAACCAATATCTCCCTGCCTTTCATGATTGATATCAGCTACCTCAAATGACAGTACTTTACAGCATGATAGGATAATAATAATAATATTTTAAGAAGCTGATGACGAATACATCTCCAATATTTATAGCCCAAATAACACAAATAGATTTACAGTCTCATTGTAAATTTTTTTGAAGCATTTAAGCACCCCTATCAACCAGATAAAAAACAAATCAACGTGATCCTTTTATACTTATTAAAACACATGATGCCATTATTAAAAGAAGTGACTAAAATTCTGCACCATCAATGATTTTAATCCCGACAATAAAACAAAACTTTAAAAATCACATTTATTATTTTTAAAACGATTTATTAAAAATGATAGCGCAAACCACCAGAAAAATGAACTCCAGAAAAACCAGCCTTGGTTAACCTATGCTGATAGCTAAGATCACTGTGAAGTGTAACTTTAGAAGAAAACTGCGCATTAATACCCAAACCTGTTTCTAAAGAAGAACCAAAAGAACCCAACTGGAAAACATCTTTAAAATGAACAAATTGTTTTTTACCAAAACGATTAGAAAGATGAATATTACCATAAAAACAAATGGTACGATCCTTTTCAGATGCTGAAAATGTTTTATTTAAACGCCCCCCAATACGCACCAACCATTGACCTATTTTTTTCATCTCAACATCAAATCCATCAATATCACGAAACTTATCAAATTGAAGATGTTGATAAATAAGCTGGAGTTGCGGATCAAAAATAAGATCTTCATATCCTGTCATAAACACTTTACCAGCAGAAAACGAAACGTTCAAAGGATTTGCTTTTAATGTCGCCGTTTTACCCCAAGCATGGGTAAGCACATCCCCTTTAAACAAACCATAAGATAAAAGACCATCTACATAAAAACCAGTGTTGTGTTTCACACTACCGTATGTCGTAAATGACCATTTATTAAACGTACTCTTTTGGCTTTGTTCCACGTTACGAGGTTGTAAGGAAAGCTTTCCATAGGTTCCCATAATCCCAAAAGATGTCATACTATATGCGCTCTCTATTGTTTTGAGCAAAATGTCTGTTTTTATAGCGTTATAATCAACATTACCATCGTACCCATATTTAAGTGTAGAAAGATCTGAGACATAACGATAACTCCCACCATAACCGTGGACAGATAAAGCAAAATTCCCTTCAACTTTTAATAATTTGCGAGGAATAGACTGCGTAACTTGCAATTCCTTTTGTTGATTACTGATATCCATGAGTCCAATATGAAACAAAGCATTTGGTAACAAAAGATAGGTTGGAACTTGTGGAACAACCTCTCTGACCTTTAACTCAGAATGAGGGATAACAGACACTCCCAAAGAAGGCTGAATATACTTACTTTCAAGGCGAAAATCCCAAAAATCTCCATTTCCTTCAACCAATCTTTGAGAAATTTGTGCATTTCCAAGCGTAGAATTTGGACCATAAGCATGAAGATAATATTGATAAGGCAACCCCTCTAATGCAATATAAGCACGATTTAACTGAAAAGAATCTTCTGCCGCTTTTCCAGAAACCTGAATAAGTGAAATACTATGAGCATTTTCACCGGTTGCTATCTCCCCCTGATTTCCTGCAACAAATTGCACATAAACTGTCGTTTTTCCAGAAACATCGCCATGTATCAAAAGCCGATCAGTCTTTTTATTATCGAGCAAACCCTCACTACTGAAATGTGTATTGAGATAAATATCTGCCCTATCTTGCGCACTATAAACTTCTTTTTCTCCCTTCCCAATATGAAGTGTCTGATACTCCTGAAACATTGGAGTCTCAAAAGCAATAAAACTATCAGAAATTTTTACAAATGAAATAAATGAATTTGTGCGGTTTGCAACTTGCGAATCTATCTCTCTTCTTTTTGTCAAAAACCATTTTGATCCCCCTGTCAAATAAAGCTCAGCAATAGAATTATCGGCAACACGAGTCCCTCCTATCAATGAAGAAGAATCAGCCAAAATCGCTACAGCCCCCCCCTTTTCAACTGTTAATAATAAGTCACCAAAAATTTTTGTACCTTCTGTTACTCCAATATAACTACGACTGTTATTACTATGAACAGCTGTCCCATCTGGAACCTCAAAAATCGTCCTTTTCAAAAAGACAAACCCCTGTTCATACGCATTATTTTCCCCATCCCTCTCAAAATACATACCATGTTTGTTACCTATTGCTTTAATTGTTGAATCTTCAATATTAACCCGCGAAATTAAAATATTTCCTTCCCTGCCATTATTGGACAGTGTATTAGAATCTTGTCCAACTGTTAAAACATGAACATCCGTAGAAATAATATTAGTATTTTTTAAATAAACAGAGCCCTGATGTTTTACATTGAAAACTGTATGTGCAATCTTTTTATTTGTATTTTCATTGTCTTCTGTTTTTTGATATTTTGAAGTAATGGTAACACCATCTAAAGTCGCACTCCCCCCTCTCCCCACATAAAGCGCAGCAGCATCATTCACATCAATAAATCCGCTTTTCATCTGAATACCCGCATCAGCCCTAACGAAAAGAGCACTCTCTTGACCGATACCCAAACCTTCCACTTTAATTTTTGTATTCGTTAACGTAACAGATGCTCCTCGCTTCTCTGCATAAGCTGCAATCTGAGAAGCCTCAATTGTTCCACGATTAACCTCAATCATTCCACTATCAGCTTTAAGACCTATTGACACATTTTTAAAAGCTGAATCACTCAAAACAATTCTTCCCCCTTGTGATACAGAAACACCATAAATATCTTCTATACCCGCAGTAGCTTCAACCTCTACACGCATTGCCTGAATAACTGTATTTGGCTCCTGCACTACTATAGCAGCAGGCAACATGAGAGAACTACCCTCCCCATTCTTTTCTTTAACAGGTACCGTGAACTTATATACTTTATCACTAATTGTATGCTTTACACCATCACTGCATTTATAAGGCAATTTGTTTTCGTCACATAACAGTGATACAAATGCATGAGAATGCGCCTCAATATTTATATTTAATAAAAAAGAAAAAATAGCTGCTGTAAAAACACACAAATACAAGTGATTGTTAGATACCTTGGTTATCATTGTTTTTCAAAACTTTCTTTTTTTCAACAAAACAAAAAATGCTGGCAAAAAATAAAACCACGAATTAAGCACAATAAGAATAAAACAAACAAAATTATTTTATTTTTTCTGATAAATTATAGCGTTTCATAATATGTTTTGTATTTTATGTAAAGAAAGAACAAAAAGTTTAAAAATACCATTTAGGATGACAATCTTTTTAAAGAGTACATCCCAAGAACCACTGAGAACTGCAATACGAAATGCAAAAAAACTAATCTCAAAAAAACGCGAAAAAATGCAAATTTTTAAGAGATATAATATTCAATTTATCTCACCACCGAAAAATAAAAATATAACAAAATGAGAATAATTTTTAAGATCTAAACAATCAAAACGTTTTAATAAAAACACGACATAATGAGATATAGTATATGAAAGCTATAACAGCATCATTTCTTCAACTACAACAAAAAAATAAAAAATCGCACACTAATGTATAAGCTAATGTACACAGTTTCTGTATTAAAAATGCTAGATATCTAATAAAAAATTTGAATAAATAAATGTAATACTTTATAAATATATTATCTCAAAAAAATATCATAAAATGAAAAGATCTTTATATCAAAATTACTTGTATAATACTTTAGATCTTTTGATAAAATCTAAAATACAGTAAAACACTCACCATCTTGAAATTAAAAAACACCAAAATAAAATTTCATCAAAATCAGTTTTATGAAAGCTATCTGTTTATTATCGTTAAAGAAGATATTTTAGAAAAGCTATTATTTACCATTCTTTATATTGAATAAATTTCTCTAAACAACAACTCACTATCCTCCGCTATCATCATCTGACAACAACACTATTGCTAATCTCGTAGCTGCTGAATATAATTATATTGGAGACAAAAGAGCCGTATTTCTCTCTTCTTCCGTTTAATATTTTCATTCAATTATTGCTTTAAAATGAATATTCTACTGTTGATAATCACTTGTGCAAAGCTTTTTTTATTTACTAGCGTTTTTTATTATTCATCAAGACGTAACATCTTTTTCGTCTAATTGGTTACACCAAAAATATCATTATCTATAGCCTGCTGATACCTTACTACCATTAAATTGGCTAAAAATGAATCACTTTGTGATACTGATAAAAAATAAATTCTCTTTGAATGTTACGATTTGTATCGATAACCTTCTTTAGTCATGCATTCATAAATTGCTGCAAACTCACTTGCACACAAATCCATATTTTCAGGAAAAGCGTAGATCGGCTGCCTGCCACATTTGAACAGTGCTTGTGAGATCGTAGATTTATTGACATTGGACTTTTCTCATAATGCCAAGATCGATTGGGGGAGATTTGCTAACACATCCAGCAGCGCTTAATAAAATTATAACACTCAATAATTTCAATATTTTTCATTTCCCCTCCTTCAATATTTACGATAGAAAGGCTGAAAAGCTTGCTAGTATTTTTTCGCATGCAATATGGCTAGTACATTAAAAAAGCAACCTCGCCCCCCCATGCGAGAAAAAGAACACGAGAATTATTGATTACAGAAACATCAACACCTAAGGTTGACATTCAGGTTGTTCTTTATGCTCTTTACAATGAGGACTATTCAAACGCCTCTCTACACTTCGCTGAGGAATAACTGCATCAGGCTGACAAATTGGAAGATGTTCATATTTCTCACACCACTTCACCCTTCCCAATTTATCTCGGAAACCTGCTTGGATCATACATGCATTCTCTGCCTCCTCAGCATTGAATTTCTCATCCATACTTGTTTCTGTATCAAGACGACCATCAAAATGCTGCACTCCGCATTCCAACAGAGCTTTTTTGATCTCAAGCTGATCTGCGCCGGGCTTTTCCCATGCATCTACGGCTGTTCGAGAAGGCTGCTCTTCGTAACATCCAGCCATAACAAATAAAGTTATCCCGCTTAATAATTTTAAAATATGCTTCATTTTCCTATCCTTGAGTAATTTTGATATTACGAAACAATCTATAAATTATTTTACATGCTGTTTTTTTATTTCCAAAACAATGATGGATATTATCAACCTTTATTATTTTTACCTTTCCGAAGATTATACCATTATTGTTATATCAAAAATACGGTAAAATTATTACTAAAATCATATTCTATCAACAGCATACCTATAATTATTATCAATATTTTGATTACAACAAAAATAGATATTTTTATATTATTGCGCCTACAGTTGTAGTACCCATAAATAAATAGCATTGAAATGGTGAATTAAGTCCCCCCCCCCGCACAGGCATGAGAAACATGAAGGTAGTGATTGTTGATCATCACCAGCAAAAATTAAGGCTGACATTCAGGTGCGGTTTTATATTTTTTACAAAACGAGCTGTTCAAACGCTTCTTGACACTTCGTTGCGGGATAACAGCACTAGGACGACAAATGGGGAGGTTTTCATCTTTATTAAGTATAACACCAATATAGTCCTCCCCATTTGTAGTGGAATTTTGCTTGGATCATGCAAGAATCAATGGAAGCCTCTGCATTGAGGCTTAACTTTTTATTTTCTGGAAAGACATCATACGAGGTTGGCATGCCACATTCTAACAGTGCTTTTCCTACCTCAGTAAAGTCTGCTCCAAGCTTCTCCCAAGCACTCAAAACTCCTAGTGGGGCTTGTAGATGTTATATCCAGCGACCTTTAACAGAATGAGACCACTTAATAATTTTAAGTTTTGTTTCATTTTTTTCTCCATAAATAACCTAAACCTAAATTATCTAAAATCGAATAAATTGGCATAATATGAAGCGTTCCATACTACCTTGCACACGTATAAGGCGCATGACTATAACAATTCTAGGATCATAGCCCGCCTAGCGCTCTCCCCTCCTTTCGCATGGGAATTGCTGGTGGAAATAATACATAAGGGAACTCCGAGGGTACCTTATAAAAAGTAGGTGGATTGTGACCAAATCCTATACCAATGGGGTTAAGTAAATGATTTTGTAGGTAGACATGATCTTTTTCGCCATCATTTACGACATATAATGGATTCGCTATCGGTAGAGCCTTATCAGCTGTTCCAAAAAGATAGATATCTGTTTTCTTTGCTATATTGTGAATGCCACGCTTTTTAAAGTCACGCAATCCTTTACCTACTGTTATGGCACCTGGAGCTATGTGCACGAACAATCGCTGCTCTATTGCCATTTAGTCCGCCAATCAAACCATTGCCGATTTTGTGTTTCACATCCCCATGAGCAAAACGTTTTGCTACATCTCTTGTATCTTTTATGGTACCAAGAATGCCCACATTGACAGATCCTGTCACACCAGCAAAGGACTTTTCAGGCATCTCTTGTGTCTTAGAGATATCATAGTTTTCCGAAAGCGTGATATTATTGCCAGCATCGACGTTGACATCACACTCTGCCGAAACATTTGTCGGCTTTCATGTTTACATCATGATCAGCAGTAATCCGCACATCTCCGCGCACTTTGAAATAGGATTGAACGGAGGTATTTTCCTATTGATCGCCATTGTCTTTCACACTCGTAACCCCAAACACCAATAGAAGCACCGTTGCTCTTTTCAAACTGAAAGCCAAAGCCTGTGCGCTCTTCCTGTGTACTCGAACTATGATTATTGTGACCCACAAACACATTGACATCATGCGCTGCCGAAAGGTTAATACCCTCCCCTGCAAGATCAGAGTCTACTACGCTCACATCTTTTTTCTTGAGCGTAATGTTGATATTACAGTTAACATTGAGAGAAGAGCCTTGATGTTCAAAACTCTCTTTATTTTTTGTCTTTGTTTCGCTCCCGTATATCGAAACAAAATTTTTGCCTGAACCCACATCAAAACCTGTTGCATGCGTCTGTAAATGGCTGCTATGATGGTCTATCATGCCAACAATCGTCACACTTTCTCCCATTACATTGATATCTTGACCGGAAATCAGATGAGAAACAATAATCATAGCATCTCCGTGTAAATCCGTATCAATTTTGCCCGTTGCCTCAAGGATAGAGGAAATCGTTGTGATATGCGTTTCAGAGCTATTGGAAGATTTCTCGTGTAAAAAGCCACTTTCCGATGATTTTTTTGCTGATCGTAGTGTTCTTGAGCACCTTTTATAATAATATTGAATAATTTTGCACCACAATACAGTTGCGGAGTGCATTTTGTCCTTCTCCACTTGTGATAAAAATTACTCCCGTATCAATTTTATAAAAAATAAGTTTGATCCTTGCTCTTTTGCTCGCAATAACAACAAGAATCGTAAAACTATCACACGTTCATTGTTCTCTTTAATTTACTCTTCTTAATTTACTCTTCTATGAAATTTTATTGTGATACCTTGCTGCTCTTTATTGAAGTTTTTGCAAACACAATGATACAATGCCTCCAATGACTTTATTATCCACTATTTTCTACCAACGCCAATCCTCTTTGAGAAAAAAATAATAGAAATAAAAAACTTCTCCCCTTTACCCCATAACAACCAAAATATCCTTTTAAAGGACACAGAAGACTCCAACCCTTTTTTTCAAGAGAATACATCAAGAACTTTATCTTCGCTTCTAAAAGCAATAGTAGTTCCTTAAACAACAAAATTTAAACAACCAATTTTTTAAAGAGCTTATAAAACAATAAAAATAATTCTTACAATAACTTATCTTGTAAAACAGAAATCCATTAATGCGTTTGAAAAAAGATATCTGCCTATAATCTTGTCTCTAGTAAAATCCATTTGCGTTGTTAGGCATTTTAACATGAAAGACTTATATTGATTGCAGAGCTCACCATCAAAAAACGCCTAATATTTATATGATTTGGTCATTACCATAAGCAATGGCTCACAAAAACTCCCAAAGTAAAATAATAACGAGCAGATTTTCTTCAATCTAGATTATACTAATCTTTAGAGAATAACAATCAAACAACTCTTCTCCTGATAACATCAGCTATTTGTTTTGAGTTTAATCTCTATTCACATTTTATTGCAGTTTCTTTTGCTTAAAATTATAAAGTTTAAGTGCATAAAAACAAATAACAAGCCAAGCAATCCAACTAAAACCTATAATTAAAACTGGTCGTGTCTCATCAAAATACCATAAGAGAATAAAAATAAAAACCATAAATAAAATAGAAAAAATCGATCCTATTGGCCAAAATGGAATTGGAAATTTTAAACTATTCTGTGCTTCTTTAGGCATCTTAATTCGCATAAAAACTTGTGAAAGTAGAATCATCATCCACACAAAAACTGTCGCGAATGTTGCCATTGCAGCAATAAGAAAAAAAAGCTTTTCATGGTAAAAATAATTAAGGACAGCACCAAGAAGAAAAATACCGAAGATCATCAAAATAACAAAAATTGGTATACCATTTTTTGATAAATATTGAAACTTCTTTAAAGCATAACCTTCCTGCGATAAACCATGTATCATGCGACAAGCACCATACATTCCACTATTCATTGCAGAAATAGCCGCTGTAACAACAACAATATTTAAGATATTTGCCGCATATGAAATCCCAAGATTTTCAAAAATGGATACAAAAGGGCTGTCCATAAGACCAATCTCATTCCAAGGATAAAGTGACATTAAAATAGCTAACGTCATGATATAAAAAAGCAAAATACGAACTGGAGTAGAATTAATCGCCTTTGAAATTGTTTGATGAGGGTTTTGAACTTCCATGACTGCCATCCCAATGATTTCTATACCACCAAAAGCAAAGACAACAACACTAAAGCAAGCTAAAAAACCAAACCAACCATTAGGAAAAATACCACCATTCTTCCATAAATTATGAACAGTAACAGTAGAAGAAACTGCACTTTCACCCCAACCACAAAAAATAATTACTATTCCTAAAATAATCATTGCAATGATAGCAATAACTTTAATAGAAGACAGCCAAAACTCTAGTTCACCATATACTTCTACGGCAGCTAAATTAATACCCGTGATAATTAACGTAATACTAAATGCCCATACCCAAGGAGCAACATCAGGATACCAAAAACCCATATAAGTCGCAAAAGCTGTAATATCAGCCAAACCAACAAGAATCATTTCAAATACATATGTCCATCCCGTTAAAAAACCTGCTAATGGCGATATGTAATTTGCTGCATAACGTGCAAAAGAACCAGGCAATGGATTATGAATAATCATCTCTCCTAAAGCCCGCATAACCATAAAAATAGCTAAACCAGCAATACAATAGGCAATCAAAACACTTGGACCCGCAAGCTTAATTGCCTGTGCAGACCCATAAAAAAGACCTGTTCCAATAGCAGAGCCAAGAGCTAAAAAAATAACTTGGCGCTTACTCATACCTCGTTTCAGTTCATTTCGTGCCATTACTTTCCTTCTTTATTGAAATGTTGACGAAAATCCACACCACAATAACAGCTTTATGATAAATAAAGCCTCATGTTTCTCTTTCGAAGATATACTTTAAAAGCATTAAACAATAGCCTTCCAGGTGCTCTATCCTAGGCAATGAAAAATACTTTTATTGCGAATGATTCAGCTTTTTATAGCCTAAGTTTTGTATCATTTTATTGAAATTACGTGATAATAAAATTTTTTATAATTGTCATTTAAATCATTTTTATATTTTCTATTTTTCTGCAGAAAATGTGGGATTGAATGCAAGATAATGTAAACATTTTTATTCATAAGGATAATTTATTGTTTTATATATTGAATTGGCTCCTCAATATCATAAGATTTTCTCTTTTCCAAATCTGTTCATATTAAAGCAATCAAAACTTTTCGTTTACACATTCTAAGCGAGATTGACGTGTGAATAAAAAACACATAAAGAAAGAAATAAAAATGCCTTTTAATAAACTGTCTCAAGTACAAAAAGCTGTTGCAACTCGGAAAATAGATTATCTGATAGTATCAACTCGTATCTTCGTAACATAAAAAATAATGATGCACTATTAATCTTATACTTTTCACGAGAGTTTTTAGATTATACCAGTCACGGATGCAACCCTGACATGTAAGCTTAAGTATTGAGGAAATATTTTCTTAAAACAAACCCGTGCACGCAAAAAACAACACTGTTTTACATGAGAGGCATAAGCTTCCATTCATCATATGTGTTTTTCAAGGCTATAAATAAAAACCTTAAATTGATATCATCATATTCAAGAGAAACATGCGTTAAACTTTCTATTAATACCGTATAAACCTTCTATACTTTTTAGTTTGTCACATCATCATAAATTGCATTCAACACCACGTGCACTCATTTTTAAAACCAATTGATATAGCTTAATCAATGATAAAGTGAATCTCGCCATTCCTCAAAGGCGTGAGAAATTTTAGCCCCAGCCCATCTTTTAAAAACTCCAGCCGCTTTAAATACAAGCTTTCCAAGCAAAAGAGCAACTGCGGCAAATATCATCTTTTCAACCTTTGGTCCAACAAGAGAGCGACTATTATTTCCACTTCTTTGATCTGAAACATTCATGATAGCTCCTCTTGTTACCTGAACAAAAATATCTTTCTCCTGTACCCATATAGCAATAAAACCACCCTGTTGAGATCTTCCTCTCCAAAAATTCGCGTGAGCCTCCACAATTTGCGAAAAACAAACAATGATTGCCATTAAAATACATAATAGACGATTTTTAGACATTTATTTTCCCTTTCTCGTGATTTAAAAGTACAAAAATTATAAACTATCTTTTAAAAAGAGAAATACTCAATAGAAATATTAATTTTAGTAAGTAATAATAAATATAATACACTCATTCATAAACTTATCTAAATTAGTTTATATCAAAAGATAAGCGTATTAAAGAGATAATTGTGAATAAACACAATACATAACAGCCAATAAATGGAAAAATATTTATTAATTATTATAAAGATATATTCATCATCTCTCCAATTTTTGTATAAAGAAATCTCATAATTAGGTCTCTCCTTCTCTTTTGAACTCAAAAATAAATATTATTTGGGTTCTAGTGAAGGAAAAATTGTTTCTGGTAAAATAGATAATAAGTGCCCTTCACGCACAAGTATATGTGCTTGATGAAGATCTGGAGCCAGATAGCGATCTTCCTTAAGAGAAGCAACATTTCTGCGTAAACATTCCATAACAGATTGCAAAAAAGCACTTGTTTTTAAAGGTGCACGATATTCAATTCCCTGTGCTGCAACAAGCGTTTCAATGCCAATAAGTGTAAAAAGATTTTCGCTCATTACCAATAACCGACGAGCTCCATGGCAAGCCATTGAAACATGATCTTCTTGATTAGCTGAAGTTGGTGTTGAATCAACGGAAGCAGGATGAGCCATTTGCTTATTTTCAGACATTAAAGCTGCTGCTGTTACTTCAGCAATCATAAAACCTGAATTAAGACCTGCATTATACGCTAAAAAAGCTGGAAGTCCATAAGAAACTGCTGGATCAACCATCAAAGCAATACGCCGTTGAGAAATAGATCCTATTTCACATAAAGCAAGAGCAATCTGATCAGCAGCAAACGCTACAGGCTCAGCATGAAAATTCCCACCTGATACAACTTCACCATTCCTTAAAATCAATGGATTATCTGTAACAGCATTTGCTTCAATAATCAGTGTTTTTGCTGCTGCTAGCAAAATATCAAAACATGCCCCCATGACCTGTGGCTGGCAACGTATACAATAAGGATCTTGTACACGCTCATCACCACGTAAATGTGCTGCACGAATTTCTGAATCCTCTACAAGCTTTTCTAATGTTTTCGATACAGCAATCTGCCCATGATGTCCTCGTAAAATATGGATATCAGGATGAAATGGCGCCGTTGATCCCATAATGGCATCTGTCGTCAAAGCTCCTGCCAGCAATCCACCACACAATGCCCGATAAGCTCGAAAAAGACCGGCAAGTGCAAGAGCTGTTGATGTTTGCGTCCCATTAATAAGAGCTAGACCTTCCTTTGCCTCTAAAATAATAGGGGACAATCCCGCTTTCTCTAATGCAACCGCTCCACTCATACGAATATTTTGAAAAAATGCTTCTCCTTCTCCCATCATAACAGCCGCCATGTGAGCAAGTGGAGCTAGATCACCTGAAGCACCAACAGACCCTTTTTCAGGAATGATAGGAATGACACCCTTTGCAAGCATATTTTCCAGCAAATTTACCAATTCTAGACGAACTCCTGAAGCCCCTCTTCCTAAAGAGATAAGCTTTAAGCTCATTATCAAACGCACAATATTTTCAGCTAAAGGCTCTCCTACCCCACAACAATGGGACAAAATAAGATTTCTCTGTAAAACAGCGACATCGTCCACATCAATTTTAATAGAAGCCAACTTCCCAAAACCAGTATTAATACCGTACACAGGCTCACTTCCAGCAGCAATTTCAGCAATGCGCTGAGCCCCTTTCTCGATAGCTAAATGCGTGTCATTATGAAGTTTACTCACTTCACCATTAAAATAAATAGCTTCAAGTTCACTAAGCGTCACCTCGCTCGGTTTTAGTATAATAGTCATAATTTACTTTCTTTTTTAATCAAAGTATAATGTTTAGCATTATTGATCCTCCTATAAAACAAAAAAACTATAACGACTCTTTAAAACAAGAATGCTTTCTTAAAGGCATTCCTTACAATGGAGCCATTATCCAAAAGTAGAATAGTTGACGATACATGAAAATGAAATATTGACAAGCACAACCAAGGTCATGGATTTCAAAAATAGATAACGCATTAATTTATAATCATAATCTAGCATTATTCATATTGAATGAGAAAGCCGAACATCTTAAGATTCTCCCATTCTAAATCCGTGTACGTTGAATCAGTCAAAACCATTCGCTTGCACGTCATAAGCGAGATTGGCGTATGGATAAGACTGTACAAAAAAGAACTAAAAACTCCTCTTATGAACCGTCTCAAAGGCTGTCGCAACATTGGGAGATGATAAAGTGTGTGATGGTGCAGGCTTATTCTTGTGTATGAAGCGTAAAGGGAGGACTCAATGAATTTATCATATGGATATATCATTAAGCTATTCCTACTAAACTTATAAAAATCTTAGATAGATAGCTGCCACAATCTATCATGATTGCAAAAATTAAACTCTATAGAAAATTAAAAAACTTATTTACACATCACAACATAGAAGAAACTAAGCTTATTTACCACTTCTTTGCCACTTCTAAAATTGTATTTAAAGCGCCATATTGAAACCTGAAAAGCACATCTTCAATAAAACCACACAAGGCTCGAGCTAACCCGTTATTTAAAATAAAAATAAGATGTAAGATGTAATAAGATGTCAATTTGAATGCTGAAGAAGAAAAAACTCTCCCTCCTCAAAATCTGCCTTAATAATGCGTTAATCTCCTGAATACCGCCTACTCTGATGTGCTAAAAGAGCAAAAGTAATCATCGATATCGGATTATCCTGCATACATATAGAGCTCACTTCGATACAAAAGCTCCAAATTACCTTGCACTTCATATTTCTTTATCAATGCAACCAATTGCCGCAAATATTCTTCCCCATAGCAAGCAATAGCGCGTTGCGCTTGCGTTGAAGAGCGGCTCATTCCAATAAAAGCTTCAGATGGGATCATCATCATCCAATTGTGCGTATGGAAAAAAATCTTTTCTGGATCTACCCCAAAGCCATCACTCATTTCCTGTAAAAAATCAAAATTACGATAATACCGAGAATAGTTCGGACTCATTTTCTCTAACAATGTCTCATAAGCCTCTAGAAATTCACTATGCTTGAAATCACGATTATTTTGAATAACAGCCATGACACCATTGACTCGAAGTTGATCTGAAACAGAACAAAGCAACTTAGGACGATCCATCCACTGAAACGCTTGCGCTGCAATGACAAAATCGACCTCACCAATTTGAGGCAATAGGTCTTCGGCACGGCCCTGATACCACTGCACCGTAGGAAATTTTCTTCGCCCCTTCTTAATCATATCTGCCGATACATCGATAGCATGATATTGGTGCTCATTTCCTAAAAATTTAACAATTCCCTCTAATGCGATACCTGTCCCAGCCCCCACATCCACAATGGACAAATGCTTTTTGTTCTTAAAAGGATGGAGCATGGTTTTAAATAAAGTGAGAGGATAGCGAGGACGATAACGATCATAATCATTAGCCAATCCATCAAACTTTTCACTTTGCCGTTGAACACTTTCTATCACAGGATTTTCCCCTCTTTCACAATTACTACCATACATAATTAAAAACCCTTTTTTATCCGATGTATTAAGCATAACTTCTAAAGGAGGGAAAATAAGAACTGCCCTACCTTCTATCTTTCCATAAGATTGATGCTTAAATTTTTCCCTTTTTCAATTGTTATCTGCACGTTGTGAAACACAAAAAATACTACAAAAATATATAATTTTCTGTAATAATAATTGATATGAATATCATTGATCTTTTATAAGATGATCTCTATATTACCATTATTATTTTAATATCAACAAATCACTTAAGCGTGCCTAAAATGCATAGAGATGTCGGTTTATTGATAAATATACCTGTTATAAAATTTAAAATACTTTCCACCAAAAAGATAAACCCTATATATTACATAAAATATCTGTGGAGGCATCTTTATGTTAAACGTACAAACTTCTTCAATGTTTAAAATATTAAAACAATTTCCAATCGTGATTTTTTTGGCATGGTTAGTGCCATTTTTAAGTGGATGCGGATTTAATACGATACCAACAAATGAAGAAAAAGCGCATGCAGCATGGAGTGAAGTGCTCAATCAATATCAACGTCGTACAGATCTCATCCCCAATCTTGTAGAAACAGTTAAAGCTTACGCAGCTCATGAACAAAGCGTTTTCACAAATGTAATTGAAGCACGTGCAAAAGCAACGCAAGTCAACATTAATGCAGATATGTTGAATAATCCAGAAGTTATGCAGCAATATCTCAAAAATCAAGCAAATTTATCAAGTGCACTTTCGCGGCTTATGGCTGTTGTCGAAAACTATCCGGATCTTAAAGCAAACCAGAACTTTCTTGCTCTTCAATCACAATTAGAAGGAACAGAAAACCGAATTTCCGTTGCACGCCGCGATTATATTGAAACAGTACGTGCCTACAATACTGCACTCAAAACAATGCCGACGATGATTTGGGCAAAGCTATGGTTTCGTGATGCTAAACCTATGCCTACTTTTACCATCGATACTGATAGCCAACAAACACCAAAGGTTAATTTTAATTAATGAAAATATTTCAACACTCTATACAACGTCGTACTTTTCTACGTTTATGGGTTCCTTTGAGTATTCTATATTTGATCATTGCATTGGGGAATGTCACTTACGCACACACTAAGTTTCCTCCCTTAACC
The DNA here is from genome assembly GCF_042194155.1 of Bartonella sp. MR63HLJHH. Lineage (NCBI taxonomy): Bacteria > Pseudomonadati > Pseudomonadota > Alphaproteobacteria > Hyphomicrobiales > Bartonellaceae > Bartonella > Bartonella sp. MR63HLJHH. The sequence goes on from NZ_JBHIMN010000007.1 coordinate 99,554, forward strand.
GGCCATATCAACGATATGGCTCATTTACTTGATCATGCAACACAAAGAAATTTAACGGAAAAGCTAGCTACACTCGAAGAGAAAACAGGAGATCAAATCGTTCTTGTGACGCTCCCTACTCTTTCGGGCAATGATATAGAAACATACAGCAATTCTCTTTTTCGTACATGGAGATTAGGTCAAAAACAAATCAATAACGGCATATTAATCGTCATTGCACCAAATGAACGCAAAGCACGTATTGAGGTAGGCTACGGTCTGGAAGGAGAACTAACAGATGCCATTTCCTCTGTCATTATTAATAACTTCATGATTCCTAATTTTCGTGAAGGAAATTATCAAAAAGGAATTGTCGAATCCGTTCACGCAATTATCAAAGTGATCACACAAAGTGATGCTGATTTTTCTTTTCGAATCAATCAAAAAGCTAAAGCTATTGAAGAACAACGCAAACAAGCTGAAAAAGAAGAAATGATTATAAATACAATCACGTTTCTCATTCTCTTTATAGTCGTTGGTTTGCCCATTCTTGCTATGATTTTTGGTAAAAAAATAGGTCCACGAAAGTATCTTTGGCTGGGTATTGTCTTCACACCTTGGTTTTTAAACTTAAATGCGAGCGGTAGAGGTTCTGGTAGAATCTTTGGTGGACATTCAGGGGGAGGAGGATTCAGAGGTGGTGGTGGATCATCGGGTGGTGGCGGTGCAACAGGAAGATGGTAAAATGAGCATAACGATTTTTTTAATAAAATTCATTGCACTTCTTATAAACTATCTCTTAATCCTGTTCTTTTTTTATTTTTCTGATTACAATACAAACTCAAACATCAAGATAAATATTACCAATGACATTTGAATTAAAACATACGGATCGTAATCACTTATCACATCATTTTAATGCAATTCTAGGAAATCCACCCGTTGAATGGAAGATAAGTAATCATCTAGTTGAGTATCCTGAAGCTCTGCGTTATATGCAAGAACGTGTAGAAAAAATTCTTGCAAAAACCGCGCATGAACAAGTTTGGCTTCTTGAACACCCTTCCCTTTATACAGCAGGGACGAGTGCAAATAAAAAAGATCTTTTGGCGCCTAATTTATTTCCTGTTTATGAAGCAGGACGTGGAGGTGAATTTACATATCACGGTCCAGGACAGCGTATTGCTTATATCATGCTTGATCTTAAACGCCGAAAACAAGACATTCGTGCTTTCATTAGTGCATTAGAAGAATGGATCATACAGATGCTTGCAAACTTTAATATTAAAGGCGAACGCAGAGAAGATCGCGTTGGTGTCTGGGTTAAACAGTCTCATTGCCCATCAAAACAAAATGATCTTTCTTCCGAAGATAAAATTGCAGCTATTGGCATTCGAGTGCGCAAATGGATAAGTTTTCATGGAGTTTCTATCAATGTTAATCCTAATTTAGCCCATTATTCAGGAATTGTTCCTTGTGGAATTACAAACCACGGTGTAACAAGCTTTCTTGATCTAGGTTACCCTGTAACAATGCATGATATTGATATTGCTCTCAAACACGCCTTTGAACAAATTTTCGGTCCAACAATTGATGTTTCCTAAGTGCATTGATTTTTAAATAAAAAACAGGCATAAAATTACTTTAATAAATATTTTATTTTATGAGGTAGATAGTTAAACGCTATGAGCGATAACAAAAAGGATCTTTTTAGTGTTTTAAATAAAGCCCAATCTCGGGTAAATACAAAAGAAAACACTCTGCAGTCTCCAATGAAATCAAAAGCGATGATTTCAAAAAAAAGTGCAAAAGATACGCAAGAAGATGACTATAATGCCCTCTCTATTCGAGTGCTTGAGGGTTTAGAGCCCGTACGTTTACGCCCTGGAATGTATATTGGTGGAACAGACAGTAAAGCGCTTCATCATTTATTTGCCGAAATTATTGATAACGCAATGGATGAAGCTGTTGCGGGTTATGCAGATTTTATTGAGGTCTCATTAGATAGGAACGGTTATATAACCGTTACAGATAATGGACGTGGTATTCCTGTCGAAAATCATCCTCAAATGCCTGAGAAATCTACTCTTGAAGTTATTATGACACAACTCCACTCAGGGGGAAAATTTGATGGAAAGGCTTATCAAACTGCGGGTGGGCTTCATGGAGTAGGAATTTCTGTTGTCAATGCTCTTTCTGATGATATGGAAGTTGAAGTTGCACGAGAACGAAAACTTTACCGCCAACGTTTCTCACGCGGTATTCCTCAATCTGGATTGGAAGATCTAGGAGATGTTTATAATCGTCGTGGTACGCGCGTTCGTTTTCATCCTGATCGTGAAATTTTTGGTGAAAAAGCAGCTTTTGATCCAGAAAAAATCTATAAGATGGCATGCTCCAAAGCTTATCTTTTTGGTGGCGTAAAAATTCGCTGGACTTGTGATCCCGTCATACTTGAAAGCGCAAAAAATATTCCTGAAAAAGCTGTTTTTCATTTTCCCAATGGGCTTAAAGACTATTTACTCTCGTCACTAAAAGATGAATATCGAGTAACATCAGAAGTTTTTTCTGGCAAAACACAACAAAATAATGGCCATGGCTCCGTTGAATGGGCTATTGCTTGGCATGGTGGTGATTCTTGTGTGCAATCTTACTGCAATACGATTCCTACAGGAGAAGGCGGAACACACGAAATAGGATTACGTCAAGCTCTTTTGCGTGGATTGAAATCCTACGCTGAGTTAATAGGAAACAAGCGCGCAACAATTATTACGTCTGACGATATTATGATTTCAACAGCCGCAATACTTTCAGTCTTTATCAGTAACCCTGAATTTGTTGGACAAACAAAAGATCGATTAGCAACCATTGAAGCACAGCGTATCGTTGAGAATGCAATCCGCGATCCTTTTGATCATTGGTTAGCAAATTCCCCGCAAGAAGCAACAAAACTTCTCGATTGGGTTATTGAACGTGCTGAAGAACGTGTTAAACGACGCCAAGATAGAGAAATAAGTCGAAAAACTGCTGTCCGTAAATTACGTCTGCCCGGTAAACTTGCAGATTGTAGCCAGAACCATGCTGTGGGTGCTGAACTATTCATTGTTGAAGGGGATTCTGCAGGAGGATCTGCTAAACAAGCAAGAAATAGAGCAAACCAAGCAATTTTACCTCTTCGTGGTAAAATCTTAAATGTCGCCAGTGCTGCACATGAAAAAATGAACTCAAGCCAAACAATTAGCGATCTTATCCTTGCTCTTGGATGTGGAACACGCTCCAAGTATCGTGAAAAAGATCTCAGATATGAACGTATTATCATCATGACAGATGCTGATGTTGATGGTGCTCATATTGCGTCACTGCTCATTACCTTCTTCTTTCAAGAAATGCCTGACCTTATTCATCAGGGACATTTATATCTCGCCGTCCCTCCCCTTTATAGAATATCGCAAGGAGGAAAAGTTGCTTATGCTCGTGACGACATTCACAAGGATGAATTACTCAAAACTGAATTTACTGGAAAAGCTAAAGTCGAAATCGGGCGTTTTAAAGGGCTGGGTGAAATGCGCGCGGAACAACTTAAAGAAACGACTATGCATCCTCAAAAACGTACATTGCTTCGTGTTTCTATTGATGCCGTGGAAATGCAAGAAACGAAAAAGACTGTAGAAAGTCTCATGGGAACAAAACCAGAAGCACGATTTCGTTTCATACAAGAAAATTCTACTTTTGCTTCTAATCTAGACATCTAATGTAAAAAATATCCCTTTCAAACCACTGCGGCTGCGTCAATCACACGCAGTTGCGGATTGGTCGTTCCATTCCAATAATTCAAACTAAGATGACCAGCTAAATGAATCATCTCACCAATATTTTCAAAAAGAAAATCACCAAGCGATGTCCCTACAGCACGAAAAGCTATTCCTTGCAGTTTTTTTCCTTCAACATTAGATACAATGAGGCGAAGATGTCCTTTACCAACTTCAGATAGATTCACCAATCGATGAGAGGGAAGAACAAAAACAGGTGTTGCATTCCCTGTCCCAAATGGCCCTGCTTTTTCAAGCAACTCAAACAGCGCTTCATTAACACCAGAAGCAGAAAGAGAACCATCTATACTAAGAGACTTTTTAGCATGCAACTCAGAAACCCTTAAAGAAACTTTTTCTTCTAGCCATTTTCGAAAGATTTCAATTTTTGTTGATTGAATTGTAATTCCTGCTGCCATACTATGTCCCCCTCCTTTTTCTAATAAATTTAATGTAACAGCTTCACGAACGAGTGCTCCTAAATCTATACCATTAATTGAACGTCCCGACCCTACGCCATTTCCATCTTCTTTTAAAGCAATAGCAAAAACAGGACAAAAAAAACGCTCTTTGAGACGGGAAGCAAGAATACCAATAATTCCCGGATGCCATTCTTTATGAGAAATTACAAGTGACAAGGGTATTTCTTGATCTTGATAAAGAGAAGCAATATAAGATTCCGCTTGTGTTAATTGAATGTTCTCCATTTCTTGGCGTTCTTGATTAAGCCGATCTAATTGTTCTGCTATTCTGTCCGCTTCATCTTTATTCTCACAGCTAAGCAAACGTGCTCCCAAAGCTTGATCACCAATGCGCCCTCCTGCATTAATTCTAGGACCTAACAAAAAACCAAAATGAAAACTATTAAGCGGCTCCCCTATTCGTGCAACCTTTGTTAAAGCTGTTATTCCTGGATTATGCATAGAACGAGCAACTTGAAGCCCTTTTATCACAAAAGCACGGTTAACCCCCTGTAATGGAACGACATCACATATGGTTGCCAATGCAACAAGATCAAGCATACTTAAAAGATCAGGCAGCTGCCCTTGGAATTGTTTTTTCCGCAGCAAATGATGAACCCAAGCTAACGTAACAAAAACAACGCCCGCTGCACATAAATGCCCCTGTTTAGAAAAATCATCAGGACGATTAGGATTGACAAGAGCAACGGCTTCTCGATGAATCTCTGACATTTGATGATGATCTAAAATCACAACATCAGCACCAGCAAGCCTCGCTGCTTTTACCGCATCTGGGCTGTTTGCGCCACAATCAACAGTGATAATTAACCGAGCACCTTCTTGCACAAGCATCCTCATTGCTTGTTCATTCGGACCATAGCCTTCAACAATACGATCAGGAATATAAATTTTGACTTCAATACCAAAATAACGAAAAAAACGCGCTATGAGTGCTGAAGAACAAGCACCATCAACATCATAATCACCAAAAACAGCAACCTGTTCTTGATTGAGAAGAGCCTTAACAATACGCTCTGCAGCGCATTGCATATCCCTAAAACTTTCTGGATCAGGCATAAGCGTACGTAATGTTGGATTAATAAAAGCAACAGCCTCAGCTTCATCCACATCTCTTGCTGAAAGTACTCGAGCTAACTGATCTGGAAAACCAAATTTTTGGGAAATAGCGCGCGCATTATTTATCCCTTGAACATCAAGGGCATCTAACCAAGCTTGACCACAAGCAGAAGATTCAACATTGAGAAAATAACGAGACCACTGCATTATTGCTTATTTTATAATGAAGAAAGATAAAATACAATCATGCGGTAAAGATAAAATAGTCTTTTGCAACATTCATTTTAAGTTTAAATGGTACACAAACTTCTTTTAATGAGGTATTATAATACCATTATCATAACATATTGTTTTATAAAGTTTTTATTTTCTCTTGACGTCAATCAAAAGACATTATATCAGAGCAAGTAGTATGCGTTAAATATTTCGCTATGGTAACAATTTTCAACGCAAAACAGTAAAAATTCCCTTATATTAAAAGGGTTCTAATAAAGGATACTTCTATGGCAACTTTTTCACAAAAGCCAACTGAAGTGGTGAAAAAATGGGTTATTATTGACGCAGAAAACCTTGTTTTAGGTCGTCTTGCCACATTTGTTGCTAACCGCTTACGTGGCAAACATAAAGCTACATTTACTCCACATGTTGATGATGGTGACAACGTTATTGTCATTAATGCAAATAAAATAGCTCTCACTGGCAAAAAATATACGGATAAAAAATATTATTGGCATACCGGCTATATTGGTGGAATCAAACAACGTACAGCACGTCAACTTCTTGAGGGGCGTTTTCCCGAACGCGTTATTGAAAAAGCGGTAGAGCGCATGATTCCTCGTGGTCCCCTTGGTCGCCGTCAATTGAAGAATCTACGTGTTTACGCTGGAAGCCAACATCCACATGAAGCACAACAGCCTGAATCTCTTGACGTTGGTGCTTTAAACCGCAAAAACAAAAGGATTGCTTGATTATGGCTGAAATTAATTCTCTTTCTGAGCTTAGCATAGTAACAAGTATTACAGAAACACATGAAAATGTTGTTCCTGTCCACGTGCAAAAGCTTGATTCACAAGGACGTGCTTATGCAACAGGAAAGCGTAAAGACGCTGTTGCACGCGTATGGATTAAACCAGGTTCTGGAAAAATCACGATCAACAATAAGGAATTTGACAAATATTTTGCTCGTCCTGTTCTTAGAATGATTCTTCGTCAACCAATTGTTGCAACAAACAGGGATACCCAGTTTGATATTATTGCAACCGTTGCAGGTGGTGGTCTTTCCGGACAAGCTGGTGCAGTGCGCCATGGCATTTCCAAAGCTTTAACCTATTACGAACCAGAACTTCGCTCAATCTTGAAAAAAGGTGGTTTTCTCACCCGTGATAGCCGTGTTGTTGAACGTAAAAAATACGGTAAAGCAAAAGCACGTCGTTCTTTCCAATTCTCAAAGCGTTAATTTCATTTTTTGTACAATGCATAAAGCCTCGGACAAAAACGGGGCTTTTTTAACTGCTAAAACAGATTTTTAGTAGAGAAAAATTTACACCGGTTAGAAGAAAATAAGAATGCAAAACAACCGATTCTCCTTAGACAAGAGCTAAAAAATAGATCAAAAAATTCAAAAGCTCAGTTTCAATTTTTAAAAACTTGTATTTTTTTAATAGACATATCCACGTGCTAGAATACAAAATATCTGTAATATAACTTTAGTTATCTCATAAGCTTTTCAATGTCTTTTTCTATCATTACTTAACAAGCTTCAATCCAAGAAATGCTTTACCATTGTGATAAAATGCGGGACAGAAATAGGTTTTGACATATATTCTTCACATCCACTTGCACGAATTCGTTCTTCATCCCCTTTCATAGCAAAGGCTGTTACAGCAACAACGGGAATCGATCTTAGTTCTTCATCTTCTTTTAATTGTTTAATAACATCTATTCCAGAGACCTCTGGCAACTGGATATCCACAAGGATAAGGGATGGCATTGATGAACGCGCCAAATCTAATGCCATAAGACCATTCCGCGTTTCAATGGTTTCATAGCCACTCGCTTCTACGAGATCACGGAATAGCTTCATATTAAGCTCATTATCTTCCACGATCATGACTTTTTTTGACATTAGTATAACTTCCACCCTTCTTAAACAAAATAGGAATGAATCTACATTCTCTTTGCTTAAGATAAAATGATAAAAAAAATTGTAAACCACAAAGAGACTAAAAGCTTCCAATAAAAGCTTTTTACGCAAACATTTGTAATACTCATCACTATGCTTTTTCATTTCATAAAAATGAAACCAACAAATAGTTGTAAGATTGTATTACCGTATATTTTTTTGAGTTAATATGCAAAGTTTATGGATATCTCAATTAATGCATTCGCGTTTTCATCATAAAAAAATATCAGCCACAAACTTAGCTCAAATGCGTATTTTAAAGAGGAAAAAATTTAAGTAGTCTTTAAAATAGCTGATTAGTTAAATTTAATGTGCCATATACTGCCATCCCCCAAACAATATCTTAAGGATAAACTTATCAATATCATTAAGAGTAAAATATAAATAAACCGTGATTAAATATCACGGTTTATTTATATAAAATATTCAACAACAGAATAATTCAAAGTTCATCAAGTAAAATATCTTTTAATTCAAAGCCCATGCACTATAAGCAAAAGCATCGAATGTTCTTCCACCTGTCGTTCTTCCGGGACTCGGTGGCTTTCTAGTAAAGAAATATACAAGATATGCGATTAAACCAAAAATCGCTGCCTCCATCCCCATTAAACCTGCGACTTTTTGGACATTTTTCTCAGCCCCTTGTCCTCCAAATTGGCTAATAATCATATCAACAGCTTTAATAACTCTATTTTCCTGTGTCATTACAGAAATGAAACCAGCATTTTGAAATCTACCATTTAAAGAATCGGCATTGGCTCCTAAAACCTGTGAAAAGAAAATAGCGACTGCAACCACACATACTATACAATGCTTAAATATTTTCATCATAACCACCTATTACAATGTTTAATAAAATAAATTTTCTTTACCACCCCCTCTAAATAGAAAACATTACATCATCTATCGATAACGTATATTTATCTTCTTATAATAAAAAATATAATACAAAACTTTAATTAATAATTTTATTTTAATTGCTATTTTTATATTATATTACATTTACAATATACACGTTACATATTTATCTTAAGTTTGTCAATTATTTTATTTGTGTTTTTATATTATACAATTTAATGCTAAAATGTATTAAATTAGAATTATTTTATTGTTTTTATTATAATTTTAGTTTTATTATCATAAATATTATTATGGTATTACAGTACAAAAAATACCAACGTGTTGTTTTTTAGTTACACGTACTGTTTTTTATTTTTTATATAATATAGTAAGATAAATATTTTTAAAATTTACAGAAAACAAAAAAATACTTTATTGAAAGATTCTGATAAAATTATTTGCATTATTATAAATTAGGAAGAAATAGCTGTCCTAGTAAAAAAATTAGCGTAAACTCCAGCTTAGCTCTTTGATTGAAAAAGCTAAATCAGATACAATAAGAGATAACTTTTGGTGAACGCGCCAAATCTAATGCCATAAGGACATTACACATTTTGACGATTTCACAGCCTCTCGTTTCTACAAGAACGCGGAATAATTTTAATAAAGTTCTTTAATAAAGTTCATTGTCTTCCACGATTATAACTTTCTGACTTTTATATCATCCCCCTAATCCATTAAATTTACGAATTGTTTTTTTAAACTTATGAAAGTCATAGCAATAAAAAGAAAAGTACTCAACAGAAGATATCCAATATTCCATTCGCCTTTACCAAATAACAGTGAAACGGGCAAAGAAGCAGAAAAAGCCATAGGAAGCATAAACAAAAACCATTTTACGATGCTTAAAGGATAAATGCCTATTGGTACAAATGACAGCTCGTAAATCATTTCATGAAAATATTCGACAGGCATCTTACGGCTAATAATAAATGTTATAAAATTAAACATCATGAAAAAACAAATATTGACGATAAAAACACAAAATATTGCAACAATAAAAGAGATCCATCTGAGCTTAAGATCGGATATATTCGGTAATGATACAAATAAATAGGCACTAACATAAAGAACAAAGAGCTTGATCAGATTAAGTGGTTTACACCAACCAAACAACATCAACAACCAGATTGAAACAGGCTTTATCAAGTATGGCTCAATTTTACCATCCGCTACTTTTTCAAAAAATGTTTCAATAGAATTAGTAAAAATATTCAAAAATATTCCAAGTAAAACAAAGACAACAAAGATAAAATGAATTTCATCTGTGCTATAGTTACCGATCTTTCCTGAAAAAGAAGATATTCTATCAATAAATATGAATTGAATAAAATAATAGCATAGAGAAAGAATAAACTCCCCAGCCAAATTCTTACCATAAACAATCTGTCGGCGGATATTCAGGCTGATAAAATGAAGGATTATTTTCATCTCAACCACCCGCTCCATTATATGCTTTCATTCCTTTATTCCAAGCAATATAAATTAAGAATAAAAGACACAAAATATAAGTAAAACTTCCGAAAATAAACTGCTGAAACAACGCTAAATTTTGCGTCGCGAAAAACTCGGCAGGAGCTGATATCATGAAACGATAAGGATTAAATTGCATAAGCGGAATAAGCCACACCGGCCAAAAAGATGGTGGTAAAAGAACACCCCCAAGAAGCGCTGAACTGAGAATACTGAAAGAGAGTAATATATTGTACTCAATCACCAAAAAGCTTAATAAGGCAATTCCAAAAGAGATTAAAAAACAAAGCAATTGTGATAGAATAACAATGAGAAAAAAGAATAGAAAAGCGATGACCAATCCCAGAATATTTTCATAGGATGAAACAAGCTTAACAACAAAAAGAGCCAATAACGGGATGCTATATAATACACTCTCCCCTAAAAAAGTAAAAAGCATTTGTGTCATATAACTGAAGGGCTTTGTAAGATATACTTCTAATTGACCTTCTTTAACATGATGAGAGAAAAACTTAATCACATTATAACCATTATTTAAGCGTCCTAGGACTAAAGCAAAAGCATAATAATACATCATATCATGAAAGCTAAAGCCATTTATGGTGTTGCCCATATCAGAGAAAAGTGCATTCCATAATAGAAGTTGAATAACAAATGGCGAAAGTGTCCCAATGATAATATCGGTAAAAAACATTACTCTATCACTTAGAACAGTGAGTAATCCATTCTTGGCAAAAAGAAACATACCAAAGCAGTGGTTAGATAAATTCTTTAAATTTAACACGGAGCATCTCTTCAAGCGAGGGAGTGGATACAGAGAACGTACAGTTCAGTTCGGTTGTAATTTCGCGTACAAAACGCGCAAAATCCTCACGGGGCAGCGAAACCTCCAGCGAGCATTCTTCAGCGTTAAAGTGCTTATCCTTTAAAGAAGTAGATGATTTCAACGCAATCTCATCAATTTTTTCTACAACAGTTGAAGATGTAGCTACGTGTTCACAAAAAAGCGTCATTCTCACCAAAGAAGGAATGACATTTTTAAGCGCTTGAAGATTGCCATGAAACTGTTTCTTTCCCTTATGCAAGAGAATAATATCATCAACGTATCCATCAATATCTCCCATATCATGACTCGTGATGATATACCCTGTGCCGCGCTCCCTTTTCAGTTTTTTAAGAAGCTCCCTGATTTCATGCTTAGATGTAATATCAAGACCAATACTTGGCTCATCGAGAAACAACAGTTTAGGTCTAAAGGAGAGATTAAATGCCAATTCACTTTTCACTCTCTCACCCAGACTAAGCATCCGCACTGGCTTATCCATAATATGCTCAAGACCCAGCAACTCTGTAATCTCTCTAAGATCACGGGTAAAAGAGGCGCGTTCAAGACCATATAATGGTCGAACCATATCCAGACTGTAGCGTAAGGGTAAATCCCACCACAAACAATTCTTGTGACCAAAGACCACACCCAAAGACTTGAACAGATCTTTTTTTGCTTTATAAGGATCAACACCAAGGACTTTAATACATCCCTCATCAGCATATTGTATACCAGAAAGTATTTTAATCCAGTGTCGATTTACCCGCTCCGTTAGGGCCAAGAATTGCTAATGATTGCCCTGAAAAGAGGGTAAAACTCATATCTTTTAACACATGATGATTTGTATAAACCGGCTTGAAGAGAGAAACCACCTTGTTTTTAAAACCAATTCCTCTGTCAATGTTGCGATATATTTTTGAGACGTTATTAACGTCAATCAATAATGATCCCATCAGTCACTCCTAATTTCAACTTATCCCCCCCTTTGAATGTTCCCATAATAAATATCTGTTTTTGTTCACTAGACAAAACAAAAGTGTTCAAGCCCTCCTTAGAGCAATAAAACGCACCTGACGTTTTATCTCCAATTTTTTGTCTAGATATTTTTTCAATGTGATGAGTTCACTTCAATGAAGCATTAAGATACTAAAAACTTATTTCTTCTTTTATGAAAGATAATCTTTTGGATAAACTAAGTAAGTAGAAAAATAATTGCTCATTGAAAGAAGAACTTTGCTAATAAACCTTCATATAAACAAAGATACAAAGCATAAATCTATACTATAAGCATATCAAACAACATTGATAACAAACCAAACTTCCTTGACAAAAGGAATTCCTTGAGAAGATACTTTTCCTCAGCATTACTATAAAATGCCTCAATTATCTCCCATGAAAAAATTAAAATCGCCTTCACTATTTTAGTAAATATCTTTCAGATTTTATCTAACTCATCTCCCTCAACAGACACGCCTCCCCAATATATGACCTCTGTAGATAATTCAAAGGAGCAGCTTCATCAACTCAGATTATTAATAACATACCATATCCCAAAATAACAATACAATCAATATGGATAAAGAGCTGTAGAAAGAAAACTTACAATATTCGAAAATTTCATCACTCAAAAACACAATTTTCTTATAGCGATTTACTTATCAAAAACTTTCTCCAAATGATGCACTATTCATCTTATCAAATTTATAGACAAAATTTGTATCAATCAAAAAGAACAAATGAAGTTTCTTTACTCTGTTTCAGCATCACTCTCATTAAAAGACAAAAGATTAAAACTTTGGACCATATGAGGCGGTAAAGGTGCAACAATATCCAATATTCCTCCTGAAGGATGAGGAATACGAATACGACGTGCATGAAGATGAAGACGGTTTTGAATTCCTCCTGGTAATGTCCAATTACTATCAGAAAAAAAATACTTTGTATCGCCAATGATCGGATGATCCATATAGGCAGCATGCACACGAAGCTGATGTGTTCTCCCTGTATAGGGTTCCATTTCAAGCCACGAAAGAGCCCGCCCTCGCGTATCTAAAACGCGATAGTAGGAAACCGCATGATGTGAATCTGGCTCCCCATGTTCACAAACACGCATTTTATCACCTTGTGCAGTCATTTCCTTAACCATCCACGTTGAAATTTTGTCCTGCTTTTTTTTAGGCACGCCCCGAACCAACGCCCAATAAGTCTTTTTTGTTTCTCGCGCTCTAAAAGCAGCTGTTAAGGACTGAGCCGCTCCCCTTGATCGCGCAACAATAAAGACACCCGACGTCTCACGATCAAGACGATGAACCAAACGCGGCTTTTCACCTTTTTTATTGCGCCATACCTCAAGCATACTATCCATATGACGTGTTAAACCAGAACCTCCTTGTACAGCCAACCCAGCTGGCTTGTTAAAAACAAATACCTTTGGATCTTCATAAAGCAGCATTTTTTTCAAAACGGTTTCATCATCCTGCCCACGAAGTGTTTTATCCGTTATTGAAAGATTTTCCTTGTCACTAATAGGGAGAGGTGGAATACGAACAGCTTGCCCCATACAAAGACGCGTATCGGCTTTAACACGTCCACCATCAAGCCGTATCTGACCAGAACGCAACAATTTCTGCAAAGCTCCAAAACCAAGTCCTGGATAATGCACTTTAAACCAGCGATCTAAGCGCATTCCATTTTCATCTACCTCAACTTTTTTTATTTCTACGCCTGCCATGAAAATTCCCTTACCTGTTAATTTTCTCTGCCCAAAATTTTTTACCTGATAATTTTATTGATCTGTTTTGCGCCTTTATAAACACAAAAATTCATATTTTAGTTGGCTTTATCACACCATATTACAGTTAGTATCCAAAATTGCCTTTTCTTAACGGTCAAATTCTATTAGCTAAAAACTAAGCGTTATAAAAATCAACAGCCTTTACGCTTAATAGCGAATGGAGATAATTAACCGTGTCCTTATTCAAAACCTATGCACGTGTTCTCACTTACCTAAATAGAGAAAAAAATGCATCTCTTTTAATCTGTACCGCTAATGTTATATTAGCTATTATCACCATTGCAGAACCTATTTTATTCGGACGTGTTATTGATTCTATTTCAGAAAAATCAGCTATCATTCCTACTCTTACCCTTTGGGTTTGTTTTGGACTTTCACATATTATTGCTTATGTCCTTGTTGCTCGCGGTGCTGACCGCTTAGCCCATAGACGCCGCTTAACGGTTTTAACGGAATCTTTCGAACGTATCATTGCCATGCCTTTAATTTGGCATCAACAACGTGGGACTTCCAACGCACTCCATACACTTTTGCGCGCAATAGATTCCATGTCAACCATATGGCTTGATTTTATGCGCCAACACCTCTCAACACTTGTCGCCTTATTGGTTCTCATCCCCATAGCGTTTAATATGAATTGGCGTCTTTCAATAGTCTTGGTTGTGCTTGCCATCATCTACGTATTAATTGCACGTTTAGTGATGCGAAAAACAAAAGACGGACAAGCCGCTGTAGAATGCTACCACCACAACCTTTTTAAACATGTCAGTGATTCAATCTCTAATGTTTCCATTGTACAAAGTTATAACCGAATAGAAGAAGAAACTTCTATACTGCATCAACATACAAATGCTCTGCTTAAAGCACAAAATCCTGTTCTCAATTGGTGGGCGCTGGCCAGTGGCTTAAATCGAATGGCTTCAACAATTTCAATCGTTTGTGTTCTTCTCCTTGGAGCTTTTTTTGTTGCAAAAGGTCAATTACGAGTAGGTGAAGTTGTTGCTTTTGTTGGATTTGCACAACTCATGATTAGCCGTCTAGACCAAATGAGTAATTTTATTAATTGTGCAATATCCTCACAAGCAAAACTGCAAGAATTTTTTGAAATGGAAGACTCAACCTTTCATATCAACGAACCGCAAAATCTTCCTTCCCTTCAAAATGTTAAAGGCGCCATACAATTCCATCACGTGACCTATAAATTCCCAAATTCTTCTCAAGGTGTTTTTGATGTTTCCTTTGAGGTTAAAGCAGGACAAACTGTTGCGATTGTAGGACCAACAGGGGCTGGGAAGACAACATTGATCAATCTGTTGCAGCGCGTATACGACCCTGCCTTTGGGCATATCTCCATTGATGGAATAAATATATGCTCGATCAATCGCGAATCTTTACGCAAATCTCTAGCAACAGTATTTCAAGACTCGGGTCTTTTCAACCGTACTATTCATGACAATATTTCAATAGGAAAAACGAGCGCAACGAATGAAGAACTTTATGAAGCAGCAAAAATAGCAGAAGCTCACGATTTTATTCTAAAAAAAGCTGATTGTTATAACACAATAGTGGGCGAACGAGGATCTCAATTATCAGGTGGAGAAAAACAGCGACTAGCAATTGCACGCGCTGTTTTAAAAAATGCCCCTATTCTCATTCTAGATGAAGCAACAAGTGCTCTTGATGTTGAAACAGAAGCACGTGTCAAAGATGCTCTCGATTCCATACGCCATAACCGCACTACTTTTATTATAGCACATCGCCTCTCAACAGTACGCAATGCTGATATGATACTCTTTCTGGAACATGGTTACTTAATGGAAAAAGGAAACTTTCAAGAATTGATCGATAAAGGAGGGCGTTTCTCTAAATTTTTAAAGGCAAGTGGTTTAACAATCAAACCACCAGAAAAAGAAGGAGAAAATGTTATCCCCTTACACGAAGCCATAGCATCATAAAAATGATACTCTTCATAAATCTTATGCAAAAAAATCCTCCTCAATACAACAAGAGCGCTTGTATAATGCAAGTAAAAAGATTTCTAAAAATGCCACAATCCATTTCAGGTATTTAAGACAGATATTAAAACAATTTAGTATTTTCTCTGCTATTACAATTTTACTAGATTGGGACAAAAATATTGCCCTATATCTGTGCGTATTAACGAGTATACACTCTCATTTAGGGAAAATATAAAGATGTAAAGGTAAAAATAACTTCCAGTTTTACCGTCTTCTTTTAACTCAGCTTTACGAATTTCAAAACGAACTGAAGCAATAGCTTTTTAATAATAAATATTATGTATTGCTTTTTGTTTATCACGTTCTTTATAGTCCTCTCATAAAGAACAGAATGTCATTGTTTTGCACATTCATATGGCTTTTTTAGAAACATTTCTCAATGCTCCTAAGCCCATTTCACAACGACATCCATGAGTGATTTTGATTAATTTAACATACACAGAATTTGAAACGATAAATTATCATTATAAATCAATAAGTTAATACAATCTCATCATAATAAATTAGAAATTAATCTAAATCTTTAGATTTGTGTAACATTCCTTTGATTTATATTGATAATTCATTATTTTATAACTTGAAATAAAGATTTATAAAGATAGGAGAATATTCTTTTCAAAACCTTTTAATGATAAACCGAAAAATTGTTTTCTTGTAAATAAAAAGCAAAATGAAAACAACACAACAGCTCTTTTATAAGCCTTTTCAAGGAAAGGGATTTTAGTTATTTGAAAACTAATAGAACAATGACAGCTTATAACTTTATAAGGATAATTGTATGCAATAAATCTTGTATTATCCCTTTCATAAAAAGAGATGTTTCTTCAAAAAAATCTATAGGAGCAACACAATAACTAGTCTTCTTAGTAAAAGAATACATAGCAAAGCATGAAGTGCTGCATAATCTATCTTATCTTAAAACGGTGAATCCTGAAACGCTTGGAAGCTACAAAGCCAAATGAAACAGTGATAATAAAGACAAACACTGTTTTTGTCTTTACAATTGGATTTTCCCCCAATTACGCTGTATCTTGATTTCAGCAACACACCAGATAGATATTCGTGATACTTAGACGCCAACCCAATATAAAAATGTAAGAAACACCTATGCAGAATGATTTCATTCTTTAATTTTTTCCAAAAAATCTTTTAGTGCCGCAAATGCCTCATCAGCTTTGTTCCCCTCAGGACCACCAGCCTGCGCCATATCAGGACGGCCACCTCCACCTTTACCACCAAGCATACCTGAAAGAATACGAACGAGATCAACAGCATTTAACTTATCCGTTAAATCATCCGTAACGCCGACAACAGCACTCCCTTTTCCATCCTCTGAGACACTAATAAAAGCAACCACTCCAGATCCGATTTGTTTTTTCTCAGAATCGACGAGCGCCTTAAGATCCCGTGGTAAAATATTTTTAACAACGCGTCCGGTAAAAGAAAGCCCATTGATGATGGTAATATCACCTTGGCTCCTTTCTGTTATTCCACCACTCAACATCATTTTCTTGCGTACATCATTCAATTCTTTTTCAAGTTTACGACGATCATCAAGCAAAATTCGCACCCGTTCTTCCACGCCAGCAGAAGAAGTTTTTAAAAGATCAGCAATTTCATGAATACGTTCATCTTGGCGGCTAAGATAAAGACGTGCTTCTTTGCCTGTTAAAGCTTCAATACGCCGCACTCCAGCTGAAACAGAACTTTCAGAAAAAATATGAATCAAACCAATATCACCTGTTCGCTCCACATGTGTGCCTCCACAAAGCTCTATTGACCAATGCTTTTTTAATCTTCGCTGTTCAAGTGGCTCCCCCATAGAAACAACGCGAACTTCATCACCATATTTCTCACCAAATAATGCCATTGCACCTTCAGAAATTGCATCATCTACAGCCATGAGGCGCGTTATCACTCTACTATTTTGCAAAATAATCTCATTTGCTAAATCTTCTATTTTTTTCAGTTCTTCTGGTGAAACGGATTTTGGATGAGAAAAATCAAAACGCAACCGATCTGGCGATACAAGAGAGCCTTTTTGTGTAACATGAGATCCCAAAACTTGTCGTAAAGCTTCATGTAACAAATGAGTAGCAGAATGATTTCCACGAATTTTTTTACGACGGACAACATCAACGGTTAATTCTACACAATCAGACCTCGATGCCTGACCAGATTTCACCTCCCCAATATGGATAAAAACACCATCACCCTTTCTTTGGGTATCATGCACCTCAAAAATAAAATTTTCACCAGAAATGATACCACTATCACCAATTTGTCCACCAGATTCACCATAAAAAGGTGTCTGATTAACAACAAGCATAGCTTTCTGACCTGAAGAAATATGATCAACAAGTTTACCATCACACACGAGAGCTGTAAGAATGCCTTTAGCCGTTTCTGTTTCATAACCCAAAAATTCTGTAGCCCCCACTTTATCACGAACAGAAAACCAGATCTTTTCTGTTACAGCTTCCCCAGAACCAGACCAATTGGCACGCGCTTCCTCTTTTTGACGTTCCATCGCTTTATCAAAGGTATCAACATCAACAGATATTCCACGACGCCGCAAAACATCCTGCGTTAAATCAAGCGGAAAACCATAGGTATCATAAAGCTTGAAAGCAACTTCACCATTTAAATGATCTCCTTCTTTAAGATCGGTACTTGCTTCATTTAACAAACCAAGTCCTCGTTCAAGCGTTTTACGAAAACGTATTTCTTCTAACCTTAAAGTTTCTGAAATTAAAGATTCAGCACGCACCAATTCAGGATAGGCTTGTCCCATTTCGCGGTTTAAAGCAGGCAAAAGTCGCCACAATAAGGGATCTTTAGCACCAAGAAGATGCGCATGACGCATAGCACGACGCATAATACGACGTAAAACATATCCTCTTCCTTCATTAGAAGGAAGCACACCATCAGCAATCAAAAATGCAGATGAACGAAGATGATCAGCAATGACACGATGACTGGCAATAAAATCACCCTTTGCCTCAATCCCTGTAATTTCTTCTGATGCAGCAATTAATGCACGAAAAAGATCAATGTCATAATTATCATGAACGCCCTGTAAAACAGCAGCAATACGCTCTAATCCCATACCGGTATCAATAGAAGGATGAGGCAAATCAACACGTTTTTCCTGAGAAATCTGCTCATATTGCATAAAAACAAGATTCCAAATCTCAATAAAGCGATCGCCATCTTCTTCCATACTTCCAGGAGGACCACCCCAGATTTCATCGCCATGATCATAAAAAATCTCCGAACAAGGACCACAAGGTCCTGTTTCTCCCATCGACCAAAAATTATCAGCCGTCGCAATACGGACAATTTTTTCATCTGGAAGACCTGAAATTCTACGCCACAGTTCAGCAGCAACATCATCACTATGGTAAACTGTCACCAACAATTTATCTTTTGGTAGGCAAAATTCCTTCGTTAAAAGATTCCATGATAAAAGAATGGCTTCTTCTTTGAAATAATCACCGAAAGAAAAATTACCCAGCATTTCAAAAAATGTATGATGGCGTGCCGTATAACCAACATTATCAAGATCATTATGCTTTCCACCCGCACGAACACATTTTTGTGCCGTTGTTGCCTGCTTATAAGGAGGTTGTTCAAGTCCAGTAAAAACATTTTTAAACTGCACCATCCCTGCATTTGTAAACATAAGTGTAGGATCATTTCTCGGAACAAGCGGACTAGAAGAAAGAACTTTATGCCCATTACGATGAAAATAATCCAAAAATATTGACCGAATATTATTAACACTATTCATACTGACACCTGCTCAATACAGCACAAAACCATAAAAGAAAAATCCCCCTCATTAAATATCCTCTTCGCCAAGCATGGAGTCAATTTAATCAAAGAATGGAATATTTGTTTTAAAAAATTGAGAAAAAAATGACTGTGTATTTAAAAACTCAAACAAAAAAACAGAAAAAAATTATAGACGAAAAAAACGCTCCATCAAATGGTTTCATCACTTTCTATATTTTCTGACCCTGCATTTTCTAACAATTCAATCGCAATCAAACCAGCATTTTGGCGCAAAGCTGCTTCAATCTCTGTAGCTATTTCCGCATGTTCACGTAAAAACTGCTTTGCATTCTCACGCCCCTGTCCTAAACGCTGAGAATTATAAGAGAACCATGCACCAGATTTTTCCACAATACCAACCTTGACACCCAAATCAATCAATTCACCTACTTTGGAAATACCTTCACCATAAATAATATCAAACTCAACCTGCTTGAATGGAGGTGCCAGTTTATTCTTCACCACTTTAACACGCGTCTGATTACCAACGATTGCATCCCTATCTTTAATGGATCCAATGCGACGAATATCTAAACGAACAGAAGCATAAAACTTTAAAGCGTTTCCACCCGTTGTCGTTTCGGGAGAACCAAACATCACACCAATTTTCATGCGAATTTGATTAATAAAGACAACCATACAGTTAGAGCGAAAAATTGCTGCTGTTAATTTTCGCAACGCTTTACTCATTAACCGAGCTTGCAATCCGGGCAAAGCATCACCCATTTCACCGTCAATTTCTGCTCGCGGTGTTAAAGCTGCAACAGAATCCACAACAAGCACATCAACTGCACCAGAACGAACCAACGTTTCTGTAATTTCCAATGCCTGTTCACCGGTATCTGGCTGAGAAATGAACAAGTTTTCTAAATCAACACCAAGCTTACGCGCATAAATAGGATCAAGCGCATGCTCTGCATCAATAAAAGCACAAATTCCACCCCCTTTCTGTGCTTCAGCAATAGCATGTAGAGCCAATGTTGTTTTCCCAGAACTTTCTGGTCCATAAATCTCAACAATACGCCCCTTCGGTAATCCACCAATCCCTAAAGCAATATCCAAGGATAACGACCCTGTTGGAACTGTTTCAATTTCAACAACCTGCTCTTTTTGCCCAAGACGCATAATCGAGCCTTTACCAAAAGAACGTTCAATTTGTGAGAGAGCAGCATCGAGAGCTTTTGTTTTATCCACGATTATATCCTTGACCGATTCATAATAACCTAAAACCTAAGTGTACACTGTACTTTTAATTTAACTAAAGGCTTGAGTTTAGATTTTCACAGACTATTTCCATTCCTATCTCCACATTATGTCCATAACATTCATGACCATCACAATAAAGAATTGGCATCGCTTATCTTATGACACAAAATAAACTCCAATAAAATAATATCCCTATGAGAGCATAGTTAACATATTTATATCTCTCTAGAAAAGGAACAATTTAAATTTAAACACAATGTTCTACAGCCCTTCTTCTTATCCCTTTGATTAAGTACTTAAGTGACTAAGAATTCTCCTGCTATTGATCACACAAAAACGCATTATCAATCAACCTCATCCCCTATCGCATCGAAGAACAAAACGCCATTGTGTTGCATATTCATGCACTTGATTTAAGAAACATCTCTCAACACCCCCAAGCTCACTTCGTGACAACACCCATGAATGCGGTATACTGTAAAGCCCTTTGGGAGCCACCATCTTTACACTAAAGAATGAGAAAGTCGGCACCATCACACTATTTATCATCCCCCAATGTTGCGACAACTCTCGGCACTTGAGACGCTTCATAAGAAGAATTTTTAGTTCTTTCTTGTACAGTTTTTATCACACGCTAATCCTGCTTATAACATGCAAGCGAATGATTTGATTGCTTCAACAAATACCAAGCTTGGAATGAGTAAAATTCACGGTATTTAGGACTTTCATTCAACTTACAAAACAGTGAGTTATCGTTATAAATCAATTATATTATTTAATAAACACCACAAAAATAAAGCAGCTTAAAAGTTGAATAACACATTTAAATTTGATAAAAAAATATGCACTTTTGAAGATATCAAAAAAAATCTCTACGAGCAATGCAATAAATATTTAAAATATAAGCTAAACTGCTCATACAATAACATAAGAGATAAAAAATAAATCCAAGATCAATAAAACATGTATTTCTACTCAAATTTTATTTTTGATCTTTACGTTTTTTGCGCAATTGTTTCCACCACTCAAGACGTTTCACAATTTCACGCTCAAAACCACGCTCAACTGGCTTATAATAACTCTGACGCCCAAGTTTTTCGGGAAAATATTCTTGTCCTGAAAAAGCGTCTGGTTCATCATGGTCATAACAATAACCATTTCCAAACCCTTCCTCCTTCATAAATTTCGTAGGAGCATTAAGAATATGCTTAGGAGGTGATAAAGAGCCATTTTTGCGCGCACAACGCAGTGCTGCTTTATACGCGAGATATGTTGCATTTGACTTTGGCGCAGTTGCAACATAAAGACATGCTTGCGCCAAAGCCAATTCTCCTTCTGGTGATCCTAAATAATCATAGGCATCTTTTGCTGCATTACAAATGACAAGAGCTTGAGGATCCGCCAAACCAACATCTTCAACGGCCATACGAACCAATCTTCGCCCAATATAGAGAGGATCTTCACCAGCATCCAACATACGTGCCAAATAATAAAGCGCAGCATCAGGATCAGATCCACGAACGGATTTATGCAACGCTGAAATGAGATTATAATGCCCATCTCGTCCTTTATCATAAATGGGCACACGACGCTGAATAACTTTTTGCAAAGCAACAACATCAAGAATCTCTCCCAATGGTGCAATAGACCAAACTTCCTCTGCCAATGTTAACGCTACCCGCGCATCACCATCAGACATCTCTATCAAAACGTCTCTGGAATCATTATCCAAAGGAAGAGTTTTTCCCTCCACTTCTTCAGCACGCCTTAAAAGCATGTCCAAACTTTCATGATCATGTGAAAGAAATGTTAAAACACGTGCACGCGAAAGAAGAGCAGCATTAAGTTCAAAAGAAGGATTTTCGGTTGTTGCACCTATAAGTACCACAGTACCTTCTTCCATCACAGGAAGAAAACTATCCTGCTGTGCACGATTAAACCGATGAATTTCATCAACAAAGAGAAGTGTTTTATCCCCAGATATAAAACGCCTCTGCGCAACTTCAAAAATCTTTTTAAGCTCAGAAACTCCTGTAAAAATAGCAGAAACCTGCTCAAACGCGAAATTTGTTTCAAGTGCTAACAAACGTGCAACGGTTGTTTTTCCCGTCCCTGGAGGTCCCCAAAAAATCATCGATCCAATTGAGCCAGTTGCCACCATACGTGAAAGCAAACCATCCTCTCCAATCAAATGCTTTTGTCCCACAACATCATTGAGAGAACAAGGGCGCATTCTTTCTGCAAGTGGCTGATTTTTATTAACTTGAAAATCAAAAGACGAAGTAAAAAAATCTTTCTTCAAAAAAAACCTCAACGAATAAATTGGCGAATATACATACCATCACGTTCATATTCCAATTGCCAAGTACGCGAACGAGCTTGCATAAGAACCTTTTTCAACTGATGAACTGTTTGAATTTTATGGCCATTTACAACACGTAGAATATCTCCTGACTGAAAAATTCCAGCTGCATTGCTCATGTCATCAAGGTTGGTAATCACAACCCCTTTTGCAGATATAGGAAGATGAAAACGTCGACTATTTTGCGGTGTTAAATCTAACACTTCAGCACCGGCAAGAGGACTGTCACCCGTGATTTTTTCAGATTTTAAAAATGCAGTTTCTGATATCGATGAAACTATTATTTGTGTTTTTAAAGTTTTTCCATTTCGTAAATATTCCAAAGCAAGACTATGCTCAACGTCAGCTGTCATCAAACGATACCCAAGACTATCTGGACTATCAACGCGTACCCCTTGCACACTCAAAATAACATCACCTACTTTCAATCCAGCTTTTTCAGCAGGACTATCTTTGATAACTTCAATAATCAGAGCACCATAGGGACGTTCTAAACCTAAACCACCAGCAATATCAGGTGTAACATTTTGAAAAGAAGCCCCAATATAAGGCGGCACAAAATATTTTCCACCGCGTTTAACAGTATCAAGCATCACTTTTACAAGATTAACTGGAATAGCAAAACCAATCCCTACAGAACCACCGGAACGCGAATAAATAGCTGTATTAATTCCGATTAATTGACCTTTCATATCAATTAAAGCGCCACCAGAATTCCCTGGATTAATGGCAGCGTCTGTTTGAATAAAAAAGTCAAAATCAGAAATCCCAACACGTGTACGCGCTTGCGCTGAAACAATACCACTTGTAACTGTTTGACCAACACCAAAAGGATTACCAATAGCAAGAACAAGATCACCAACTTCAACAGCATCAGAATTTCCCAAAGAAAGAACAGGGAATTGAGCATCTTTTTCCTCAACTTCAAGAATTGCAATATCAGTTGCTTCATCTTTGAGCACGATCTTACTCTCAAACTCCCGCCCATCAGAAAAAGCCACTTTAATTTCGCTTGCATCTTTAATGACATGGTAATTTGTAACAATCAAACCACGTGCATCAACAATCACCCCTGATCCTAATGACGATTGCTTGCGAACAGGAAAATTATTTTGAAAACGACCAAAAAACTGCTCAAAAAATGGATCCCCTTCAAAAGGTGAGCGTGCTCTAATTTGTCGAGCTGCATAAATATTTACAACAGATGGAACTGTCTTTTTAACTAAAGGAGCAAATGAAAGAGTGATTTCTGTTTGTGTTTGAGGTACATGAGCATATACATGATCAAATGATATCTGCATCATAATTGCAAAAAAAATCCGCACCCAAAAAGAATATCTCATAATCCACTCCTTATAAAATCAGCACATTCTGTTGAAGATTAATAGAATAAAAAAACTCATCCCCGCAAATTAAGGATCTCTATTAATATTTCATAATAGAGAATAAAAACAACCTATTTGAACAATAAATATTATAAAAATAAGATAATTCAATGTCCTATAATTTTCTCTCTGCACCTATTTCTCAACTAAAACAAACTTAAAAATGCTCACAAAAAAACCGCCTAAGACAAGGCGGCCTTTAAAAATCCAACAGAGTAAAAAACTTTACGAAGATGTCCTCTTTTCATTCTCAGAAGCCTCCATGCGAGCACGATCCCCAGCACCCTTCGCTTCAACATCACGATCAACAAATTCTATAACAGCCATGGGCGCATTATCACCGGTACGAAACCCCGCTTTCATAATACGCAAATATCCACCGTTGCGTGATGCATAACGTGGCGCAAGCGTATCAAATAATTTTGCAACCTTTCCTGCATCACGAAGTGCTGCAATTGCTTGCCGACGTGCATGCAAACCACCACGCTTACCAAGAGTAACGAGTTTTTCAACAATAGGACGAATTTCCTTAGCCTTTGGAAGCGTTGTCACAATCTGCTCATGCTCGATCAACGAAGTTGCCATATTTGCAAACATCGCTTTACGGTGACTGGCAGTACGATTCAACTTGCGTCCTGACTTACTGTGGCGCATAAGCCCTCTCCTTAAATTCTAATTTTAATATTGATCTTCATAACGTTTTGCAAGATCATCAATGTTTTCAGGTGGCCACGCAGGAATTTCCATCCCAAGATGTAACCCCATACATGCCAAAACTTCTTTAATCTCATTCAACGATTTGCGACCAAAATTCGGTGTCCGAAGCATTTCAGATTCTGTTTTTTGAATAAGATCACCAATATAGACAATATTATCATTCTTAAGACAATTTGCCGAACGAACTGAAAGTTCTAATTCATCCACTTTTTTGAGAAGAGCAGGATTAAAAGAAAGCTCAGAATCAGCCTCTTCAACAGGCTCCTTCTGTGGCTCTTCAAAGTTAATAAATAACGATAATTGATCCTGAAGAATGCGTGCTGCAAAAGCAACAGCATCCTCTCCATTAACCGCACCATTCGTTTCAATCGTTAAGGTCAATTTATCATAATCCAAAACTTGACCTTCACGCGTATTTTCCACTTTATAAGACACTTTACGAATTGGTGAATAAAGACTATCAATTGGAATAAGTCCTATACGTGCATCATCAACACAATTACGATCAGATGGAACATACCCCTTCCCTGTGTTGACAATAAATTCCATACGAATTTCAGCATCTTCATCAAGAGTACAAATAACATGATCTGGATTTAGAATTTCCATATCCCCAACGGTACTGATATCTCCCGCTTTCACGACACCAGGCCCCTCTTTATAAACAACGACACGTTTAGGACCTTCTTCTTCCATACGAAGCGCAATTTCTTTTATATTCAGAATAATATCCGTAACATCCTCACGCACACCTGGAATCGATGAAAATTCATGTAAGACACCGTCAATCTGCACAGCAGTAATAGCAGCACCACGAAGAGAAGATAACAACACGCGACGAAGTGCATTTCCTAACGTTAAGCCAAAACCCCGCTCAAGAGGTTCAGCGATCACACTTATAACATTTGGATTATCATGCGCACATGATTCAACCTTATTGGGTTTAATAAGTTCCTGCCAGTTTTTCTGGATCATATTTTTATTCCCGTTCTTTAGTTCCGTTACCATTCAATCGTAACGACCAATGTGAACATCAGAGAAATCTCCGACAACAAAAAACAACACCCAATTAAACACGCCGCCTTTTCCGCGGACGACATCCATTATGAGGAATTGGTGTTACATCACGAATAGAAGTAATGACAAAACCAACAGATTGCAATGCACGTAGAGCAGATTCACGCCCTGATCCAGGTCCACAAACTTCAACTTCCAAAGAACGCATACCATGCTCTTGCGCTTTTCTTGCACAATCCTCCGCAGCAACTTGAGCAGCAAAAGGTGTCGATTTACGCGCACCTTTAAACCCCTGAGCCCCCGCAGATGACCAAGCAATTGCATTACCCTGAGCATCAGTAATAGTAATCATTGTGTTATTAAATGTTGAATTAATATGCACAACACCCGATGAAATATTTTTACGTTCGCGACGACGAACACGTGTGGCTTCCTTGGCCATAATTTCCCTTTCAACGATCTCATCACTGCCGTAACATCAGCAGCTCCACCTTCTTTTCCTTGTCAAAACAATCAAACAAGAAACAGAATATATAAAAACCTTCCAAAAAGGCTCTTATTTCTTTTTACCGGCAATTGCCTTAGCTGGTCCTTTACGCGTACGAGCATTTGTATGTGTACGCTGCCCTCGGACAGGCAAAGACCGGCGATGACGCAATCCTCGATAACAACCAAGGTCCATCAAACGTTTAACATTCATAGCAACCTCACGACGAAGATCACCTTCAACTTGATAGCCTTGATCTATCGCCTCACGAATCTGCAGCACCTCAGCATCTGAAAGCTCATGCACACGACGCCCCAAGGGAATGCCAACTCTTTCAATAATTTCTTGAGCAAATTTTGGTCCAATCCCGTGGATATATTGAAGCGCAATAATTACACGCTTATTTGTCGGGATATTGACGCCAGCAATACGAGCCACGCCTACTCTCCTTAGTTATTTTGACAAATTGTTATAAAATACCTGATATACCTTACAGAAAAAAATAGACTCAGAAAAAAATTCTTCCGAATCCTATTATTTCACTAAAATAAATTAAATTTATTTGTTATAGATTTCATCTCAAAAGTCAACTCTTTTCATTTATTCCTAAAAAAAAATCTCATGAAAGAAAACCTCTAATCATGCGTGTCACTTCAGTAATACCAATCATTCCATCAATGACCCTCAACATTCCCCTCTCTGAATAAAATTTTGATAAGGGAGCGGTTTTTTCACGATATTCTACTAATCTTTTTGTAAAAGCAACAGGATTGTCATCTAAACGAACCTGTCCACCAGCCGCTATTGTTTCCTCAACGCGCTTCTTCATACGTTCAATCAACACGTCTTCATCAACACACAACTCAATAACAGCATCAAGCCGCATATTTTTTGACTGCAAAATCCGTTGTAACGCTTCTGCCTGCCCCACAGTTCGAGGATATCCATCCAAAACAAAACCGTTTACACAATCAGTTTCATCAATCCGATCTGATACGATTTGGTTAACAATATTATCAGGAACCAAAGCACCAGAACTTATAATAGCTTTAGCTTTTTTACCAATCTCCGTTTCTTTGGCAATCACCTCACGCAACATATCCCCTGTTGATAAATGAGGAATGTTATATTCCTCAGTCAACATTTTTGCTTGCGTACCTTTTCCCGCTCCAGGAGGACCTAAAAGAATAACTCTCATCGATTCCTTCTACCTCCACGAAGTTTTGATTTTTTTATCAACCCTTCATATTGGTGGGCAACAAGATACCCCTGAATTTGAGCAACCGTATCAAGCGTAACAGTAACAACAATCAACAAGGATGTTCCCCCAAGATAAAAAGGAACCTGCAATGCAGATATCATAAATTCAGGTAACAAACAAACCAAGATAATATAAACAGCGCCCACAACAGTAATACGCGTCAAAACGTAATCAATATACTCGGCTGTACGCTCACCTGGACGAATCCCTGGAATAAAACCAGAATGCTTTTTCAACTGATCTGCAGTATCACTTGGATTAAACACAATAGCTGTATAAAAAAAGCAAAAAAACGCCATTAAAAATGCATAAACAATCATATAAAGTGGCTGTCCATGACCAAGAGCATAAGAAATCGACTGAACCCATTGTGGCATTTTATCAGAAAAATTATTAATAGTGGCAGGTAATAATAATAAAGAGGAAGCAAAAATAGGTGGAATAACACCAGCAGTATTCAACTTTAAAGGAAGATGCGACATATCTCCTTGAAACATTTGATTCCCGACCTGACGTTTTGGATACTGGATAAGAATTCGCCGTTGCGCACGCTCTATAAAAACAATAAGCCCAATAACCAAAACAGCAATAAGAACGATTCCTATTAAAAGAAAAGTTGATAAATCAGCCTGACTATGAGCTGTCAAAAGCTGAGCAAAAGTAGAAGGGAAATTGGCTACAATCCCTGTAAAAATGATAAGAGAAACCCCATTACCAACACCACGTGACGTAATTTGCTCGCCAAGCCACATGAGAAATATCGTTCCGCCAACAAGGGTAATAACAGAAGAAATACGAAACATAAGACCTGGTTCTAAAACAATTTGAAGCCCCGTCCCTATACCGCTTTCAAGCGCAACCGCAATACCAAAAGCTTGTAGAATCGCCAATACTACTGTTACATAACGCGTATATTGATTGATAATCTTACGACCTAATTCCCCTTCTTTTTTAAGAGTTTCCAAAGAAGGAATAATAGATGTTAACAATTGCACAATAATAGATGCCGATATATAAGGCATGATACCTAGCGCAAAAATAGCCATACGCCCAACGGCACCCCCAGCAAACATATTAAAGAGTCCTAATACACCCGACGCGTGATGTTCGAATGTTTGCCGTAAAGCATCGATATTAATACCTGGAAGAGAGATGTAAGTGCCAAAGCGATATACAAGAAGCGCTGCCAGAGTAAACCAGATGCGTTTCTTTAATTCAGTTGCACGAGAAAAGGTACCGAAGTTTATATTGGAAGCAAATTGCTCTGCTGCTGATGCCATAAAACGTCTCCACTTCACTACTCCAGTTCTTTAAATCACAGAAGTATAACCCTAAAATTCATATATGCATACACAAATAAATGCAGAACTTAAAAAATTCTCCACAAAAGATCCCACAGAACAGATGTAACTCTTCTTTAGGTCTCTACTCATATTAAAAAATTATTGAGCAATATCAGGAAAAATAACCTGACCACCCACTTTTTCAATCTTAACACGAGCAGCTTGTGAAGCACCAGAAACATGAAAGGTAATCTTAGCCTTCAAATCACCATCAGAAAGAAGACGAACCCCATCTTTTTCACGACGAATAATACCAGCTTCTTTCAAAGCAATCATATCAACAGGCTTTTCAATATTCAACTTACCTGCATCAACTGCCAACTGAATACGTCCTAGTGAAACTTCATTGTAGGTTTTGGCAAAGAAATTTCTAAATCCACGTTTTGGCAAACGACGATAGATAGGCATTTGCCCACCTTCAAAACCATTAAGGGAAACACCAGAACGCGACTTTTGCCCTTTTACACCACGACCACCAGTCTTACCCGTACCGGAACCAATACCACGCCCAACACGCTTACGATTTTTTGTTGCGCCTTCACAATCACGCAGTTCATTGAGTTTCATATCTAATACTCCCGCAACCCTTAACCTTCATCTATAACGCGAACAAGATGCCGAACCTGAGCAATCATACCCCGCACACAAAGTGTATCATCTAAAACGCGCCGACGACGCATTTTATTTAGTCCAAGCCCCTTTAAGGTTGCACGCTGAATCTGTGAGTTTCGAATAGGGCTTCCAATTTGCTCCACCGTGATAGTTTTACCACTCTGAGATTTTTTCTGAACCATTTCCTAATTCCTTTTCTGATAATCTCAGAAACTATCCTTCTAGGTCAACTAAATGGCGACGACGCGCCTGCAAAGTCGAATATTTTATACCACGTTGAGCAGCAATATCTCTAGGATGCATTTGATGTTTCAATGCATCAAATGTTGCACGAACCATGTTATAAGGATTAGACGATCCCAATGATTTTGCAACGACATCCTGCATACCAAGAGCTTCAAAAATAGCACGCATCGGTCCCCCAGCAATAATACCAGTACCAGCAGAAGCCGAACGTAGTAAAACACGCCCAGCTCCGTGACGCCCTTCAAGATCATGGTGCAATGTACGTCCAGACCGAAGCGGAACATAAATCATCCCACGTTTTGCAGATTCCGTTGCTTTACGAACGGCTTCTGGAACTTCACGGGCTTTACCATGTCCAAAACCTACACGCCCTTTTTGATCTCCAACAACAACAAGAGCAGCAAAACCAAAACGCCGACCACCCTTTACAACTTTAGCAACACGATTGATATGAACTAGCCTATCGACAAACTCATTATCGCGTTCTTCTCTCTCACCACGTTCTTTTTGTGCCATTCCTCATTCCTTTTTCTTTTCCGGAAGCACGATAACAAAGTCCCTCATCAAACTGGAAGAACTTAAACGAAATACTCTAAACTCTCCTTACTCACTCACAAATAAGAAATTTTAGAAATTCAAACCACCTTCACGAGCAGCTTCAGCTAAAGCCTTGACTCGACCATGATACACATACGCTCCACGATCAAAAACCACTTCATTAACACCCGCTTGCTTCGCACGCTCAGCAATTAACTTACCAACAGCAAAAGCTGCTTTTTTATCAGCACCACTCTTTAACGACTTTTTTAAATCACTTTCAAGAGTAGAGGCTGAAACAAGTGTACATCCCCGCAAATCATCGATAACTTGAGCATAAATGTTCTGATTTGAACGATAAACACTAAGCCGAGGACGATCATGAGAAACCACTTTAAGTCTACGACGAACACGCCTTGCACGACGTTGGATAATGTCCTTAGATGAAACCATAATACAAAATCCTTATTTCTTTTTACCTTCTTTACGGAAGATACGTTCATCTGCATGCTTAACACCTTTACCTTTATAAGGCTCAGGTCTACGATACTCACGAATCTCCGCTGCAACTTGTCCAACTTGCTGTTTATCAATTCCAGAAACAACTATTTCTGTCGGCTTAGGAACAGTTACAGTAACACCCGATGGAACTTTATAAACCACATCATGGGAAAAGCCTAGAGATAGTTGGACATCCTTACCCTGCAAAGCAGCACGATAACCAACCCCATTAATCTCCAACCTCTTTTCAAAACCATCCTTCACACCACAAAAAATGTTCTCAATCATTGAGCGCGACATACCCCATTTAGAACGCGCATCTTTTGACTGATCCCGCGGCATAACTGATATGATATTTTCCTCAAACTTGACTAAGACTTCATCATTGACGACGTAGCTCAGCTCACCTTTTGGACCTTTTGCCTTAACCAGCTGACCTTCAACAGTAGCAGTAACTCCAGAAGGAATTGAAATGGGTTTCTTTCCAATACGAGACATTGTTCTAACCTACTTTTTCTTCCGTTTTCTTGACATAACTTAGAAAACACGACAAAGGAGTTCTCCACCAACATTCTGTTCGCGCGCCTCATGATCTGCCATGACGCCTTTAGGAGTCGATAAAATCGAAATACCAAGACCATTTGCCACCTGTGGAAGTGACTTAGCAGAAACATACACACGACGACCTGGCTTTGATACACGTGAAATCTCACGAATAGCAGCCAGCCCTTCAAAATACTTCAATTCGATTTCAATTTCAGCTTTCCCATCACCTAAATCAATTTGATTATATCCACGAATATAACCTTCCGACTGAAGAACATCAAGAACGTGCGCACGAAGCTTCGAAGCTGGAGTAACTACTTTACCTTTTTTACGACCAAGTGCATTACGAATACGTGTTAACATATCACCAAGAGGATCTGACATAGACATTAAATAATCTCCTCTTACCAACTAGACTTTACAATACCAGGAATATGGCCAATAGAGCCAAGCTCACGCAACGCAATTCGCGACATTTTTAATTTACGATAATAAGCCCGCGGACGACCTGAAACCTCACAGCGATTACGAATACGAACTTTCGAAGAATTACGTGGCAACTCTGCCAACTGAACAGAAGCTTTAAAACGTTCTTCAAGAGAAACCTTCTGATCCATAACTATTGCTTTCAAACGTGCACGACGGGCAGCATAACGCTTTACCATCACCTCACGACGCTTATTTTTTTCAACGGCACTTACTTTGGCCATACTTTCACCTCACTATGTCTGCCGTTACGAACGAAACGGAAAATTAAAAGCACGCAATAACTCACGAGCTTCATCATCCGTTTTTGCTGTCGTACAAACAATAATATCCATGCCCCAAATTTGATCAACTTTATCATAGTTGATTTCTGGAAACACAATGTGTTCTTTAATACCCATAGCAAAATTGCCACGACCATCAAAACTCTTTGGATTCAAACCACGAAAGTCACGAACCCGTGGAAGAGCAATCGTAACAAGACGATCTAAAAACTCAAACATACGATCTTTACGCAATGTAACTTTAGCCCCAAGAGGCATTCCTTCACGAACCTTAAAGGTCGCAATAGAATTACGCGCACGTGTAACAACAGCCTTCTGACCTGTTATTAGCCCTAAATCCTCAGCAGCAAGAGAAGGCTTCTTCGAATCAGCAGTTGCTTCACCTATCCCCATATTTATTACAATTTTATCAATCCGCGGAATTTGCATCGCATTTCTGTAATTAAACTTCTCTTGAAGCGCTTTACGAATCACTTCAAAATAATGCGCTTTCATACGCGGTATTTGTCTTTCCTCAGCCATTAATCAACTCTCCCGAACGCTTGGCAAAACGCACTTTATTACCATCTGCATTCATACGAAAGCCTACACGTGTAGGCTTACCATCTTTAGGATCAGCAATCGCCAAATTAGACAGATGAATCGGAGCTTCTTTAGAAATAATTCCAGCTTCTTGCTTCTGCGTTTGACGTTGATGACGTTTAATCATATTAATCCCACGAACAAAAGCCTTATTCTCTTTTGGACTAACCTTAATTACCTCACCACTACATCCTTTATCCTTACCGGATAAAACAACAACTTTATCACCTTTTCGAATCTTCTGCATAACATTTACTCCTTACAGAACTTCAGGAGCGAGCGAGATGATCTTCATATGATTCCTACCACGCAATTCGCGGGGAACAGGTCCAAAGATACGAGTACCGATCGGCTCTTTTTTATTATCCACTAAAACCGCAGCATTACTATCAAAACGAATGACACTACCATCTGCGCGACGAATATCCTTAGCAGTACGAACCACAACAGCTTTCATAACATCACCTTTTTTAACACGGCCACGAGGAATAGCATCCTTAACCGAAACAACAATAATGTCACCGACCGAAGCATATTTCCGCTTTGAACCGCCTAACACCTTGATGCACATGACACGACGAGCACCAGAATTATCAGCAACGTCGAGGTTTGTTTGCATCTGAATCATGACTGGCCACCTTCTCTTAACACATATATCCGATTGTACCTTTTATACACTCGGATTTGCCTGCCAAATAACGATAAAGTCATCGCCTTTAAATTTATCAATGATAAAAACACTGTTAAATTCTAAAACAATAAACTTAACTCATTACGCTACATTGTCTTTTACAACAATCCAACATTTATCTTTCGAAATTGGTCTAGATTCTTGAATAGAAACTTGATCCCCAATCTTGAATTGGTTGTTTTCGTCATGCGCTTTATAATTTTTAGACTGCCGAACAGTCTTCTTAAGAAGCGGATGAGAATAACGGCGCTCAACTTTGACAACAACAGTCTTATCACTTTTGTCGCTAATAACAACACCCTGCAAAACGCGTTTAGGCATCTCTCATTTCCTTAAACCTTACTTTCACTTACCTTTTGACGAAGAAAAGTTTTAATACGCGCAATATCACGACGAACTTGTCTAACACGCGCAGTCTTTTCTAATTGACCTGTTGCTTTTTGAAAACGCAAATTAAATTGCTCTTTCTTTAACTTAGCCAATTCATCTTTCATTTGGTCGAGCGTTTGCGCCCGTAATTCTGTGGCTTTCATCGCTTAACCTCATTATTCAGCAATACGCTGGATGAAACGCGTTTTTATAGGCAACTTTGCAGCACCCAATCTTAGTGCTTCACGTGCAACATCCTCAGGAACGCCATCAAGCTCAAACATGATGCGTCCAGGAGCAACACGTGCAGCCCAATAATCGACACTTCCCTTACCTTTACCCATACGAACTTCAGTCGGTTTAGATGTAACCGGAAGATCTGGAAAAATGCGAATCCATACACGACCAGAACGCTTCATATAACGCGTAATCGCACGGCGCGCCGCTTCAATTTGACGAGCAGTAATCCGCTCCGGCTCAACAGCCTTCAAACCGTAGGCACCGAAATTCAAATCCGTACCACCCTTCGCAACACCGTGAATACGGCCCTTGAACTGTTTACGGAACTTTGTGCGCTTTGGCTGCAACATTGTTCTCTACTCCAAATTTTAGTTCAATCTCAAAAACTAAGCATTTTCACGGCGACGATTCGATGAAGAACCAGATTGATCAACTTCCGTAGCACGACGTTCTGAAGCCATCGGATCATGCTCAAGAATCTCACCCTTAAAGACCCAAACTTTAATACCACAAATACCATAAGCGGTCTTAGCTTCTGCTGTACCGTAATCAACATCAGAACGCAAGGTATGAAGTGGAACACGACCTTCACGATACCATTCCATACGAGCAATTTCAGCACCACCAAGACGGCCAGAACAATTGATACGAATACCTTCCGCACCAAGACGCATAGCAGACTGAACAGCACGCTTCATTGCACGACGAAAAGCAACACGACGCTCTAACTGTTGAGCAATTGATTGCGCAATAATCGTGGCATCAATCTCCGGTTTACGAATCTCCACAATATTTAATGAAGTTTCAGCATCCGTCATTTCTGAGAGCTTACGACGAAGCTTTTCGATATCAGCACCCTTTTTACCAATAATCAAACCAGGACGTGCAGAATGAATCGTAATACGACACTTCTTATGAGGACGCTCAATAACAACCTTCGAAATAGCCGCCTGTTTAAGCTCCTCCAGCACATATGAACGAATTTTCAAATCTTCATGAAGAAGGCGCCCATATTCACCACTATCAGCATACCAACGAGAATCCCAAGTCCGATTAACACCAAGACGAAGTCCTATTGGATTGATCTTCTGACCCATTACGCGGCCTCCACTTTTTCGGTAACTTCACGAACAATAACAGTAAGATGCGAAAATGGACGTTCAATTCTACTAGCACGCCCTCGACCACGAACATGAAAGCGCTTCATCACTATCGACTTACCAACATAAGCTTCCGCCACAATAAGCGAATCAATATCAAGATCGTGGTTATTCTCTGCATTTGCAATTGCTGATTCAAGCGTTTTTTTCACAGTAGCAGCAATACGCTTGCGTGAAAACATCAAATCAGCGAGTGCTACATTAACTCTTTTACCACGAATCATTGCAGCAACTAAATTAAGCTTCTGCGGACTAACACGAATTGTCCGCGTGACAGCTCTTGCTTCATTATCTCTAAGCTGGCGCGAAACTTTAGCTTTTCCCATTCCTACTTCCTCTTCGCTTTTTTATCGGCACCATGACCATAATAAGTCCGGGTAGGAGCGAACTCACCAAACTTATGTCCAACCATCTCTTCAGAAACAGAAACAGGAATATGCTTATTACCGTTGTAAACACCAAAAGTTAAACCAACAAATTGCGGTAAAATAGTAGAGCGACGACTCCATATTTTTATAACTTCATTGCGCCCACTTGCACGTACCTTCTCTGCTTTACCAAGAAGATAGCCGTCAACAAACGGACCTTTCCACACTGAACGAACCACTTCAGACTACCTTTCTCATTTCTTGCGTTGATGACGCGTACGCATAATAAATTTATCAGTGGCTTTATTGGAGCGCGTACGCTTACCTTTCGTAGGCTTACCCCAAGGAGATACTGGATGGCGCCCCCCCGATGTACGACCTTCACCACCACCGTGCGGATGATCAACGGGGTTCATAGCAACACCACGAACATGTGGACGTTTACCACGCCAACGTGACCGACCTGCCTTACCATCATTAATATTCCCATGATCAGGATTTGAAACAGCACCAACAGTTGCAAAACAGCTACTAGGAACCAAACGCTGTTCACCAGAATTTAAACGAAGAATAGCCATACCATGATCTCGTCCAACCAACTGCGCATAAGTACCCGCTGAACGTGCAATCTGCCCCCCTTTTCCTGGCTTCATCTCAACATTATGAATAATTGTACCTACGGGCATATTAGCAAGAGGCATAGCATTACCTGGTTTAACATCCACATTTAAACCAGCCATAACAGAATCACCAACCGCAAGACGCTGTGGCGCAAGAATATAACTCAATTGCCCGTCCTCATAGCGAATTAAAGCAATAAAAGCAGTACGGTTAGGATCATATTCTAAACGCTCAACCTTTGCCGAAACATCACGTTTAAGACGCTTAAAGTCGACAAACCGATAACTACGTTTATGTCCACCACCCTGAAAACGAGCAGTAACACGACCGCGATTATTGCGTCCACCCTTTGAAGACAAACCTTCAGTCAACATCTTTATAGGTTTTCCCTTATAAAGACAAGAACGTTCCACAATAACAAGCTGACGCTGCCCAGGTGTCGTTGGATTAAATTGCTTAAGTGCCATTATTCCTATCTCCGAGCCTCTTTAAAGACCTGTCGAAACGTCGATAGTCTGACCATTGGCCAGAGTTACGATCGCTTTTTTGACATCACTTTGCCGACCAACTATACCTTTGAAACGCTTCACTTTACCCTTACGGACTATCGTGTTAACTGCTTTAACTTTTACGCTAAAAAGCGCTTCAATAGCAGCCTTAATCTCAGGCTTCGTCGCTTTCGGCGCGACATTAAAAGCAACTTGATTATATTCAGAAATCATAGTCGACTTTTCAGTAATAACTGGACTAATAATTATATCATAATGGCGAAGATCTGTCATTTAAAACGCTCCTCAAGAGCCTCAACAGCTGCCTTTGATAAAACAAGTTTGCTGCGACGCAAAATATCATAAACATTAATTCCCTGAATAGGCAAAATATCAATATTAGGGATATTAGAGACTGCACGAAAAAAGTTAATATCAATCTCTTTACCACCAATCAAGAGAGCGTTATTAAATCCAAGCTTAGAAAAATGAGAAACAAGCATTTTCGTTTTCGCATCCTTAACAGTCAACTCATCCACAATAATTAAGTCTTTTGCTTTTAATTTTGCAGATAAAGCAAGACGTAACCCAAGAGCACGAATCTTTTTAGGAAGATCATGCGCATGACTACGAACCACTGGTCCATGTGCCTTACCCCCACCTCTAAACTGCGGTGCACGGGCAGATGAATGTCGAGCACGCCCAGTTCCTTTTTGCTTAAACATTTTTGCCCCTGTTCGCGACACATCAGAACGACCTTGGGATTGATGACTCCCCTGCTGACGACGTGCAAGCTGCCAACGAACAACACGTTGCAAAATATCCTCACGTGGAACAAGATCAAAAATAGCTTCAGAAACCTTTAATTTGCCAGCTTCATTACCATCAAGAGTTTTAATTACAAGATCCATTATTAGGCTCCCTCAACTTCAGAGGTTTCCGTCACCGGAGTAACCATTTCCGTTTTCTCCTTCACAAGACGGCGAATACCAGCAGGCTTTGGAGCATTATCAGGAAGAGGCTTCTTCACAGCATCCCGTACCAAAATCCAAGAACCTTTAGAACCAGAAACAGCACCACGCACTAAAATTAAACCACGTTCACTATCCGTGGAAATAACTTCAATATTCTGTGTTGTTACACGCACTTGCCCCATATGGCCAGCCATTTTTTTACCTTTAAAAACTTTACCAGGATCTTGACACTGCCCTGTAGAACCATGAGCACGATGTGTAATCGAATTACCATGGGAAGCACGATGCCCACCAAAGTTATGCCGTTTCATAACACCAGCAAACCCCTTACCAATACTGGTACCAGTCACATCAACTCTTTGTCCTGGAACAAAATGTTCCACCGTAATCTCAGTACCAACATCAAGAAGATTGTCGGGACTTACACGAAACTCTGCTATTTTAGCTTTAGGCTCAACAGAAGCCTTAGCAAAATGTCCACGAAGAGCTTGTGAAGTATTCTTAACCTTAGCAAAGCCTACACCTAATTGAACAGCAGTATAACCATTCTTTTCAACTGTACGCTGAGCAACGACTTGACAATTCTCCAAACGAAGTACGGTCACCGGCACATGCTCACCAGCATCATTATAAATACGGGTCATGCCCAGCTTCTGTGCTATTACACCTGAACGCATCGGGTCTGTTCCTTCTGTCCTCAAACCTCAGAGCTTAATTTCTACATCCACACCAGCAGAAAGATCGAGCTTCATAAGCGCATCCACTGTTTGCGGCGTTGGATCAACAATATCAAGAAGACGCTTATGTGTTCGCATCTCAAACTGCTCACGACTCTTCTTATCGATATGCGGTCCACGATTGACCGTAAACTTCTCAATCCGCGTCGGAAGCGGAATGGGACCACGGACATTTGCACCGGTACGTTTAGCAGTCGATACAATCTCACGCGTCGACGTATCAAGAATTCTATGATCAAACGCTTTTAAGCGAATGCGAATATTTTGACTGTTCATGCTCTTTATTTCCCTGTTATACAAAGTGCCTTCAATAATGAAAGCACTCAACAAGCATTATTTATTCAATGATCTTAGAGACGATACCGGCACCAACAGTACGACCACCTTCACGAATAGCAAAAC
>NZ_JBHIMN010000008.1:0-127689 GCF_042194155.1 Bartonella sp. MR63HLJHH
GGCTCTGTTTATGGCAATGCTAAAATCTCATATTGTGCAACGATCTGGGGGCGTGCTTATGGCAATGCAAAAATCAACAAAAAAAGCACAGTAAGGTTGGTTCCAAAAAATTGTGAGGTTTATGAAGGCGATAAGCTTGTCAATATACCTGATAAAACAGAATAAAAACACGCATGGGGCGTGCATTCTTTATGGTTATAAACGCATATAAAATGCATTGTTATAAACATATCATAAAAGAGAGAGTAAAATAAAAAAAAGCCGTGCCAAATGATATGACGCGGCTTTCAAATAGCGATTCTTATTGATTAAAATGAATCATCCACAATGGAGTAATGAATGCATATATACAAAACGTATCATATTGCAAGCGCTCTATGAGAGATATGAAAACCTATCAAAAGAAACGTAAATAAAGCAAATGTGTATTAAGTGAAAGTTTGTAACAAAGTCCATTTTTACATTTACGAGCATTGGTTTTCAAAACAATCTCTCATAAGAAAAATAAACAAACGCTTTTATAAAATGTAAGGTTTTCAAGATTTTGCTCTGCTGTGAAATCTAGATCTTCGTTTTTCATAAATGAAACGTTCTTAAGAGCAAATGATAACTAAGTTATAACTGTGATAAAAAGAAGTTTTAACGTTTCTTATAAAGATCTCATTTTATGTTTCAAACGTTTAAACGTGCATTTAAAGAGGTTCTCATAAGCGTATTTGTACTTTTCATTAAAACCTAATTTCTTTAAAAATTAGCCGGTCCATTCTTGGGGGCATTATCTTAGAATAGAGCATTCTTTAAACATTACAGCTTTTGACTCAAAATTGAATAAAATCCCATACCTTATGATGTTACAATGGTTTTGAAGTTTTCTTGCTTGCGTTATATCATTAAAAAGCTTTCTCTTTCATAAGACATAACATTGTGATTTTCATTCTATATGTAATGATACTATATTTATGCTGATTACTTATCATTTTCTAAACTTTTAGAAAGCGTTTTTAAAAGTGATCTTATCTTTAAATCTTTTTATGCAATCTTTATAAATTAAACCTATAAGCTTATGACAGTTTCAAACGATTATTCCTTTTTAAGGTTTCGCTCAAAAAAGAGCAAAACTCATACCATTCTTTAAACGTATGTTATCGATAATTCCAAACGACTAAATTTTAAACAATGCGATTTGAGTGATAAAAACGTATCATAAAATTTATGAACTGTTATGAATGATAGCTGCTTTTCATTTCATTTGAACGTTTACATGCGTTATAACATTTACATCATGATTTGCTTTTTATGGTCTATTCATGCATGGCAATCTTATATAAAAAATGATCAAATGAATCATGCATAAAAGTGTGGATTCTTAAGTGGATTCATATAAAATAATTTCACACAACCTATTGACTTTATTAGTTTTTTATGCATAATATGTTATCGAACTCAGATAAACGTTTTTGATTTTAACAGCACTTTCGATATGGCTGGTAGTGCTTGCATCATAAACACCTTGTCCCGCCCGTGTCTCAAACACCACATCACGGCTTTCGTTAAAGTAAAAGGTCTCTCGTTCACAAAAACGAATGGCTGCAAAAATACTTTCTTGGATTTGATGAACATACTCATCCGCTATGTCATCAATCTCATCTTGGATGACCGACACAAGGTGCGAAAGTGTTCTCTTATGGCGATAAACATCTCGCTTTACTGGTATCGGTCCTCCGGTCTTAACCCGAATATAATGACGTGTCATCAAAATACCTTTCTGTAAAAATTATTACTATTGATATTATGTATTTTGTGTAGTATAGTGCACTGATGGTAGCGATAATAAAAACAACAGATGAATTCGATAACTGGTTAGAAAAACTTAAAGACAGAAAAGCTGCTAATATAATTCTTGCAAGGCTTCATAGAATTCGTTCAGGGCTTTTGGGTGATGCAAAGTTTTTTAATGGTATAGGT
This sequence comes from Bartonella sp. MR63HLJHH, assembly GCF_042194155.1. NCBI lineage: Bacteria > Pseudomonadati > Pseudomonadota > Alphaproteobacteria > Hyphomicrobiales > Bartonellaceae > Bartonella > Bartonella sp. MR63HLJHH. Next base: position 1,966 of record NZ_JBHIMN010000008.1, read on the forward strand.
GAATTACGTATCCACTATGGTGCTGGTTACCGAATTTATTTTACAAAAAAAGGCGATAAAATCATTATATTGCTTTGTGGTGGTGACAAATCCACACAATCCAGTGATATTCAAAAAGCCTTATCTCTTTTAGAGGATCTTAAAAATGAAATTGAAAACCTTTAACTTTGAAAAACACCTCACAACACCAGAATCTCAAGAAGTCTTTTTAAATGAAGCCTTCAAAACAGGTGATGCTGCTCATATAGCGGATGCCCTTGGTATTGTTGCTAGAGCACAAAATATGAGTGCTTTAGCAAAAGAAACCAATCGCGAACGCAGTGGATTATACCGCTCTTTAAGCAAAACAGGTGACCCTAAACTTTCTACCTTAGTCGCTGTCTTATCTGCCCTTAATTTGCAACTCTCTGTACAATCTGCTCCATAAATCGTGAGGGGAATTAAGCCTTCCCCTATACCTCTCAACGATTGGTCACGAATTGCACGACCACAACACACTCACCAGCCGCAGTTGTTTTATCCCGTGTTGCATAAAGCGTAAGCTCTTGATCTTCTGAAACAAACTCTTTTTGGTTGGTTGATGTAAAATCTTGAGTGCTTTGGGTTTTGATATCCTTTTCACTAAACTCATTACCCCCATAGGTGCTACCTATCTTTAATTTCGCATCCGAAAACGCTGTCTTCACAAACGCTTTAATCGAAAGGATCATTGCACCACGCGGTAAAGTCCCGATTTTGCGTGTCAAATGCTTATCTTTATGCGAGATATTCAAACGCAAAAAACTGACCTGATGTGTATGAAGATCTCTGCCGTGTAAGTGTCCTGTTACGCCATCTACCATGTCCTATTTCCTTTCCTCATCACTCAACTTCACCGCTGTAGGTGGGGATAACTATCGTTCCAAAATCTTGGGCTCCTTGTGCTCTTCCGGGCATTTGGAAACGCGTTTTCTTCATGCCCATAATTGTATGCACTCCAAAACCGTATTCGCGTTTGTAGTCGAAGGTTTCTTCTTCGATTTTATAGCGGGTCTTACCGTAACTCTTACCAAATGCCATAACGACACTTTGCGCTCCAAGCAAAACAGCACGGCGCACACCTGCAAGACGTGTACTATCCGTGGATTTAACACCATTGGTGACATGCTCTGATTCACGTAAAATCACACCATTATACATGCCTAGAGAACCATCAAAGATTGGGTTTTTGGAACGCGAACCGGTATAAGCGGCTTTCTGAATATCAAGCCATTGACCCGTCTCTGTATTAGTGCGCAATTGCGTCACCTGAATGGGATGCAAATACAACACATAAACACTCTCGCCATTCACACGAACCGGTCTAATTTTAGGATTCGCTAGCTTAGCGCACTGAACCGCTTCATCTATCAATTTAAGATTAAAGCTGTGTTTGGCTTTTTCTGTAAGATCTTCATCCTTGGTTTTTGCTTCTGGTCGCACAATGCGCTTACTACTTGGAGCTAACGGTGCATTAAAGCCCCAAAAAAGAGGATCAAGATCAACCAGTTCTCCCTCAAAATTAAGCCTGTTGGCTGTATAACCGCAAGCGTGAACGAAAAACATCAAACTCAAACGGTCCGCATACCAATCTGATAAACTGTTTTTGGCTTCTTCGCGCAAATTAAACAATGTGCGCTGATTATCAATAGTGCCTTCATTGGCAATTCTTGTTCCATGATAAAGTTCATTGATATACAGTTTATCATGAAGGAATTGGAGTGCCTCTTCATTGCCTTCAAGGGTTTCACCCTCACTCACACCACGTCCTGATAACTGAGCTCGCAGACTAAATGTTACACAATCCCCTTTGCCTTTTTGCGTCTCTGTTTTCACCTGAATAATGCTATTGGAATCCTGCCCCATCAAAGGAGCAATAGGAGTTGCTTTGGAGACCTCCGCATCAAGCATTCTCGCCCATGTTTTTAACGCATGGGGATCATTAATCCCTATATGTGTTGTTGCCATTTATTTCACCTTTCTTTGCTATAAAAAAACCGGCTTAAAGCCGGACTACTAACCCGCACCAAAGGCGGCTTATTCTCTACAAGTCTTTCACTTAATCTTCATCATCCGCACCACTCAATTTGCGTATAAGCACTCGGTTCTTTGGATTGCTGTACCATGCTTGAAACTCTTTATCCGTCATAGCGTCCATCGTTTCCCATGAAAGTGGACCTGTACTCCCCCCTCCACCAGACGCCGTTAAGGTTCTCGCAGAATTCTGACGGCTTTGAAGTTCTGCAACTTGATTATTCGCTTGTAATGCTTGGTTCTGATAGCCAAGATTTTGCGCTATTCTATAAATCTCTTCTGCCGGATTGAGATCTCTTTGTGCACAAGTCGCTACAATCGTACGCAATTCATTCCTTATGATCTCAGAAATTGTGTTTGTATCTGCATACTCAGGATAAAGTGACGACCAAGAACTCAATTCCTTCGCACGCTTCTCATAAAGAAAATTTGCCGCATCACCAAAATCACTGGATTTATTTTGAAACGACTTAACAGAATTGTTGAAAAACTGACCAAGACGTATATCATGCTGCTGCTGTTCCTCAGCTTGTCTTAGCGCTTCTTTCTGTTCCCTAATATACGCATCCTGCTCTCGAATCTTTTTTCCTATCCAACCCATATAACCAATAATGTCTTGTGTAGGGTCTGGGGGTGCATTTTCACCTTCAACCATTGGCGTCTGGGATTGGGGTTCATAAAGCTTGACAAGCGCTTCACGAGCTTGTTTGGCTTGTTGCTCCATACGCTGCTGTTCTATACTAGGAACAATCTCTGAAGGCTTTTCAACGGTCTCTAAAACCGGCTTTGGAGACGTAATGTCATCATTATCAATCGTTTCAGCATCATAAGTGCCAGCATCAAAAGAGCTCTCATCATCAAAGACCGGTGCTCCAACTCTGTAATCTTCATTCATAGCTTCATTCATTTCTGCATTCATTCTTTCACCTCTCTTAACTATGCATACCTCTGTGTAATGCTATTCGCTCTCGCATGATCTGATTGTGTGCCTGAGTATTGAGAAGCTTCTGCCGTTCAATGTCATGGCGCTGTTGCATCATTTCTGCTTCTAATTCCGCTTTCTTTTGACGCATAAACAGATCAATCTGCTTTTGTTGCAAATCCATCTGATGCATTTGTGCTTTCGTCTCTAAGTCTTGTTGCTTTTCCTGCAACTTCATTTCCTGCTCGGGGTCCATCTGCTGTTGTTGTGCCATTTGTTGCTGTTGGAACTTCTCACTGACACGATTAAGCAATGACGCCGGCAATGGAGAATAACGAAGTAGATCAAGCATAATATCCGGTGTAATGGCATTTTGGAGCAATGGAAGAAGCTGTGTGATGATACCGAAGGTGCGCTCTTTCTCATTCGGGCTGGTTGGCGCATCATCAACAACAATGTCATACTCAACACTCGTTACTTCTTCACGCGTCAATGGAATATATTGCGCATTCTCCTCACCAGATATCCGTACCAAACGACCATCAGACAAATAATTCTGTATAAGGTGTAAAATAATCTTACCTTGCCGCTTGCGATACAAACGTAAGCCATCAAACAGACAAGCAAGCAGATTTAAACTGGATTGGCGTCGTTGTGCCTCCAAAATACCCGCTTGTGTCACTTCCCTTGTGCCAATGAATTCGGGGGATAAACCCGTCACCTGATTAATTGCTTCCTTAGCTTCATTAAACAGCTGGAAAAACCCCGTTGGAAATTCTGCTACGGGTTTGGGTTGGATCTTTCCTTGTGCAAGGGCGCCATCTTCAGCAACTAGCAACGCATCAGACCGCGCCCAATCTTGCATAGCCTGCCTGATGTCCTTAAACGCCCCTTCCTCGACAATAAGCCCCCCTTTGGATTGGCTATTAAGGATATACATCACTTGACTGAAATATTTATTCGCCCACCGTTGCGGGTCTTTCGTCGGACGTACAACACCGTAAAACTGACGTTCTATCTTGTCAAAATATCCCGTTATACACTCCCAACCCAATTGACCAGCTGGAACCAATGGTTGATCTGGGGATTCAAGCAATTTCCTCCCTAAAAAAACACGTCTTACAACCTTTTTATTGAAAGCCGCCCCTTGAATATTAGGCATCATGCATTGGAGCTGCTTAAATTCCTCTTCGCTATAGTCACGAAGTTCACCCGTTTCTAAATCAGCTGCCTTGTAATACCTCTCGCTTTCAAACCAACGGCATTCAACAAGCGTGACCATCCGACGACCGTTTTCAACATCAATGCTCCCTTCATCACTGTAATAATCAAGATCATTATGGTGAACACCTTCATGAGAGCTACCATCCCTTGCCCAATCTGCACTCAGCTCTGTCCAATGAGATTTGGGAAACATCTGCTTAGCTACTTCTAACGGCTTGCGGTCTACATACCACAAACGTTGCGCATCGGTTAAATTCGGTTGCACCGCTGCACTATCCCAAACCATCTTTAACGGGTCTAAACGGGTAATTACCGGTTCACCATCGAGGCTGTTCTCATAATCAAGCCGTGTATCAGTCCACCCCATGCCACAGATAACCGCATCTTGGAAAGCATCACTATCAGCGTATTCGGCATGCGCCATGTCCCGAAACCATTCTGCCGCACCGGTAAGCAATTCACTAGGCAATGCCTTCCCTACTTGACGGGGAATAAACTGCACTTCGCGCTTGTTATTACGCTCTGACCCCACAACGGCATTGACCAATGGGGCAATACGATTAAAGGTCATAACGGGGCGGCGTTGCTTTTTTAACGCCGATAAATCTTCTTCATTCCATTGATCACCATTGTAAAAACCAAAATCCTCCCGCGCATGTTCACGCCATTTGTTCACATGCTCCACATCTTCTTTGTACCAGCTCACAAGCTTACGAAATAAGCCTTCTGTCGACAGATCTGATGCGTTACTTTCTTTGTCTAAATGCTCTTCATCATACATCATTCTGCCATCCATGACGTGCTCTCATATTCCGTTCTGCCGCTATAAGCTGGTCGCTTTTGTATTTCTTTTGGTGGTTTGTATGAAATACACATCAGTCCAAAGGCATCTGCCCCATGACTGGACCAATCGTGCTCTGCTCCCAAGCCAATATTGCGCTTCTCATCCCATTTCTCGTGATACCAGTTCAGTGCCTTGCGCCCTGCTACCGTCGTCTTCTCATTAAACCAAACAGAAGGCAAAACACGGCGGACTGTTTCTATACGTATCTTAACAGCCCCTGCTCCCTGATTAGGGATAACTTTTGTTTGAAAGCCTGCCTGTTTAAGAGCACTCTCAAAACTCACATTGTGCACACGGTCTCTGGTCGCACCATCATGGGGCAAAACCATCAATGCCTTCTCATAACCATTTTGACGTAACCAGCCTATATGTTCCGATAAAGGCTGTCCCTGTGCTTCGTAATAATTAAGCACTCTGATCTCTCTACCAACAAATTGCGCTATCCATATCGCTGTGGCATCTGCCTTGGCGCCCGTGCCCCCAATATCCCAAAAGGCGCGTATTTGCATCAAGGGGTCACGAGCAACACGCCCTATCCGCCCCTCTTGCTCGGCTGCCAACATTTCCTTTTGATAATAAGCACCCTGAACCGCTGTAAGATAAGCCCCCTCCCAAATATGCTTATAAGTCTCGGGGCGGTTTCTAAGATCATCAAGCCGCGCTTCATTCAAAATCTTCGGAAACTTCGGATTGTCTGACCAGTTGATCTCCACACGCTTAATTGCCTCATTGTCTGAAAAGCGAAACCGCTTCTCAACGGGGGCATTCTCACGCAACGGGTTCCATGTCACCCATAACTCTGCTCTCCACCCCTCTCCCTCTTCTCGCAAAGTCGGTATAAGCGTTTGCCAAGCCGTCTCTGTCACCGGCTCCGCCTCATCAACCCAACAAAGCAAAATACGCCCCATAGACTTGATACTAGCTATATTGCGGTCAAGACCAGAAAACTGAAAGGCTATACGACCATCTATCGACTTAATCGACGACTCCCCAACCTTGTAATAGTCCTTTAAAAAGTCATGCGCTTCAATGGCGCGCTTAATTTCCTCCAATGAACTTTCTGCCAAAGAATTCTGAAACTGCCGTGCACAAAGTATAGTGCCCGATATCCCTTGCATACCAAATTGATAGCCTTTTAAAGCAGCCATCAAGGCAAATGATCTTGTCTTTCCAGACCCTCGTCCACCCCAAGCCGCACGCACCAAAGCCTTATCTGTAAAAATCGGTATAAGCTTTGGAACAATATTAATCTGTCGTGTTGTCATTGACCAAAGGCGCGATTTCTACACGCGTTATCACCTTAACGGCTCCCCCATCTTCCCCAGTCACCTGTAAAGGCAACACCTTACCAAGCAACGCTAAATAAGCCGCTGGACATTCCATAGCCTGCTTTTCCAAATAGGAGATCAAACCATCATTGCCAATTTTATTCCCAGCATTCTCAGCAGCCTTAACCACTGCTTCTTTTAAAATGCGCGTCATTTTATTGGGAATACCTTTGACACGCCCTTGACCTGCCTTTGGGGGTATACGCTTTTTAATGGGTTGTGGAGCCTGCTGTGTATTTTCTGATGTCATAAAATACGCCCTCCAGATAATAAAAAACCCCGCATTTGCGGGGATTTCAAACTGCACTGCCCCTCGTCTAGATACAGTACGACCAGTGCCGTATTTGTCATTAAATACGATTTGCAACACATTGTCAACACTAAAATGACACACATTGATACATTAAAAGGGAATCAATTAAACTGCAATGTAGAAATATTAACAATACACATGGTAGTACGTAATGATAGTAAATGAAGATGATTACTATGGAATTCTTGGTGTAAGCTACGAATGCAATGATAAGCAGCTAAAATCTGCTTTTCGTAAGTTAGCTATGCAATACCATCCTGATCATAATTCCAGTAACGACGCTGAACAAAAATTCAAAAAAGTTTGCGAAGCTTATGAAGTTCTTAAAAATCCTGAAAAGAGAGCTGCTTACAATCAATTCTATCATGAAACTTTTAAATATAATCACAAAACTTTTGCAAGTAATAAAAGCCGAGATAATATAGGTTTAGTGTTAATATCACCTTTTAAAAAAATAGCTTTCTTTGTCATTGCTCTAATACTATTTTTCGTAACATATGTTGGCGGTACCATTATTATATTTCGGTATTTTGATTAGAGGAACTTAATGAAGCAATGATAATAGAGTGGTCTGTAAATGTCTCTTCCGATTAACATACTCTGGCGATTTAGGTTAAAGATTCCTGCGTTTTTATTTGCAATAATGACCACCTTAGCTGTTATTGCCATTCCCTTCATATTCTATTGATAGTTATTTTTGCAAAAAGTGCTTCTGAAGCATATTGAGAGCAACGCGCAATGAATTCACAAGGTGGGGTAGCATTTGATCTTCTATAACGAGGTACTGTAGCGCAGCATGAAGATTATACTGTCTATAGAGGCATTGGGCTTCTTTTACTGCCTCTTTCACGGCTTGATAGTGATTTGTTGCTTTTTGAACCCATTGTTCAAAGCTATCTGGATCTGAATTTGTAGACACATCATCATAAATAGCATTAGGCAAGCCCTTTGCACAAAGGTAATTATTCCTTATCTGTAGATATTGCTGGGCGGCGTCATATTGCTCTTGAGTAAGCACACCTTGCAAACAAAGTCGCCCTATGTAAGACCCAGAAAGTGGATTTTTTGCCTCTTGTAGCGTTAAACCGAAGCGCTTTGCACGCATTTCTATTGCCAATTTATCAACGGCTTCACGTAGTGCTTTTGCACGTGATATACGTCCATTTGGTTCTCTTACCTGCCCTGCTATTTTAGGGCGTCCCCTTTTTTTATTTTTTTTCACAGATAACCTCAGACACCTGTTTAACGTTTTCCCAAATTTCCTTTGAGTTTGACCGTGTCTCTCCACCCAAAAGCACTACAAATAACAGTAACGCTATTGATATACAAATGACTGGTATTTTTTTCCAATCATCATCATCACGTATCATCCACCCGATGATAATGACCATCATTACAATTAGAAAGCCTGCTGATATATTACAGAGTGTCTCAATCTTATTATTATGTTGTAATGATTTTATCTCCTGATCTGTAATAGTATAGTTATAAACTGGCTTAGATTTACAGATTGCACTAAAGGTATGGAGCGGCGGCTTATCAGACATTTAAATACTCTCTATTAAAAAGGAACACTGTCATTCATAACGGTATGGGGCGTATCAAGAGGTCTGTAAATGCTTCTGTCATAAGCAGATGATGACGGCTCTTGATTATCATCATTTTTGCCATCTAAAAGCTTTAACTCGCCTTTGTACTGAGGCAATATGACTTCTGTTACATACCGTTCAACACCGTTTTTATCTTGCCATTTACGAGTTTGTAGTCGCCCCTCGATATAAACTTTGCTACCTTTACTGAGATACTGAAGTGCTACTTTTGCCAAATGTGGATTAAACACCACAATGGAATGCCATTCAGTTTTGTCTACTTTCTTATTGGTTGCCTTGTCTGTATAGCTCTCAGACGTTGCCATTCGAAAATTGACCACCTCGATGCCAGATGACATTGTTTTGCTTTCTGGATTGGCACCTAAATGACCAATTAAAATCACTTTATTAAGCATGTTTGTAAGTCCCATTAAATGATGTAAAGATCATAACATGTTTTATGTGTTTTTACAATATTTTCAGTTAGCTAATAACAATTATTTAATGTTTTACATTATGTTCTAAATCACTAAAGCGTGTAAAATCGGATTGAAATGCAAGGGGAACGATTCCTGTCGGACCATGGCGTTGTTTTGCTATAATAACCTCGGCTTTACTCTTGGCTTGCTCCATTGCATCTTGCCATTTGCTATACTCAGCAGTGCCTTCTTTTGGTTCTTCATTTTTGAGATAATATTCTTCGCGATAGACGAACAACACAATGTCGGCATCTTGCTCGATTGAACCAGATTCACGTAAGTCGGAGAGTTGTGGACGTTTATCTGTTCTATTTTCAACTTGACGCGAAAGTTGTGACAGAGCAATGATGGGAATATTGAGTTCTTTTGCAAGTGCTTTTAATCCGGTGGTAATGGCTGTAATTTCTTGAACGCGATTTTCTAATGAACGCTTTGAACCGCTTGTCATGAGTTGGATATAATCAATAATCAAGACATCTAGACCATGTTGTCGTTTGAGACGCCTTGCACGGGCGGACAATTGTGCAATAGACACACCACCCATTTGATCAATATAAAGAGGGATTGTTTGTAAGGAGCGCATTGCGTGAATAATTTTTGCAAATTGCTCTTCTGAGATATTACCACGGCGCATATCAGAAGAAGAAACCTTTATTTGCTCTGAGATAATACGAGTTGCAAGCTGTTCAGATGACATCTCAAGTGAAAAGAAACCAACAATGCCCCCTTCATTGGCTTGGCTGTTATCATGACGCTTGCAAGCATTGGCAATATTAAAGGCAATATTGGTCGCCAGAGAGGTTTTCCCCATAGCAGGACGGCCCCGCTATGATAATCAAATCAGATGGCTGTAGTCCCCCCATTTTCTCATCAAGTGTTTTGATATGGGTAGCTATCCCTGAGAGCCTTGAGGAACGCTTTTTCGCTGCACTTGCCATGTTAAGTGCTTTTGTAATGGCTGTATTAAAGTTTTCAAATCCACCTCCATATTTCCCTTTCTCTGCCAATTCAAACAACTGATTTTCAACAGTTTCAATTTGTTGTGATGTTGTAAATTCTACAGAAGCATCATAAGCTCTATTCACAACTTGAGTGCCAAGGTTAATTAAAGAGCGGCGGATAAACAGATCATAAATGACGCTCCCATAATCTTTAGTATTAATGATTGTGACTGCCTCTGTAGCTAAACGCACCACGTAATTATATACAGTGATGTCTGCAATTTTCTCATCATTGTCAACAAAGGGCTTAATAGTAATGGGATCTGCAACTTTTCCATTTTGGATAATTTTTGAAATGATATCAAAAAGCCTTTGATGCAACGGTTCAAAAAAATGCTCTGCTTTTAAAAAATCAGAAACGCTATCAAGAGCATTATTATTGATAATGATAGCACCAAGCAAAGCTTGTTCTGCCTCAATATTATGGGGGGGGGTGACGAAAAGAAGATTGTTCTTCTGTTTGAAAAGAAGGTAATTTAACAGCGTTCATTTTATTCATTATGATTTAAATTGATTTGATAAATGATAATTATAAATCACTGAATCTACAGTGTGAATCCCATTTTTATTTTACTTAACAGCTTGCATTTTGATACGTTTTGTGCAATAAGGGGACGTTCTTTTATATTTCGATTGGTTACTTTAATCGTTTATTTAGATCGCTAGCTGTTTTGATAATAAAAGCCGTGTCTTAAAGGACGCGGCTTTTTTGCTATAAAGCCGCCCCCCGCGCCGTTATTTACGCTGCTTTATCTACAATCTTTTCATCACCACTAATTTTGCTATCGCCATTCAGCTCTTTTGTATCAATATACGCATTACCGCTAACACTTGCCTTATCATAAACATTTGTCCAACCAGTAATCTGTGCATTCCCATAAACCCATGCATTGCCATAAATCAGTGCTCCAAACCAAACATTAGCATTCCCATAAACACGGGCATTACCAAAAACTTTAGCAAAACCAGTAACAAAAGCATTATCATAAACCTTGACATTACCCTTTATAACTGCTTTATCGCATACCTCGGCGTTATTAAAAACGCGGGCGCGCCTGTAAACATAAGAAGAACCACAAATCTTAGCATTATCATAAACCTTGGCATTATCATAAACGCTACCATATTCAAAAACCTGAGCATTGTCACAAATACGTGCCTTACCAAAAACATCAGCATGACCAAAAACCTGAGCATCATCAGAAATCCTAGCATCATCAAAAACCCGCGCATTATCACCAACCCAGCAATTGCCATCATGTGACAAGTTGCTTTCACTTTGTATAAAACCACCCAAATCGCCTGCCTTGATATTACCAAAATCTCTTAAAGCGCGTATACGATAAACAGTGCGAACACGATCACTCAAAAGATCTTTCACTGTTTTCATTTCACTTGTTAATTCATACTTTTTATCTAAATTCTGCTTTTGAAGGGGAATGTTATCATTTGCAACTAATAGAGAAGTTGCTTGTTTTTTAACTGTAGCACTCATGCTAGTAATCCTATTCGTAAAGAAGGTTTCTATTGACACCCTATAAGGGCGCCGGGCGCTAGAAACACGGCGAATAGTCCGCTGTGTGCTTTCCCCTAAAAAGGGTATTGTATAACACACTACACCCGACATAAATCGTTATATGCCAATGATAGCATAAAAGAAAGTCAGTATTTTAAAAGGCATGGGAGAGGCTGTATCGTAACCTATCCGCTATTCGCTAAGTGTTTCTACACACTTGATGCCTTTCTAAACGAACCTTTCATTAAAGTCAATACGTATTTTTTATTTTTTTCAATTTTTTCCATTTTGATACATACCTAATTGAATACCAAGTGCTTTTAAATTTTACTTTTGGTTTTTAGTATAAAATGTAGTGCGTAAATGGACATGTTTATTAAACTGCGTGTATGCAACATGAGAAAGAATGAATAAACTAAAAAAAAGTACCAAATAACGATATCTAAATACCAAAATACAGTATAACTATTTGGAAAAATTAAAACGACAAGTGCTAAACTTATTAGCTTTAAGAGTCGGTGCATATACTGTTGTAAATCACGTGTTAATATCTTCCAACCTGTTGTATCATCATCTTTTTTATATTTTGGATTGTTCTGCAACTCAAAAGGAATATGAGAATTGCATAAAATTACAAAAATATTTGTTATTATTATCAAACCAAAAGATGCAAATATCAAAATACCTTGGATAAAGTAGGGATTTTTTTTAATTCCTAAAAAGCATAAAAATATAAAAATTATAATACCAAACAAGGCTCTTAGCTGCTTATCTGTAAACATATTTATTTCCTGCGGTTTTTGATAATTTTTTGATCTCTTTATTGATCTCGTCTATAAGAGGTTCGTAATTGAGAACGCTTTGCGGAATACCACCCCCATAAACCCATGCTTTCACTTGCGCCTTGGTACTGTAATCAACTTTCTCAGGCATCTCATGATACTGACCACCGTCAAATTCTTCGTATTCTCTTGTGCCATCATCATATTCGTAAAGATTGTAAAAATACTCAGCTACCCCTAATCCCCATGGTGCATATCCAACCGCTGTTGCAACCCACTTTTTTCCCCCCTTCTGTTTACGTTTTTTTAAAAACATCTGTTTAATATCCCCTATCTAAATCCATAACTTTACCAATGGGTTTATTTGCCTCAAAATGGACTGTACAGAAGCGTTTTTAATTTCAATGTGGTTTTTATCATAAAATCTTTAAATCGCTCTGTACGGTGCCTTTCTGTCAATTTAAACGCATGTCTATTCTCAAAAGCATCAGCAAATTTCACTACTTTGCTGTTTTTTCGGATGCTTTTAAATACGATTTCATGACTGATGCTCCCGACAAAAGCTCTGCTTTCAAATTTCTGCAATACTCTGCAAGCTCTGCTCCTGTTGGCATAAAGGTTTTCGATAATCCTTTTGCTTTTCCGCATATGATATCCTTAACAGCCTGCTTTAGAGCGTATTCTGAAGCATCTGATAAGGCTATGCTGTAATTTAAAGCGATAACATTAGGGTCTATATTTGCCGGTATTTTTAGACCAGAAAGCAAATAAGCAACCGCCTCGATATGTTCAACCGTAACTTTCCGTGAAAGCAGTGCGTGTAAGCGATTACAGTCTTGCAAAACTTGCGATCTCTCCTCCAGCGTCAACGGCTTTCCATGCATAGAGGTTGGAGGGTACACACTCCGGTCCACTCTCTTGGCAAGTGCTTGCAAATGAACTGATAGCCTCTGTATCTCTGCTGCATTCTGATCCATAAGAATTGCTAGTGGTGATTGCTGCTTTGAGTGTACTGAAGCTTTGTGAAAGGCTGTTTGTGAAGTTATTTGTTGAGAGCTTATAGCGTTCGTTTGCATATCGTTTCTCCTGTTCTAATTTCTTGGCTAGCGTTCCATTCTGGTTAATAATCCAACCACACCAAGCACTTTGCCAATCGCGATTGTTTGCATTTCGACATGGGTTGGCTTTCCAATGAAGTTTAAATCTTTCGAATTCTAATAACGCCTCATCATGCGTTAAGCCTTTATCGATTGCGTATTGCAAATCGGGTTCAAAATCTTCTGGTACGCTTCCAAGTTCTTTTTTCCCCTTACTTCGCTTGGCTTTCTTAGGAACGCTTGTCTGCTCGTGAATGGGAGGTTGGTTGGTTTGCTCTGATTGGCTTTCAACATCACACTCGATTGGCTCGTCAACCAAATCTATTGTTTCTAAATCTTCAAAATCAATTTCTTTTTTTAATAAAACGTTAGTTTTATTTTTTTTATATATGTTAATGTTATTGTTAATGGCATTGCGTTCGCATTGCGCAACACTATGCGCATCGTATGCGCTCTGCATGCAATCCGCATATGCGTTTTCTTTTATATGATTATTGTCATTTTTACCTTTTGTTTTATGCCATCTAGAATGAGCTGCTTTTGTTGCTGCTTCTGATTTCTCTTTGCTATCATTTAATTCTAATTCAACATCTGGGTTCCACAACCCACCATTGTCTAAACGTATGATGAATCCACCTTCAATCAAGGAATTCAAAGCTGTTTCAAACTCTTCTACTGGATAACCAACCCAAAAAGCTAATACCCTTAAGTCCTTTAAAATAGGCTCACCAGTATGGAGCATTAGAAGTCGCAACATGACATAGATACATTTCTCGGTCGGCGACAAACAACCAAGAGTAACAAGCCATCTGTCTGCAAAAAGCCTCGTCCATGGTAATTTACTGGACATACCCCAATTCCCTTTCTTTAACTAAATATAAAATTGCTAAAGCATCTGCTTCGTTGTCATCTTTCGGATTGTGCCCTTTTGCACGCACCGCCTTAATCATCTCTTCTTTCGACGCATTCCCCTTGCCTGTCGTCGCTTTCTTAATCGTACTTACTGGTATACCCTCATACGGTATCTGATGCTGTTCACACCACGCCGTTAACGTTGCTAACAAACCACCGTAAACATGCGCTGCATCTGTACCAACATGCCGACGCACCTCTTCAAAATACACCGCGTCAATTTGACCTGCTGTCTGCTTTATTTCTGATAGCCATTGTTTAAAACGCAAGTAACGCATTCCACCGCCTTCAAAACGGCGTGATTGAAAATTCACGGTACCACTGAATATGTCACTCTCGGCATTGCGAAACGCCCAACCCATCTTCGTACCTAGATCAAAACAAAGAATCGTGTTATTCACCGCTCCTCTCCATACAAAATGTGTTTTATAGAAGTGTTTTTTTCCGAAAATGAAGGAAAGAAGGGTGTAAGAAGTATGCAAATAGATAAAGATGTTATAGCTATAATTATTAGTATCTTTTCCCTAATACTATCGTTGTTTTTAAGATACGTAGATCTCAAAAAAGCAGAAAAGACTCGAAGAGAAGATGTATGCAATGTAGAAAAACAGTTTAACCATCTAGAAGAGCAAAATAAATCATTGCAAAAGCAAGCCACATCATCAGAAAAACATGTCAATTTTTTACTAAAAACAAAAGAAGAACTGGACTTAGGACCACCGCTACAGTTCAATGTACATAGTCCTACTCCAGACAAACATGATCCTAATAAATTTAGTGTCATATTATACATTAAAAATCCTACAGAAAGAATGATTAAAATAAATCACATATGGATAGAGAAAAAATGCCAATTCGAATTTGATAAAATAGTTTATAGCAACGGTACATTTATTAGCGGAAATGGCCAAATAACTATCAACCCCACATCTCCGAAACATATAGACCTAATAAAACTCGAAACAGAACAAACCTTACAAAATGGTCTTAATTCCTTTAATAATATAATCGGTGGACAAGAAATTAAATTAGAATTTTTCATTTGTTCCTCAAAATTGAATAAATCAGATACTCCGCTTTTTATTATGGAACATACTTCCTCAAGTAATCCTCAAAAAACAATTAAAGCTTCTTTTTGGACCTATTTCTTATCCCCTCATTCTTCCTAAGTTTATCCTCTAGATCCCATATTATTCTTTTTTGTTTAATTATCTCATCCCTAAGCTCTCCTGCCTGTTTAAAATAGTGATAAACCTCATAAAGCAAATATAGATTGGTAGTTATAGAAAGAACTGTTGCTACTAAACTCATCTTTCTCTCCTCACTTACCCTGCTTATTACTCTTTTTACTCTTATGAGCCGGCGCTTTTACTGCTTCATCACGCGGCTTAAGCTTTTGTGTTAGTCTTTCAACTTCCTCGTCGCGTGATTGAACATCTGCTTTTAGTGCCTGTATCTTTTCACTTTTCCGTTTAAACTCTTCTCGGTACGCATCTATCTTTTGCTTAAGTTCTTCAATTTCCTCGTCACGTTCTTCAATCTCTTGCTTCAGTTCTTCAATTAGCTTGTCGCATTGTTCAAGATCCGCATCACATTGATCAATTGTCTGCTTGCTTTCCTTTAAATACCTAAACTCATTCTCTCTCATTTCTTTCTTAAGATCTTGAACCTGCTCTTTAAGTGCTTTAACTTGGTTGCGATAATGCAATGCAATACGAAACATCACTCCGCTTAAGAGCAAAACTGAAACCACTGCTATCCATAAAATTTCATTCGAACTCATCTTTATCTCCTTTAATTTTTATGAGGGCGGTCATCATGACCAATCTGTTGTGCTTCGCATTCCATTAAAAAAGAATGCAACAAGCCGCATGTGCCAAGTGTGATAAATCACTCTCAGCATCCTTATGCTCTCCACCAAACCATGCTAATAAATGACGTAAAGCAGCACCGTGTAACCTGCTCCAGTGCATGCCATTACGCCAATTGTTTGCTCCGTACTTCTTTGCCCCAAACTCTAAAACTTTACCAATTTCAAGCAGTGCCAACGGCGGTATAAGCTCTACACGAGGCTTACCATCATCATTCTTATGCGCTTCATTTGCATTATGTGAACACATATAAACTCTGTCGCCACCATATTCTTCAGTGCCGCAAACATATGCATTTCCATAAATCTTGGCCTTACCATAAACCACGGCATGACCGAACACCTTAGCAGCATCACAAACCTTGGCATAACCACAAACCTTGGCGTTGCCATAAACCTTGGCGCTGCCATAAACATGGATATTATCGTAAACGTAAACATTACCAAAAACCGCGGCTTGACCGTAAACCCTAGCATTGCCAAATACATGCGCATTACCACAAACCTTGGCGTTGCCATAAATCGCAGCTGCTAAAAGAACATTGGCATTGCCAAAAACACGTGCATCACCATAAACCCATGCCCTATTCCCAACCCAACAATCGCCCTCATGAGAGAGGTTGCCTTCACTCTCTACAAAACCACCAACATCACCTGCTTTAACTTTTCCAAAGCTTCTCAATGCACGAATGCGGTGAAGAGTTTTTCCAGCAAACTCAATTGTTTCATCAGTAAGTTCGTATTTCTTTTCTACAGCCATCATCACCTCCTTAATGCTGCAAAGTCTCACCCGCGCTATCAACGCTGGAACTTTTGCAAATTTTCGTAATTGGGGGGTGTTGCTCTTGCATTAATCTCTGCAAGCGCTCGGGATAAAAAAAATCTTCTGGACGCAAATCTATCCCATGCTCACGTGCATAGTTCAAAAGCATAATTTGGTATTTAGCTGGAATGATGCCGCCTTTACCCTCTCGCTTTTCAAAGGGGTAAGTCCATTTATAAACAGCAGACACATGGCATTGAGAAATCAACGACACACGTTTTGCACCACCTAAATATTTTATAATCATAACTGCTGGAGTAATCATGTAATCCAAAATTTCTGTCATATATTTACGTATTACGCAAATATAAGCAAAATTTTCGTAATACGCAATATTGATTATTTAATAATTTTAAGAGAGAAAAATAAAATGGATTTTCAAAAGCTAATAAAAATGTGGATTAATGAAAAATTAAATGAAATGGGGCATGGAAGCCGTAAGGCTTTAGGGCAACATTTAGGATTGAGTCCATCATCTATTACGCGCTTATTATCGATTGATGACTCTGACTCTAAAGCCTACCGTGATATCACCGCAGAAGAGCTAGTGAAGCTACACAGTTTCTTTAAGGAGTATCCTCCGTATCCGGCTTTAAGCAAGATAGATCAAGATTTTTATGATCTATATTCGTCTTGCAATGAAGAAGAACGGAGGGCAGTTTTAGCGTTTCTTCATACTTTAATCGAATCAAAAAAGCGATAACTGCTATTTTTTCTTCATTTGACAATTGTAAAAATTTTCTTTTGGCAGTCTTATAACCTTTCATAAAATCTCCAAATATCTATAAAAACACACTAATCTTTAGATGAATACTCATAAAATAATTTTCGTTATACGGTATTTTTATGTTGATATTACCGTAAAGCGAAAATATATTCACTCCATATCTTAGAAAATAACTTTTGCCAATAGGCTCTATGGAGGCATTTGTGACAAAACCAGTGTTTATAAATTCTGATGAAATTCTCTTAGTGATGTGCGAAAATGAAGAGCAAAATCTCGCTAAATCTGGTCCTTTCTTAGAAGAAAGTGACATGATCAATTTTATCGACCAAGCCGATAATGCTGTCCAAATCTTGCGTATTGAACCAACGACTAATCGTTGCGAAGACATCTCTGAAGATATTGCCGAATTCTATCTTAAAGAATGTGAAGAGCAGTGTTTCAACGGAAACATTCCTCACGACTTTGTTACGCATAGTTCAGCATACGGTTTTTTTTTAGATGATATAAAACAGCGCGAATATGATGATGCAATGTATGGTTCTTACGAAAAACAACACCGTTTGCGTCCTTGTGATGTGCTTTAAAAGCTAAAGGCGTTTTTAAAAGACGCCTCCTTTTCAAAAAATTCACCACACAATGCAATGCCGTTCTTTTGCAAGAACGACAAAGGCAGAGTCTAACTTAAAGGAGTAAAATAATGGAAAAAAAATATGAACTTACTGATGAAACAATTGAGTTTGATGGCAGAACACTTCACCGCATTCGTGCACTGAGAGACTTTAGTGATGTTAAAGCAGGTGATTTAGGAGGCTATATCGAGAAAGAAGACAACCTATCGCATCGTGGTAATTGCTGGATTGGGGATTATGCAAAAGTCTATGGTTATGCCAAGGTTTTTGGTGATGCCTTGGTTTACGAAAATGCACAAGTTTACGGTTATGCACATGTTTACAACAATTCTCGTATTTATGGCAAAGCAGAAGTTTGCGATGAACCATGCATTTACGGTGATGCAGAAGTTTACGGTGATGCATATATTTGCGGTGAACCGCACGTTTTTGATAATGCAGAAGTTTATGGCAATGCACAAGTTTACGAAAAGGCATACATTTATGATAGGGCGCGTGTTTACGGCAATGCAGAAGTTTCCGGTGATGCGCATGTTTACGGTCATGCAAAAATTTACGGTGAAGCATGTGTATGTTGGGACGACTGGATTGATGGCGATAAAAGAATCTCAACTAGGTAACAAACCAGATGAAAAAATACGAATTTACTGATGAAAAAATTGTGTTTGATGGAAGAACTCTTCACCGAATTAGAGCATTAAGAGACTTTGGATATGTCAAAAAAGGTGACATAGGCGGTTTTATAGAAAAAGAGAGCAACTTAAGCCATAAGAGAGACTGTTGGATTTTTGGCAATGCACAAGTTTACGGTAATGCCAAAGTTTATGATGATGCGCGGGTTTATGGGAATGCACAAATTTATGGCAATGCACAAGTTTCTGATTATGCCGAAGTTGGTGGTGCTTCTGTTGGAGATAATGCCAAGGTTTTTGACTATGCGCGGATTTATGGGAATTCTGTTATAGGGGAAAGTGTACACGTTTACGGAAATGCTAAAATTTACAATCAAGCATATATTTGCTGTCGTGTAAACATTGCTGGAAATTGTAAAATTAGTGGCTCCACCGTAATCGTAGAACGTGAGAAATAGTAATCATGGAAAAAAAATATGAACTTACTGATGAAACAATTGAGTTTGATGGCAGAACTCTCCACCGCATACGTTCATTGAGAAGCTTCGGAAAAATCAAGAAAGGTGACCTAGGCGGCTTTATAGAAGGTGAGAGCAACTTAAGTCATGAAGGAGACTGTTGGGTTTATGATGATGCCATGGTTTATAGCGGTGCAAAAGTTTACAACAATGCCAAGGTATTTGATAACTCAAAAGTTTGTTATTTTGCAAATATTTATGAAAATGCAACAATTCATCATAACGCAAAAATATATGGTGGTCGTATTTTTGGAAAAGCACATGTTTACGAAAATGCAAGTGTTCATTGCAATGCAGAAGTGTATGGTAACGCACACATTTACGGAGATTCAGAGGTTCGTGGAGGCAGTATTATCACAACGAGCGAGAGAAGATAATTATTATGTATAGATATGAAATTAAACCTACTTTGTGTTCGCAGTTAGTTGTGAGAAATACCCACAATCCAGGTGAACTTTGTATAACGATCTCTGGAGATAAGGGCGAGCCCTATGTAGATACCATAATCTCTAAAGACAAAATAGATGCCTTCTTAAGTGAAGAGAATATCGTGCCAATGGAACTCATAGGATCGCAATGCTTTGCATTTTCATACGAATTCAGACCGTTTGCATGCACTAGATTTGAAATGATACCACCCAATTCAGATGAATCTTTCTTGTTGACGCTATATTCTGATCATTGTGCATATATAAAACGCATTCCAATTGATCGGATTGTACAACCTGTAAAGACAAAACTCTAACACCCCAAAACCAGTCTTTTAACACCAGCGTGATTCACGCCACGGGTGAATTGTACGCAAATCAAGGAAATAAACCATGAAAAAGAAATACAAACTTACTGATGAAACAATTCAGTTTGATGGAAAAACTCTTCACCGTATTCGTGCTTTAAGGGATTTTGATGATGTCAAAAAAGGAGATCTTGGTGGTTTTATTGAAAAGGAATATAACTTAGGTCCTAAAGGTAATTGCTGGGTGTATGATGATGCCAAGGTGTATGAAAGCGCTACCATTTTTCATAATGCTAAGATATTTGATGGCGCTTGTATTAGTGGAAATGCTTCAGTTTATTCTGATGCACAAGTTTACAGTCGTGCTGTTGTTTACGGTAATGCCAAGGTTTCTGGTAGTGCACATGTTTTTGGTGATGCTGTTGTTCGCGACAAATCTCATGTTTGCGGTGATGCAGAAGTTTACAATGACGCACGTATTTATGGTGACGCAGCAGTTTTTGAGAATGCACGAATAAAGAATAGTGCCAAGGTTTACGACAATGCTCGTGTATATGGGAACGCAATAATTTGTGGTCCTGCTCTCATTTATAACAATGCTAAAGTTTATGGTGATGTCATTATATCATGCTCCAATTTCACGTATGAGGATGATGTTAATTATGGAAATGTTGAGATTTTTGGAGATGCAAAAGTTTATGATAGTGCTCGCATTTATGACGCAGTCAAGATTTTTAGAAATGCCGAAATTCGTGGATTAGCTAATATTCGCGGAAACACGAGAATTCCTCAAGACATAAAAATTTAACAACCAACCAGCCTTTTAACAGATGCGTGATTCACGCCACGGGTGAATTGCGCGCAATGTAGGAAATCAAGATGACAAATTCTACTTTTTTAAAAGAAATGGCAGAAAAATATGGATTTTCTGCTGAAGAATTTCGAACCACAATCATAAAAACTTGTATTGGAGATAAAAATGCTAATGTCATCACTGATGCAGAATTTGCCGTTTTTCTTTTTGTTGCCAATACTTATGGACTTAACCCTTTAACAAAAGAAATCTATGCATTCCCTAAAAAAGGCGGCGGCATCATACCCGTTGTTTCTATCGACGGTTGGATAAAGATCATCAAATCAAATCCTGACTTTGATGGCATGACCTTTCAAGATCAACTCAATGAGAATGGGAATATCATTGCTATCAAATGTGCTATTCGTCTCAAAGGGATTAAAGATCCTATCGAAGTCACCGAATATCTCAAAGAATGCGAACAAGCCCACAGTGAACCTTGGAAAAAATACCCCGCACGTATGTTGCGCCATAAAGCCACTATACAATGTGCTCGCTATGCTTTCGGGCTTTCCGGTATTTATGAAGAAGATGAAGCCGCACGTATCCATGAAGCAAACCATAACGTACAAACGAAGTTAGTTTCTTATGACGTGCTTACGCAAATCAAACAATTAATAAACATCACTCAAACAGAAGAAGAAAAAGTGCTTGAGTATGGACGAGTCCAAAAGCTTGAAGATCTTCCTGATGAAAGAGCACAAAGGATTTTGGATGTTTTGCAAAAGAGACAGCATGAAAAAGAACAATCTTTCCTACAACAAAAGCAAATAGAAGCGCCTATACAAGATGCCGAATATATTCACGTCCAAGATATAGAATATGCACCACAAGAACAAAGAACGGCGGTGTGAGATGGAACAAAGAACAGCAGAATGGTTTCAAGCGCGCTTGGGTAAAGTCACCGCATCTAATGTTTACAACATACTCAGTAAGACAGCAAAAGGATTGCCTACAAGCAAATATGAAGACTACAAAATCAAACTCATAACAGAGCGCTTAACAGGCGAAACAAGCCCCTATTATGAAACTGAAGATATGAGATGGGGTATCGAACATGAAGATGATGCTTTGAGAGAATATGGCTTCATTTATGATGCCGATATAACAAAGTGCGGCTTTATCCAACACCCCACAATAGAAATGGCGGGGGCTAGCCCTGATGGTCTCATTGGAGAAGACGGTTTAATCGAAGTCAAATGTCCGAGATCAGTAACACATATGCGCTTTTGTATAGGTGACGAAATCAAACCAGAATATCACGCACAAATGCAATTCCAAATGGCTTGTACAGAACGAAAATGGTGTGATTTCGTAAGCTATGACCCACGTTTTACGGGGGAATTCTTTCACTTACGCATGAAAGTCAAGCGTGTTCTCCGTGATGATCAACAAATTGAACAGATCAATCAAGCTGTTGAAGCCTTTTTAGCAGAGATAGAACGAGAGATACAACAACTCTCAACAAAAGCTGCTTAACCTTATGGGGGTGTTTTGTTCCCCGCATATCTACGAGCACCCCCACCCTTTTACATAAGGAAATTAAACGTGTGTAACATCAAACATATTATCATACAGCCTGCTAAAGATGAGGAATTTTGTTTTTTTACCATTGGCTATGAAGGTAGGTCCCTTGAGAATTATCTTAGTTGTCTCATAGAAAACAATATCAAAACTTTATGTGATGTTCGTAAAAATCCAATAAGTAGAAAACAGGGATTTTCGAAAAGACAATTAGAGCAAGCTGTAAGCAACATTGATATTGAATATATGCATATGCCTGAACTTGGAATTACTTCTGAAAAACGAAGAAATTTGAAAACACAAAAAGATTATGACCGCCTTTTTGAAGATTATCAAAAGACAACTCTCAAGAATAATTCTTGTGCAATAAACAAATTATATCAAATTTTTTTAAACAAAAAGCGTGTTGCAATCACCTGTTTTGAAGCCAATGTATGCATATGTCACAGAGGACAACTCGCATTAGCTCTCACTCAATTGCCTGATTGGAAATATGAAATTAAGCACATCTAAAAAATAAACTTACAGATTTTTTACATATGGGGGTGCTTCTCTTCACAAATACCTCCTAGCACCCCCACCCTTTCCTAACAACTTTCAACACAAGCGTGATTCACGCCACACGTGAATTGCATCTCAATGTAAGGAGAAAAGATATGGCGCCTCGTCCAGCTGCTATAACGCAACCAGCCATTGCACGCGCTTTAAGAGAAGCTAAAAAACAAGGATGTGAACTCGTAGAAATCAAACCTACCGGTGAACTGCTTATCTATCTTAAATCCGATATCCCAATACCAAATTCAGTTAACCACCCAGACAAACTTTTAGATTTGTCAAAGAATGAATATTACGAAACCGCGCTCTCTAAGATGTAAAATTGCTTATGCCAAAACCACGCCCCCCTCATCTTGTCAAAGAAGTCACGCGCCATGGTAAAATTATATGGTATGTACGTATTGGTCATGGACCACGTATTAGAATACGCGGTACCTATGGAACGCAAGAGTTTGTTGACAACTACAAAAGCGCACTTGCCGAGTTACAAGGGCTTATACTTCCTAAATCCAAAACCGGTAAACTTGTTGAAGGGTCATTTGCATGGCTACTTAAACAATACTTTAACAGCTCCAATTGGCATAACCTTGCTAAAGCTACAAAGAAACAAAATCAACTCATTCTTATAAAGGTGTGCGATGCAATAGGAAATATTCCATATCAAGCAATCGAGAAAAAACATATCATAGCCGGTGTTGAGAGGCGTAAAGAAACACCAGCAATGGCTAGGAATTTTCTGAAGGCACTTAATGGTCTTTTTAATTGGGCGATTGATCAAGGACTTTTGGAAAGTAATCCAACTTTAGGCGTTAAAAAACCTCCACTTAAAAATAAAGAGGGATTTCCTGTTTGGACAGAAGAAGATGTTGAGAAATATTATCAAAAATGGGCTCTAGGAACCCATGAACGTGTCTGGATTGATGTTCTTCTTTACACGGGTTTGCGTCGTGGTGATGCCGTACGAATTGGTTGGAAAGATGTGAAAGATAATATCATTCATCTTAAGACAGAGAAAAGTAAATTCCAAACAGATGTTTTTCTACCAATTTTGCCTGAACTAGCCGAAACCCTTAAAATTGGTCCTATTGGAAATGAAACATTCATTTGTGGTAGACGTGGAAACAAAATACCCAAAGAAAGCTTCGGGGTTTTATTTTACAAAGCATGCAATGAAGCGGGTATAAAAAAATCAGCACATGGTTTGAGAAAATTAGCAGCAACACGCGCCGCTAATTCCGGTGCAACAGTTTCACAATTGAAAGCACTTTTTGGATGGACAGACGACAACATGGCATCTCTTTATACAAAGAGTGCAGATCGTAAAAAACTTGCTCTTGAATCGATAAAAAAGCTCCAAAAAAGTTAGGGATAGGAGCAAAAAAACGTAATAGAATCAATAACCGCCCAATCCCTTACATTAAGCATAATTATTTGATTTTATTTGTACTGTATTCGCCAAACAGGCCCTATAGGTTCACATATTGATATAGAAGCTTGTAGAGACTTAGGAATTGAAATATTAGACGGTGGTGGAGATCCAACTTCTGCTGCTGAATTTGCGTGGCTCTTAATTATGTCTGCGCGTAGAAAACTCTGTAAATCTGTGTCTGATATGAAAAAAGGACGATGGCAAACAACATTTGGCAACCAAATGAAAGGGGCTACTCTTGGAATATTCGGGTTTGGGCGTATTGGTAAAATGGTTGCTCAATATGCTCAAGCTTTTGGCATGTCCATTTTGGTTTATGGGAGCGAGCGTTCAACGCAAGAAGCAAAAAATTTAGGTTATCATTTTACGCATTCAAAAGATGAATTTTTTACACGTCCTGACATTATATCCATCCATTTACGCTTAAGCGATAAAACCAGAGAAATCATTCAATTAGATGGTCTATTGAGCATGAAACCTCATGCTATTTTTGTCAACACAGCGCGTTCAGCTTTGGTTGAAAAAGGGGCGATAGAAAAAATACTAAGTTTGGAAAATTCAACTTACTTTGCACTGGATGTTTATGACAGCGAGCCGGTATATGAGAGCAAATTATTGCAATCAGATAGAGCTCTTTGCACGCCGCATCTGGGCTATGTGACTGAAGAAAGCTTTGAGAATTATATTGAAAAAGCTTGCCAAAATATAGCATCTTTTATGAAGAGCGTTTAATGCCAGCTGAACCAATGTTTGTAAAATTTATCTTATATCGCTAGCCTATCAAATTTGCACGACACATAATAGCTTATTTCCTTAAATTAAGCATATTCCTTAGCTTTCATATTAATACCAATCGTATTGACAGATTTTTATGTAATCAGCATAAAATACCTGATTTATTGTTGCAATCATTATTAGAAAAAAGTCCACTTTATTGGAATACACTTTAATTGGAGGGAGAGTATAGTGAGCAATAATAAATTTATAGAAAAAAATTATTATAGATGGATTGTATTGCTTGTTGCCACTATCGCTCAAGCATCAGCCTGCTTCTTTGTTCAAGGGATTGGTCCTTTAGCTGAATTTTTTAAGAAAAATTTCTCGCTCAGTGACTCTCAGATAGGTTTGCTGTCTTCAGCAGCACAGTTCCTACCTATTATTGGGTTACTTGTAGCTGGTGAATTACTAGACAAATTTAACGAGCGCTATATTGTTGGAGTTGGCGCGGTCGGCGTTTCTGTCGCTCTTTTGTTGGGAGCAATCGCAAATAACTATATTTCTCTTTTGGTCTGTTTGCTCATTGTAGGGGGATTTTATAGTTCTGCTCAACCCGGTGGCGCTAAATCTGTTTCTTCATGGTTTCCACAATCGCAGCGCGGATTTGCAATGGGAATAAGGCAGGCGGGACTACCATTAGGTGGGGCATTAGCTGGGATAGTTCTTCCTGCTAGTGCGCTTGTTTATGGCATACAAGGTGCGTTTTTGGTCGGTGCCATAGTTTCTTTTTTAGGTGGATGTATATTTATTATTTTTTATCACTCACCAGCAAAAGTTGTAGCTATCGTTCCAAAAAGCAAGGCAAGAGTTTCGTTCTATGCAAATATAAGATCTCGTCTTGCGATGTTGGCTGCACCGCATATGAAGAATATTATTTTTTCAGGCGTTTCACTTGTGATCGTTCAATATGTTTTAACCATTTTTATAACGATCTATTTTTATAGAATCTATCACCTGTCTCTAGATAAAAGTGCTTATTTGTTTTTTGTTTTACAGGCTTCTGGTGCCTTAGGAAGAATTATTTTAGCAGCGTGGAGTGATCATTGTAGAAAAGGACGATTTTTTCCTGTCTTGTTTTGCATGATTGCAGTAATTTTTGGATTTTTAATATTAATTTTAGGCATGAGTGGATCCATAATTTATTTAACTATTTTATCTGCTTGGTTAGGTTTTTTTGGAATAGGATGGTATGGCCCTTGGGTTGCTTATATTGTAGACTCTTCGCCGAAAGAAAGCGTTGGCTTTTCTCTGGGTTTAGCAATGTCTGTAAATCAAATCGCAATTATTACTGCTCCACCATTATTTGGATTAATCCAAGATTTTACAGACACTTATTTGCTAACATGGCTGATTTTAATTTTAATTATTGTTTTTTCACTTTTCTTAATAAAAAAATAGGGAAATATAATTGGGGAAGAAATTATAATGATAAATGAAAATGCTTTTGAATTAAGCAATGTCGAAAGAGATAAACTTTGGTAGACTTTAGACCACGTTATTTATGATCCATACGGGTGTATTGAATATTCGGTTGAACTAAAAAATAGCATTTTCGCTGCTATCACATAGAATATTGACAATTCTTATGAATCAAAAGGTGTCTATTACCCCGAGACCATTTAATCTTTGAAAACCTTCCAATTGATAGACCAATTAATACGTCACCTAATCCTTATAATTTAGATGCGTCTTGTAAAAGTGGCTATATTAGCAAAAATTTAATTATGATGTTTTCTTTATTGATCGGAGAGCCTTATTCAATTAAGTTTGAAGGCGAATATATAGTAAATAACCTAGTTCCTTTAGAAGATAATAAAAAAGATTATACAGGATTAGGATCTGAAGTTGAGTTAGATTTTCATATAGAAAATGCTGCACTAAAATTTATAAAGGGTTTAAATTTATCTCCTAAAGGGATATTTTTATCTGGTGTTCGCAATGATGTTGATGGCCCGTTAACGAGAATATCTGGTGCACGTCTAGCTTTAAAACTTTTAATTGAGAAGGATTTGAGTAGCTTAAGCGATAATTTATATATAATTAATATTCCTTATAGAGGAGAAAAATGGGGTAACCTCTACAAGTAAAGTGCCCCTAGTTCAAGGGGACGGTGAATTCCCAGATATCAGCGCTGTTTTTTATCCGGGCATGTTAGAGCCACAGTCAAAAAAAGCTAAGGAAGCTTTAAATCATTTTTATGAAGCTATGAAGGCTGTATCTTTTGGAATTGATGTACAACCAAGAAGATTATTATACATTGATAACAAAATGGCTCTACACTCTAGAGATAAATTTTTTGGATCATTTGATAGTTATGAAAATCCAATGCGGTGGATTCAAAGAGTGTTTGTGTCTGTAGATTTATGGAATCATAAATATGTAGAACAAATAAAAGAAAGAATATTTAATTTTCAATGTTAATGTCCTGATAATGATACGATGTTGAGTATTATTCCGGTTTATATATATTGACTACACATCTCATATATATAGATCTCCCCCGCATAATCAGGTGAGATTACTACCTGATTATAAGCTATGGTGGATAATTGATTTTCTATGGCTGCATTTGATCTTCGTTATTTTTGCCCTTCCTTTCAAGCCGCTAGGGGGATTTTCCTATCAATCCCTTGAAAGAGCGATTTGGAGCAATTTCATAATGCGAAACCAAAACATAGTGACAAACTTTTCTATTGTTTTCATAGGCATGACGGTTTGCATGGTCGCACCCTTCAAGCACGGTGGCTTTTTTTCTTGCACGATGGAATCTTTCATATATGAGACAACATAATTAATTTATAACAGATAATTCAATGTATTATCTAAAAAATGCAACGAAATAGCTATTAATGTGAACATATGAATTAAAAAAACAAACATCGCGTACAAATAATAATACACCCCATGTCTTTAAACAAAGAATGAAAATCATAAAATGAGCTCTAAGGATAATAGGAACTCTCCACAAAGAAGAGACAGAGATGAAGACTTCAAAGAATTCAAAGACTTCATCATCACCATCTTTCACTATTTTGTTAACATATTAATTTTATACAAGAATCTTTCCCTCGGAAGAAACAGCATTTGCAACAGCTTCCTCGCTTGCCTCATCGGGTAATAACATCTCATTATGGGCACATCCTGATGGGATCATAGGAAAACAATTTTCTAAATGATAAACACGACAATCAAAAAGAACAGGCTTATCACTGTCAATCATCTGCTGAATTTTATCATCAAGTTCATCGGGTTTTGAACAATGAATTCCCACGGCTCCATAAGCTTGTGCCAATTTCACAAAGTCAGGCATAGATTCCGTATAAGAATGAGAAAGACGATTACCATGCAGCAATTGCTGCCACTGGCGAACCATCCCCATATACTGATTATTTAAAATGAAAATTTTTACAGGTGTGCCATGCTGAATAGCTGTTGCAAGTTCTTGAATATTCATCTGAATGGAAGCATCACCAGAAATACACACAACAAGCGCATCAGGATGGGCTATTTGAACACCTATAGCCGCCGGAAGACCATACCCCATCGTTCCAAGACCACCAGAAGTCATCCAATGTTTTGGTTCATCAAAATGATAATACTGTGCTGCCCACATCTGATGCTGTCCGACATCCGTTGTGATATAAGCACGAGCATCTTTGGTCAGTGCATAAAGCCGTTCAAGAGCATATTGTGGCATGATAACATCTTCTTTTTCCATATATGCCAATGAATTGCGTGATCTCCAGCGATTAATTTGCGTCCACCACGCCTCACGGACTTCACTGTTAAACGCTGGTTGCTGTATCTTTAAGAGTTGCGTCATATCTCCTAAAACACAAGCCACATCACCAATAAGTGGAACTTCTGCTTTTACGATCTTATTAATAGAAGAAGGATCAATATCAATATGAATAATACGCGCATGAGGTGCAAATGCATCCAATCGCCCTGTGATACGATCATCAAATCGTGCTCCAACAGCCAACATGACATCACAATCATGCATGGCCATATTAGCTTCATAGGTTCCATGCATCCCAAGCATTCCAAGCCAATTTTTGCCAGAAGCGGGATAAGCACCAAGCCCCATGAGTGTTGATGTAATCGGAAAATCACCCAGTTGAACTAAATCGCGCAAAAGCTTTACAGCTTCCATCCCCGATGAAATAACACCACCACCAGAATAAATAACAGGACGCTTTGCTTCTACTAAGAGAGAAACAGCCTCTTCAATAGCCTGCGCATTCCCTTTCGATTTTGAATAAGAATGCATAAATGTCGGCACTTGAGGCGCTCTATAAATTCCTGAAGCAAATTGAACATCCTTAGGAATATCAATCAAAACCGGTCCAGGACGACCTGATTGAGCAAGAGAAAAAGCTTCATGAATAATAGCCGCAAGATCATTGACGTTTTTAACCAGCCAATTACGCTTCGTACAGGGCTTTGTAATTCCAACCGTATCAGCTTCTTGAAAGCCATTTGTTCCAATGATCGTTGTCGCTACCTGACCAGAAAAACAAACAAGAGGTATAGAATCCATAAGAGCATCTTGCAAAGGTGTAACAGCATTCGTTGCGCCTGGACCAGAAGTCACAAGCATAACACCTACCTTTCCAGTACTGCGTGCATAACCTTCAGCAGCATGCCCTGCAGCTTGTTCATGGCGCACCAAAATATGCTGGAGTGTATCTTGGTGATAGAGAACATCAAAAATAGGCAGAACAGCCCCACCAGGGTAACCAAAAATATGTTTAACCCCTTGATCTATAAGAGCCTGAACCACTATTTCAGCCCCCGACATTATTTTTCCATCTGCACTCTCTTGCTTTCTTGGATCATTTCTCATTTTTCCCACTCACCTACTTGATAGGACAATAAAAAAGCCCCTAACGGAGCCCATAAAAAAAGACCCCAAAGGAGCCCATTACACAACACACACTGTATGATCACCCCCATTATTCCAACGTATAAAATATATAAAAATTTCCTTGTAGAAAGATTTCTAATTCCATTGATACCATTCGTCAATAAAAAATTCTATTTTCTAAAAAATTCTTTTTCACGAATTATCTTTTATCTTTCGAAAGTTTCTTTACAAAGCTCTAGCTCTTTTATCAAAAAGTAAGCATCCATTCTTCATCAAATTGATTACGAAACCATGTCATTTGTCTTTTTGCATATCTCCTCGTTTGTATTTTCACCGCTTCAAGAGCATTCTCAAAGCTTCTATATCCATCCAAATAAGCTATAAATTCAGGTATACCAATAGCCTTCATTGCTGGTAATGAAGGGAAAAGCTTAAGATTCTTCATGATCATCACCTCTTCTAAAGCTCCTCTTTCAATCATAGAATCCAAACGTTTATGAATACGTTCATAAAGCAGAGGACGTGGTGGCATAAGAAGAATTTTTTCTGCACAATCTGACGAAATCAGAGGAAGCGTTTTTTTCTTCTGCCACCAACTGAGCTTCTTACCAGTTGCCTCATAAACTTCTAAAGCACGAACAATACGTTGACCATCTTGCGAAGAAATTTTCTCAGCAAGAACAGCATCAACTTGCAACAATTGGCGGTAAAGGCTTTCAGCTCCCTCTTTATCAAGCCGAAGTCGCCATTTCTGCCGTACAGCATCTGGAATATGAGGTATTTCCGAAAGCCCTTCTAAAAGAGCACGAAAATAAAGCCCTGTTCCACCAACAAAAATAACCGATCTTAAAGAAAAAGTTGCCAATAGCTTCTCGACATCACACAACCATTGCCCTACTGAATAATTCAAAGTAGGACTCACATAGCCATAGAGATAGTGTGGAACAATCGCAATATCAGCCTCCGTAGGCCGTGCTGTTAAAATATTTAAAACATCATAAACCTGCATTGAATCAGTATTAACGATGAGAGCATTTTTTTCTTGAGCCATTTGTAAAGCAAGCGCTGACTTACCACTTGCAGTAGGCCCCGCTATTAATGTAACTGTTCTCTGTGTCATGAATAGCAATTTCTCCCAATCAATAACTTATTGCAACACACAGCCCCCCCAAAGCCCCTATGAAACTTATAAAAAAAGAAAAAATGGACTTAATAACAACACCAAAGAAATTTCCAAGCATTTTTGCTATCATAATTCAATAATAAACTACATCCATAATCATTCTGTCCGTTAGTCCATTAAAAATAAACATATTCTTTGTCATCATTTATCAAAATAATACTGAGCTTAACCTATACAATCAGACAGCTTTATTTTTTTCCTATAAAAACAACATGCTACTCCGGTTTATAATAAGAGATTCAGAAATTGTCTTCTTCACGCTCTCTTTTTTATAACTATTTTTTCATCCATCACCAAGAAAGGTATAAATATATATAACTAATTTAGTCTAATATAATTTTTCTCTAGGATAACTTTTTTCAAACTGAAGTGAAAAAAAACGTTCTCTATAGCACACAAAGTACAATCACAAAGTGCTAAAAGTCTCACTAGATAAAACATTATTTATAATAATAATTGCACCCTTTATTTATAATAGTTGAGCGTTTTGCAATCTGAATAAGAGCTCCCAATATCATAAGATTTTCTCATTTTTATCCTTCTCATAAAGTGCCATATCAATACCATTCACTTGTGCATCAAAAGCAGAGATAAAAATTGACTTAAACACAAGACAGTGATCTCTTATGCAGCATTTCAAAGCCTAGGCTGTTGCAATATTGGGAACTAGCAAATCTATTATGGTACCAACTTATACTTTTATTTAATGCAAAAATAGAACTGCCCAACGGATTTTATGTTATACAATCCATGCTCTTTGTCGTGAAATGAGCTTGAAAAATATTGAACATCACATGGCTGAGCTACAAAATAGCCCATATACCAAGGCTGATAAAAAACAAAAAATTAATTTTTAAGCCTCAATCTATTGGGGTATCAATCCATTAGAAGCGTTACGAACCGTAACTCTCCATCTGGACGCGCTACGATGAATAGAGCATTTTTGCGTCCGGCTTCACGTAATTTATGAATCCGTTTTTTAGCTTCATCGATTGTTGTGATAGCACTCTGATTGATATCAATAATGACTTCACCAACGCGAATACGCTTTTTATCCGCTGCGCTATTTTGTGCAACAGATGTTACCACTAGTCCTCGAAGTTTATCTGAAATTGAATAACGATGACGCAAATCCTCTGTCAATTCAGATAGCGTCATTCCCATAAATTGCATTGTCACGCTTTTCGACAGATCATTATCTTTTTTATCATCAACTTCTTCTTCTATATCTTCATTTGCATCTGTTTCAATCAAACGTCCAAGCTTAACTTTTACTGTTTTTTCTTGTCCATCCCGTAAAACGGTAACATCTACCACTTTTCCTTCCGGACTTTCCGCCACTAAACGCGGCAAATCACGTGCATGCTTAATTTTTGCATTGCCAAAGAAAAGAATAACATCTCCAGTTTGTAACTGGCTATTATCTACATTATTTTCTTCCGTCTGTTCTATTTTACCAGCCACCAATGCTCCTACCGCATTGTCCAATTTTAAACTTTTTGCAATATCCTCAGTCACCGGCTGAATACGAATAGCTAACCAACCACGCCTTATTTCTCCAAAATCACGCAATTGACTAATAACAGAAAGGGCCATATCTGATGGAATAGCAAACCCAATACCGATAGATCCTCCAGAAGGTGAAACAATTGCTGTATTAATGCCAATGACTTCACCATTTCTATCAAATAACGGACCACCAGAATTGCCCCGATTAATTGCTGCATCTGTTTGAATAAAATTATCATAGGGACCAGCATTAAGATCACGGTTACGTGCAGAAATAATACCAACCGTTACACTTCCACCAAAACCATAAGGATTACCAATAGCCATAACCCAGTCACCAATACGTGCTTTTTCTGAGTCACCAAAACGCACAGCTTTTAATTTTTTACGTCCCGCATCCACTTGAAGTAGTGCCAAATCAGTTTTGCTATCCTTGCCAAGAAGCTTCGCCTTGAGTTTTGTACCATCTGTAAAATTAACTTCAATATCATCAGCATCAACAATAACATGATAATTTGTAACAATAATCCCTTTTTGCGCATCAATCACAAAACCAGACCCCAAAGAACGCACCTTTTGAAATTGACTATTTTTTTGACCATCTTTGGGTGTAAAAAAATCATTAAAATATTCCTCCAGCAATGAATCTTTGGGAATAACGGGTACCGAAGTATTTTCATCCTGTTCGGTTCCTTCAACAGTCTGTGCCGTAGAAATATTCACAACCGTCTCCAAAAGCTCAGAAGCTAAATCAGGAACAGAAAGCAATGTCTTGTTTGTCTCTGCGCCCCAAGACAAATTCACTGATCCTGATAAAAACAAAATCACACACAAAACAACTCTTGTGATAAAAGACTTCAAAAACGTATTTCTACTCACGATACTTCTATCCATGACATGCCTTTAACCAAAGCTGCAAAGAGCCTTACTCAACTTATTATGCAAAATCAGTATGGCTCAACACTCTCTTACATGCATCATAAAAAAGCAGCTATAGAGCATACTTCTCATATGAAATAGTATACATCTATTCTCCACCAGACTTTGAATCAGTTTTGCTCAAACTAGGACTCATTGTTGATGAAAGCTTTTTCTTTACTTGCAGGGGATTTTGAAAATAAAAAAAGAAATCCTCATTTGGTGAAATGACCATCGAAACTCTTTCTAAATTCTTATACTGTTCCATCGCTAACCAAAAATCGTAAAAAGATGGATTAGCTTCCCGCGCATTTAATAAAATGCGAATACTTTCGGCTTGTCCTTCACCGCGAGTAATTTCAGCATCACGCTTTGCGGCTGCCACAATTTCCTCATATTCACGATTTGCTTCTGCCACAATACGATCTCGTTCTTGTTGACCACGAGCCCGGATATTTTCCGCAACAGCCTCCCGTTCAGCAGCCATTTGTCGATAAACATCTTCTGAAACAGCATCCGTTAAATCGGTTTTTCGAATACGCACATCAACAATCGTAATACCCAGCGAACCTGCATCTATAGAAAATTGCCGTTGCACCTCAGCCATCATTGCGCCTCGTTCATCCGATAAGGCAGCTTTAAATTCTCGCTTACCATAAACAGCACGCAAAGCGTCAATAAACCGTGGTGCAAGATTTTCACGTGCCGCAATTTGCGGACGCCCTGAAGCAATACGCTGTAAAAACAATTTAGGATCCGTAATACGATAAATAAAGAACGCATCCACTTCGTAATAAGCACCCCCACGAACTTGTACCGATTGCGTAGGAACATCATAACGCAACAAGCGATTATCCACCACAATCATCTTATCCACAAAGGGCATTTTCGAATAAATTCCAGGATTAGACTCGACCTTAACGATTTGACCAAAACGCTTAATTGCCACTTGTTGACGAGGATAGACAATAAAAAGTGACATCCACAAAATGATCAAAAGAAACATTATGGTACTAAAAATAAACAAAAAACGAGACTGCTGCATTATTAGCGTCCTCCAGAAATATGAGCATCCAAGAGCGATGTCGAACGTGCTGATTTCGCTTTTGCTTTTTCTGATAAATTGTTACCCAGCAATTCGTTCAAAGGAAGATAAGGCACCGCTGGAGAATTAATTTGATCAAGAACCAATTTATTTGGTGAAGAGAAAATACGCCCCATCGTTTCCATATAAAGACGATAACGCGCAGCCTCTGGTGATATTGCCGCCTCACGGGCTATAGCCTGAAAACGTTCAGCACGCCCGCGTGCCTCTTCAACCATTTGTGCTTTTTCACCTTTTGCGATTTCCCGTGTACGTGAAGCTTCACCATTTGCTAAACCAATCTTCGTAAAACGCACACGATTTCCTTCTTCAATCATTCGTCCACGTTCCTGCTCTGCCTGCTGAACAGAATTAAACGCAGCAGCAACCTTTGTCGGAGGAGCAGCTTCACTAATCGATACACGGCTTATTTCGACACCGAGTTGATATTTATCGACAGTCAACTGGGTAATCTTTCGCACATCGTTAGCAACTTCCTCTTTTTTATCGCGTAAAACATCATCAACAGGTCTGGAACCAATAACCTCGCGCATTGCACTTTCAGCAACCTGACGAACTGTCCCTTCTTGATCATTCACATTGAATAAAAATTGTCCTGGATGTGAAATGCGATAGTAAACAGAAAAATTGACATTAACAATATTTTGATCACTAGACAGCATCAAACCTTCACTTTGTTGTCTCTGTCCAGTCTGTCCACCAATTGCAATTGTTTTTTCAGTTAAAGGCACTTTCATATAGGTCTCAATTGGCCAAAAGTGAAAATGCAATCCATCCCCGATAATTCCCGCCTTAGGCACACCAAAACGCAATTCCACTGCTTGCTCATTTTGTTGGACGATATAAAGTGATTGATAGAGCAAAAAACACACAGCAAGCAGAAGGAACAAAACAACAATTCCCCCTCTACTAAATTGTTTAAACTGATCCTTCCCTTTACGCAAAATATCATCAAAATTGGGACCATTTCCGCCCCCATTATTGCCACCAGAACCAAAAAGATTCTTAGTCGATGTTTTTTTGTCACCACTGTTCTTGTTTTTATCGCCACTCCACGGGCCACCACCATTTTGATTTGTCCAGGGCATTATCACCTCTTTAACTGACTACCATTCATTCAAATACCAACCATTCAATTGGATCTTATAGGGATTATCTTATCTCATTACAATACAACTGACAGGTTCTTTTCACTTATGATTATTTTCGTTCATAAACCACAAAACGTGTCGGATGACTATCTTTTTCTCCTTTTGGAATATCTTGTGTTTCTACAATAGTCCATTTTTCTTTATCAAAAACAGGAAAAAAACTATCACCTTCTATAGAAGCTAAAACTTCTGTAAGGAATATTTTATCAGCCATATGCAACCCTTGTTGAAAAATTTCACCACCCCCAATAATAAAAACTGCATCTGCACCATTTTGAGAAGCCACACTTTTTGCAATCGAACAGGCTTGCGACAAAGAATGAGCAATAACAGCGCCTTCAGCCGTGAATACACAATTACGGGTAATAACAATATTTGTACGCCCTAGTAAAGGACGCCCAAGAGAATCCCATGTTTTTCGCCCCATAATAATGGGGTTACCAAAAGTCAAAGCTTTAAAGCGTTGCAAATCCGTGGATAAATGCCAAGGCATCGCACCTTCACGACCTATAACACCATTTTCTGCAACAGCTGCAATTAAACAAACTGGAAAAGTCATACTGCTACCGGTGCCTTAATATGTGGCTGCGCTTCATAATTAAGCAATTCAAAATCCTCAAATTTAAAAGAAAAAAGATCTGTTACCGCTGAATTTATAAGCATCAACGGCAAAGCATTTGGTATACGAGACAACTGGTATCTTGCCTGTTCAAAATGGTTAGAATAAAGATGAGCGTCACCCAGAGTATGAATAAAGTCTCCTGCTTTAAGTCCACTTACTTGGGCAATCATCATCGTCAACAACGCATAGGAAGCAATATTAAACGGAACACCTAAGAAAATATCTGCTGAACGCTGATAAAGCTGACAGGATAGCTTCCCATCAGCAACATAAAATTGAAAAAAACAATGACAAGGAGGCAAAGCCATCTCCTCTATCAGTGCGGGGTTCCAAGCAGATACAATTAAGCGACGAGAATCAGGCGTTTCTTTAATCATCGTCAAAAGATGACTGATTTGATCAATATGCCGTCCATCGGGAGCAGGCCAAGAGCGCCACTGATAACCATAAATAGGACCAAGGTTCCCTTTCTCATCAGCCCACTCATCCCAAATTGACACACCATGTTCCTTCAACCATGCAATATTTGTATCACCTCTCAAAAACCACAAAAGCTCATAAATGATCGAGCGCAAATGCAATTTCTTCGTTGTTAACAGAGGAAAGCCAGCCTGCAAATCAAACCGCATTTGATACCCAAAAATTGATCGTGTCCCCACACCGGTTCGATCTGTACGATCAATGCCGTTATTTAAAACATGCGATAAAAGATCAAGATAGATTTTCATATAAATATTATGGTTGATTCTTAACGTTACAGAAAATATAAACTTCAAAATTTATAAAAATACAATTCAAAAAAATCCTCCTCCCAAACATCTTTTATAGGAAATCATTATTATACGATTGCATTTTGATGAATCAAATCGTAAATAAATTTTAAAAGAAACAAGTTAGGTATGATCATAAAAGGGATAAATTTATGGAGAATGAACCAACTTTAGCACCACATGATACAAGAAAACGTATCTGGGCTATCGTGTCCAGTGCATCAGGTAATCTAGTAGAATGGTATGACTTTTATGTTTATTCCTTTACATCCATTTACTTTGCATCACAATTTTTTCCCTCAGAAGGCAATGTCGTTACGCAACTTTTAATGGCTGCTGGTGTCTTTGCTATTGGTTTTCTTATGCGCCCAATCGGCGGATGGCTTTTTGGCTTCATTGCCGATCGTTACGGACGCAAACGCTCAATGCTTATCTCTGTTTTTATGATGTGTGGTGGTTCGTTCTTAATCGCCCTACTTCCTACCTATGAAACCATTGGAGTAGCAGCAGGAATTCTTTTACTTTTACTCAGAATGCTTCAGGGGCTTTCTGTCGGTGGTGAATATGGTACAACAGCAACTTATATGAGCGAAATCGCCCTCAAAAATCGCCGAGGATTTTTTAGCTCTTTCCAATACACCACACTGATTGGTGGTCAGCTTCTAGCCAGTCTTGTTATATTCATTTTAGCGCTTTATCTCACTGAAGATCAGCTAAAAGCATGGGGTTGGCGTATTCCATTTGCCATTGGTGGACTAGGAGCAATTGTTGCGATTTATCTACGCCGCACGCTCCATGAGACAACGACCAAAGAAAGTCGTTCTAGTGCACAAGCTGGTAGTATTAGAGGACTTCTAAGCAACCACCGAAAAGCTTTTTTTCTAGTTATCGGCTTTACCGCTGGAGGATCGCTCACATTCTACACCTATACGACTTACATGCAGAAATATCTGATTACAACCACCGGCTTTGATAAACATACAGCCACAACTGTGATGACTGCTGCACTCTTTGTTTTCATGTTACTTCAACCTGCATTTGGTTTTATGGCTGATAAAATTGGAACAAGAACTTCACTCCTTATTTGGAGTGTCTTATCCATTATCTTTACCATTCCTGGACTTAATGTGATTGGTAGTACTGATAATACATGGATTGCTTTATCAGTCATTATTGGAATGCTCTGCATTATGAGCTTTTACACGTCCATCTCTGGCATTGTAAAATCAGAAATGTTTCCCGCTTCAGTACGAGCAATAGGAGTTGGGCTCTCTTATGCTATTGCCAACGCACTGTTTGGCGGTTCTGCTGAATATGTCGCGCTTGGATTAAAAGATCTTGGATATGAATCTGTCTTCTATTTTTATATAACCGGCATGATGATTATTGCATTCATTTCTGTTCTCTTAATGCCCGATGCCCGGAAAGAGGGTTATCTTCAAGGTGATAGTATCCATTAAATTTTCTAAACTAAATCAAGAATCCCGATTTTTCGGGCTTCTTGATTATGATAATACTGTAAAATCAATATTTACAACTTATTATAGACACGCCTTTCATAGCATAAACATCTCTCGTATCATAAAGGAGCAATGTCCTCTTCTTTGATATGAACCATGATGAATAAATTATCCCATGTCATGACCGTATATTTTTCATGATCCCAATAAATCCAGTATACTTAGCTTTAAAAACATCAGATCTGTTTTAATTAAGATCCTCTTTTCTTTATCAAAAATAAGCAAAACATCGTTTCCTTATTTGTCTAATAATGGAAATTAAACCGCATCTATTATCACCAATCAATCCTCTCTCAACACCCCTTTCTGATCTGAATAATCAATGATACCGTTAAAGATACAATAAAAATCAAAACATACCTTCCTATAAATATGAGCACCGTTTTGTTCTATGACAAAAAAAACTGCAAACATCATAAAAATAAGCTGTTTCCCCCCCCTTTTTTTTAAGAAACATCGCAATATAATTGAATTTTTATGGCTTAAACTGTAAACAACCTTAAAGAGAAGAAAAGTTATCGATCTAAAAGGGGAATACTTCATGAATAATCAAACAACTTTAGATCCACATGATACAAGGAAACGTATCTTCGCTATCATATCCAGTGCATCAGGGAATCTAGTAGAATGGTACGACTTTTATGCTTACTCCTTTGCATCGGTTTATTTTGCATCACAATTTTTTCCTGAAGATGAAGATATCGTTACACAACTGTTAAAAACTGCAGGAATCTTTTTTATTGGCTTTCTTATGCGTCCAATTGGAGCATGGCTCTTTGGATTCATTGCGGATCGTTATGGACGTAAACGCTCAATGCTTATTTCTGTTTTTATGATGTGTGGGGGCTCTTTTCTCATTGCCATACTTCCCACTTATAAAACCTTGGGAATAACAGCAGCATTTCTCCTCCTTTTAGTCCGCATGTTTCAAGGACTTTCCGTTGGCGGTGAATATGGTACAGCAGCAACTTATATGAGCGAAGTTGCACCAAAAAATCGTCGTGGTCTCTTTGCTTCTTTTCAATATGCAACAACGATCACAGGTCAACTTCTCGCAAGTTTTATAATATTTATTTTATCCCTTTACCTTACTGAAGATCAGTTAAAAGCATGGGGCTGGCGTATTCCTTTTGTCATTGGTGGCTTTGGAGCAATTGTTGCAATTTATCTGCGTAGTTTGCTCCATGAAACAACAACCCACAAAAGCCGCTCTGAACAACATGCTGGTAGTCTTAGAGAACTTTTTCGCAATCATAAAAAAGCTTTCTTTTTGGTTGTTGGCTTTACAGCTGGTGGATCACTCACATTTTATACATACACCACTTATATGCAAAAATATCTGATCACAACCACGGGTTTTGATAAACAAACCGCAACAACGATAATGACTGCCGCCCTCTTTATTTTTGTGCTACTCCAACCCCTTTTTGGTTTCATAGCCGATAAAATTGGAGCAAGAGCTTCACTCATTAGTTGGAGTACCTTATCCATTATCTGCACCATTCCTGTACTTAAAATGATTGGGAATGCCCATAATGCATGGGCAGCACTCTTAATCATCATTGGAATACTCTGTGTTATGAGTTTTTATACGTCCATTGCTGGTATCATAAAAGCAGAATTGTTCCCAGCCTCAATCCGCGCAATTGGTGTTGGATTTGCTTTTGCCATTGGGAATGCACTATTTGGCGGTTCTGCTGAATATGTAGCGCTTGGATTAAAAAATATGGGATACGAATCTGTTTTCTTTTTTTACATAGTTGGTATGATGGTCATTGCACTCATCTCTATTCTCCTTATGCCCGATATAGATAAAGGAGGATATCTCGATAAAGACGATAAACTTCATTAAACTTATTTTTCGGAAAAAAAGCCCAAGAAAATGGGCTTTTTTTTATCATTATTTACACAAAAACTTAATTTTTATTTATGAAACCCATTTCATTATCTTACTCTCAATAATGGAAAGTCATCGAATATTTTCTATGACATACAGATATTACTTCCATAACATATTGATTTGTAATGGTTGTTTATCATTTTGTATCTCAATTGAGAAACCCAAATACCATAAGATTTTTTCATTTCTACCCTTTTATATCTCGTCCTCATAACGATACCTCTTGCAACTCAGAAACAGAGTTAATGCTATGAATAAAATTATTTAATAAAAGAATAAAACAGCATTTTACAAAATATTTAAATTACAAAAAATGTATAAATCTATTGATGTAATTTACATTTAACAAATTTTCATGAACTTAAAGGTATTTAAATATAATAAAAACTTACTTAATTCTTATAAAGAATAATATTATATTTAATTATAAATTTATTAAAACGATTTTTATTATTTATATTAATTAATAAAACTATTTATACTATAGAATAAATAATTTAAAATTGAAAAAGTATTTTATTTTAAATATTTTTCATAAAAATAATCATTTATACAATTGAATTTTTCTGGAAATCATAAACAATTATGGTTAGAAAATATCAACTATAA
The DNA here is from genome assembly GCF_042194155.1 of Bartonella sp. MR63HLJHH. Taxonomy (NCBI): domain Bacteria; kingdom Pseudomonadati; phylum Pseudomonadota; class Alphaproteobacteria; order Hyphomicrobiales; family Bartonellaceae; genus Bartonella; species Bartonella sp. MR63HLJHH. Next base: position 43,255 of record NZ_JBHIMN010000008.1, read on the forward strand.
ATTTAAAAGGGGAGCACTTCATGAAAAATGAAACAACTTTAGTACAACATGATACAAGAAAACGTATCTTCGCTATCATATCTAGCGCATCAGGAAATCTAGTAGAGTGGTATGATTTTTACGTTTACTCATTTGCTTCTATTTACTTTGCACCACAATTTTTCCCTTCAGATGGCGATGTTGTTACCCAATTTTTTAAAACTGCAGGAATCTTCTTTATTGGTTTTCTTATGCGCCCAATTGGAAGTTGGCTTTTTGGCTTTATTGCTGATCGTTATGGACGAAAAAACTCGATGCTCATATCTATTCTTATGATGTGTGGGGGCTCTTTTCTCATTGCCATACTTCCCACTTATGAAACTTTAGGGAGAACTGCAGCAATTCTTCTTCTCCTAATCCGTATGATGCAGGGACTTTCAGCAGGTGGTGAATATGGTACAGCTGCAACTTATATAAGCGAAATTTCCCTTAAAAAACACCGCGGTCTCTTCGCTTCTTTCCAATCTGGTACGCTTATTACTGGTCAACTTTTAGCCAGTTTTATTATATTTATTCTGGCACTTTATCTAACGGAAGACCAATTAAGAACATGGGGCTGGCGTATTCCATTTGCTATTGGTGGATTGGGAGCATTCGTCGTACTTTATCTACGTCGTTCACTTCATGAAACAACCACCAAAGAAAGCCGCTCTCAAAAACACACTGGGAGTCTTAAAGAACTTCTAAGCAAACACACAAAAGCATTTTTTGTGATTGTTCTCTTCGCCTCTGGAGGATCTCTCACATTTTACACTTGTACGACTTATATGCAGAAATATCTGATCACAACTACCGGTTTTGATAAACATACCGCTACAACTGTAATGACCGCGGCACTCTTTATTTTTATATTACTCCAACCCATATTTGGTATCCTAGCTGATAAAATTGGGACAAGAACTTTACTTATCCTTTGGAGTGCACTCTCTACTCTCTTTACAATTCCTGGACTTCTTATAATCGGTCACGCACATAATCCATGGATTGCGCTATCAGCCATTATTGGAATACTCTGTATTATGAGCATGTATACATCCATCTCTGGTGTCGTAAAATCAGCAATGTTTCCCTCTTCAGTACGAGCACTGGGAGTTGGTCTCTCTCATGCTATTGGCAATGCATTATTTGGTGGTTCTGCCGAATACGTAGCACTTGGATTAAAAAATATAGGACATGAATCACTGTTTTATTTTTACGTAATCGGCGTAATGATCATTGCATTCATTGCCACCCTCTTTATACCGGATATGAGCAAAGGAGGATATCTTCAAGAAAACGAAACCGATTAAACCTTCGATGCTAAACAAAAAAGCCCAAAGAATTTTGGGCTTTTTTTATTGAGCAAAATTGAATTTTAAAATTGTTTAAATTTTATCAAGTGCGTTTAATTGTTTGGCTACCAAATAATAGAAAGTCATACGACTTTTTCTGCGATCTCCAGACATCATTTCTGCAACTTTTGACACAGCCATTTTAGCCCTCTGCTCATCCGCGCCTAATACATCTTGAACCCATTTTTCAACGCGTTCTAACTCTTTTGGATCCGATGTAGCAACAAGCGCTGCATCCTGCTTTTTCATCACCAAAGCTAAACGACGGCTAAGCCGTTCTACTGCTGCTTCATCGGGGTTTGAATCATATAGTTTAATATCTGCTAGATTATTGGTCATTTTGCATCATCTCCTCTCCAAAAATGAGCGGCCTATACTTTACAGCCGCATCATATAGCTCCATAAATAATTAGAGGATTAAAAATATTAACAACCCCCCCTTTTCCTAAGACTGTTCTTCATCTATATTTAAGGAGCTGGTTTACCAGCTATGGTAATAAATGGACAATGAAATAAACTCATTGGACCCGGGGGCAGTACCCGGCGCCTCCACCAAAATATAAGAGACCAAAGTTATATTTTGGTGGGGGCGAAATAGGATCGACAAGGGCGTAAAGATTGCTCTTTTACTCGGCATAGTACCACCGTTATCGGACTAAATGAGTAGTTGCAAATGACAACTATGCGGAAGCACGTCTCGCTGCTTAATGCAGTGCGAATGTTTCAATTTAAGTCTTAAACCGTCGCAGGTTTAAGCGGGGTTCGGAGGCACCTGGCAACAGAAGCCTTCACTTTTTTAAATGTTATTGATTGATCTTTCAGACATTATCAGACATTATTCACCATAGAGTTTCGTTTTTATTCGATTTATTGAGGTGCATCGTAGACAAAATACTGCTAATTTTAAAATATATTCTATCACACAACATCAATACGCTCCATTCTGCTACGTGAAATAAAAGGAATAAACTTCGATGGTTAAAGATCAAATCCGTTACGATATTCTCGTTCAGGATGCGCTTCGTGGAGTTATCCGTAAAGTTTTATCGGAAGTTAGCAAAGCAGGTCTTCCGGGAAATCATCATTTTTTTATAACTTTTTTGACGAATGCCCCAGGCGTTAAAATTTCTCCTCGGCTAAAAAATCGCTATCCTGAGCAAATGACAATCGTCTTACAACATCAGTTTAGAGATCTCAGTGTTTCAGAAACAGCTTTCGAAGTAACCCTCTCCTTCAGGGAAATAACCGAAAAGCTCGTAATTCCTTTTACTTCCATTCAGGTCTTTTATGATCCTGTAGCAGCATTTGAAGCAGCATTTGATCTACCCTCAAATCTTACCTCTGGAGAAAGTGAAAATTCAGAAAATACCTCAACTACGCCCATTACCTTATCAAACACACAAAAAAAAGAAAATACGCTTACAAAAGAACAAAATTTCAGTACAAATAAAGAATCTTCAAATAACGATACAAAACAAAGTGCTGATGTTGTCTCTTTAGATTCTTTTCGGAAAAAATAATTTTTCTCATGACTGAATTGATTAATCTTCGCCAATTTCGAAAACAAAAAAAACGTACAGAAAAATCTCTTCGTGCTGAGCAAAATCGTTATCGTTTTGGACGAACAAAAACTGAAAAAATTTTTGAGCAACAAAAATCTTTAAAAACGCAAAAATTTCTTGATCAAAATCGTTTACGAAACGACGAATAAAGGTGGAAAAATGCACGAAAATAATTCTATCGATTGGTCAAAAGTCATTCCACGAAAAATATCTGTTCGCGTTGATGGGCACGCAACAAGCGTCTCTTTAGAACCGCCATTTTTAGATATTCTAAAAGATATAGCCCGCAAAAAAGGACAATCTTTAGCCTTTATTATCACTGATATTGATAGCAAAAGACCACAACAAGTCAATCTTTCGGCTTCTTTACGCGTTTATGCCCTTCAAAGCGTTCTCACCCAACGCCTTTAATGTTTATGCTTATTTTTTTACGTTCTCTTTTTGTTTATTCAACTGAATCTGTTGTGACTTTTTTTAGAGAAGTTTTTTTAATCTAGAACTTCAATGAAAAAAAGACTACAAAAGAGATATAATGAGTAATTTTTCTGATCACAACATACCTTTCTTTGAAGAAGATTCCCCTCCAGACCATGATAAAAAGAGCTCTGGTTTTTCCTCCCATACTCTAAAAGAACAAAAATCATATAACACAGACTATTTAAAACAACTCAATCCAGAACAGCAACAAGCTGTTATGAATACTGAGGGACCTCTTTTAGTTCTTGCAGGTGCTGGTACAGGAAAAACGCGCGTTTTAACAACCCGTATTTCTCATATTTTACGCTCTGGGCTTGCCTCTCCTCAGCAAATACTTGCTGTTACTTTCACCAACAAAGCAGCACGTGAAATGAAAATACGTATTGGTGAACTTATTGGAGGAGTTGTTGAAAGTATGCCTTGGCTTGGAACTTTTCACTCCACTGGTGCTAAAATTTTACGCCGTCACGCAGAGCTTGTTGGTTTAAAAAGAAACTTTACAATTCTCGATAGCGATGATGTTCTTCGACTTTTAAAACAGCTTATTCAAGCTGAGGGACTAGACGATAAGCGTTGGCCCGCACGAAACCTTGCCATGATGATTGATTCTTGGAAAAATCAAGGACTTTCACCAGAACATATCTCAAAAAGTGATGCTCATTCCTTTGGCAACGGCATGGGACGCAAACTTTATCACAGTTATCAAAATCGATTAAAAGATCTTAATGCTTGTGATTTTGGTGATCTTCTGCTTCATTCTATCTCTATCTTCCAACATAATCCAGATATTCTTCGCGAATACCATTCTCAATTTCGCTATATTCTTGTCGATGAATACCAAGATACAAATACAGCACAATATCTTTGGCTTCGCCTTTTGGCACAACATCCCCAAGGTCAACATGTTAATCTTTGTTGTGTTGGCGATGATGATCAATCCATTTATGGATGGCGTGGTGCAAAAGTCGAGAATATATTACGTTTTGAAAAAGATTTTCCTTCTGCCAAAATTATTCGTCTAGAACGTAATTATCGCTCAACATCCCATATTCTTAAAACCGCCTCCCATCTCATTGCTCATAATGAAGAAAGACTGGGCAAAGTCCTTTTTTCTGCACAAATAAAGAGTGAGGAAGAAAAAGTAAAAATTCATTCAGCATGGGATTCGCAAGAAGAGGCCCGTGCCATCGGAGAAGAAATTGAACAAGCACACCAAACAGGTCATGCATTAAATCATATGGCTATATTGGTGCGTGCATCATTCCAAATGCGTGAATTTGAAGATCGCTTTGTAACGCTTGGTCTTAACTACCGCGTCATTGGTGGTCCTCGTTTTTATGAACGAATGGAAATACGTGATGCTATGGCTTATTTACGCGTTGTTGTCCAACCTGCTGATGATTTAGCTTTTGAGCGTGTTATTAATACACCGAAACGCGGCATAGGCGATGCAACCCTGCGCATTCTTTATGAGAGTGCGCGAGCACGTGCTGTTCCTCTCTTTTCTGCAGCCGCTGACATCATTGAAACAGATGAGTTAAAGCCTAAGGCACGCAGTGCGTTACGAAGCCTTATTGAAAACTTCCGCCGCTGGCAAAATATGCTTCAAGATACTCCTCATAAAGAACTTGCCGAGATTATCCTTGATGATTCTGGTTATACAACCATGTGGTTAGAAGATCGCTCACCAGAGGCTCCTACACGACTAGAAAATCTTAAAGAAATGATCCGTTCCATGGAACAATTTGAAAATCTTCAAAGTTTTTTGGAACATGTTGCACTCGTTATGGATGCTGAAAACAATGAAAATACCGATGCAGTCAACATCATGACACTTCATTCAGCCAAAGGACTTGAATTTGAAACAGTTTTTCTTCCTGGCTGGGAAGAAGGACTTTTTCCCCATCAGCGCTCATTAGATGAAGGTGGACGTTCAGGATTAGAAGAAGAACGGCGTCTTGCTTATGTTGGACTCACAAGAGCAAAAAAACACCTGCATATATGGTTTGTATCTAATCGTAGAATTCATGGACTTTGGCAATCTACTCTTCCCTCCCGCTTTCTAGATGAATTACCAGCAGAACATATAGAAGCCATAGCAATGGAAACATCTTATGGTGGTTATGGAAAATCTTCCTTTCAAAATCACGATTCCTGTTATACTGGCTATGCAACAGCAAGACAAAAGCATGCACAAAAAAACAAGACGATTGAAGGGAAAATTATCGCTCAATCAATCTCTCATGCATCATCAGATTTTTCCATCAATGATCGGATTTTTCACATAAAATTTGGTTATGGTCATATTACAGCAATAGACGATCATAAATTGACAATAATGTTTGAAAAAGCCGGAGAAAAGCGTGTACTGGATAATTTTGTCAACAAAGCTTAACTAAAAGCAAACCACGATCAGTTTTTGCAAGAGACCATTTTGTTTATTCTGATTATCATTTCCATTTGCGAACAAAAACTTCAATGGGTAAATTTTGCATATCAGGCAATGCATCGTAAATTTTATCAAGCGACCAATCCCACCAAGCCATCTCCAAAAGGCATTCTATGACATGATTGGGAAAACGCATCCGCAACCGTTTAGCAGGAACACCAGCGACAACCGCATAAGGCATAACATCTTTCGTTATAACAGCGTTAGCACCAATAATTGCTCCATGTCCAACTGTCACCCTAGGCATAATAACCGCGCCATATCCAATCCACACATCATGCCCAATAATAACACGTTTTGCACAACGCCTTTCGCGAAAAGAACGATCAAGAGCCATATAACGAAAATATTCGTTTGGACGATAGGTTATTTTATGCGTTGAAACGCGCTCCATAGGATGCTCCAACGCATTCATCCGTACATGAGATGCAATAGAACAAAAACGCCCAATATCGCTATAAATAGCCTCACTATTACGTTCTAAATAAGAAAAATCTCCAACGGTTACATCCCGTAAAATCACCCGCTCATTAATTTCCACATAGCGCCCTAATTTACAACCATGCAGCCGTGCTGTCGTATGGATACGAGGCTCACTTTCATGAAATCGAAGATCGTTCTCAATATTCATGCATCCCTCACCAATGTTTCATCAATAGATATGGAAAGACATACCAATCAAGCCAATAAAATCAACCATGAAACAGAGATTGCAAAACAAACCTGCCGATGTTACAATTTCTTGATCTATCTAAGAGAGTCAAACTATGAAAAATGTAATACGCATCTTGGGGCTGACAATCATATTTCTTGCAGGTATTTTTATTTATGATGCGCTGACAAATAAGCCTTTAGGTGATAATTTTACACTCACTGATTCTAATGGAAAAAATATCACTGAGGCTGATATTCGAAGCAAGCCTTCAATAGTTTTTTTCGGTTTCACTATGTGTCCTGAAATCTGCCCTACGACATTGATGAATCTTGATCGATGGCTTACAGCCCTTGGACCCAATGCCGATAAATTAGGCATATGGTTTGTTACTGTTGACCCTGAACGTGATACACCAGAAGTGCTCCATGAATATCTCAGTAATTTTAACAATAAAATCATGGGTATCAGTGGAGATCCTGATAAAGTTCATAAAATGGTCAATTCCTTTAACATCGTTGCTGAAAAAGTCCCTGGAACAGATGGAAACTATACATATAACCATACAGCAGCAATTTTTTTACTCAAAAAAGGTGGAAAATTAGCTGGCGTTATCCGTTATGACACGAAAGAAAGCGATAGCGAATTAAAAGATGAAATCGCCATTGAACGGTTAAAAAAACTCATCTTAAACTAAAAAAAGCCGATCAAAAGAAAGAACAGCATGTCGCAACAAATTCGCCTCTATTATACTGCTTCTAAAAATGAAGCAGAACGGTTCTATACCCTTATAGACACAGCCTTTGACGAAGAAGGTTATCCTCTTGCTCTTACAGAGATAGATGAACAAAATGCTGTATATGAACTTTCACTCTATGTAGACCAAGAAAACTACGAGCATATTTCGAAACGTTTTGCCCAAATCCTTTCTATAGATCCTAATAAAATTAACAGTGAAATTTTACCCAACATTGATTGGGTACAAAAAAGCCTAGAAGGACTAAAACCTGTGCAAGCCGGTCCTTTTTTTCTTCATGGAAGTCACAACCGAAACGCCATTCCAGCCAATGTTCTTCCTATTGAAATTGAAGCAAATCAAGCTTTTGGCACCGGACATCATGGAACAACAGCTGGTTGTTTAGAAATGATTGCCAAAGTGATGGAACATGAAAATCCCCAAAATGCACTTGATCTTGGTACCGGCAGTGGGGTACTCGCCATCGGCATCGCAATGCTCAAACCTATTGCTATACTTGCATCTGATATTGATCCAATCGCTATTCAAGTTACACAACACAATATCCAGCTCAATGGCGTAAAAAAATATATCACAGCTGTCACAGCAACAGATTTTGCCCATGATGAAATTGCTTCACGTGCTCCCTTTGATCTTATTGTTGCCAATATCCTTGCCAATCCTCTTATCGCACTTGCACAAGAAATGGTAAAGGCACTCCAAAAAGGTGGATCACTGATACTCTCTGGAATTCTTGAAGAACAACATGCAGATGTTTTAAAGGCTTATGTAAAACAAGGGCTGAAACACATTGAAACATACCACCGTCAAGGATGGGTTACGATACATCTGAAATAAAGTAAAAGAAAAGGACGTCATTATGTATCAATCTTTTGAGGCGACAACAAATCCAGCCCATGCTCTAGAACGCATTGCCTCTCTTCGTAAAGAGTTTGACCGCCTTGGTCTCGATGGTTTTCTTGTTCCGCGGTGCGATGAACATCAAGGAGAGTATGTCCCTCCCCATGCTCAACGCCTTAGCTGGCTAACCGGCTTTACTGGATCAGCTGGGATTGCACTGATTTTAAAAAACAAAGCCATCATATTTACAGACGGGCGATATAAGCTCCAAGTTCGCCAACAAACTGATCCTAATATTTTTGATTATGAAAATCTCATAACTTGCCCTCCCTCACAATGGCTTGAAAAAAATGGTCAAAAACTTTCTATTGGCTTTGATCCATGGCTCCACACCATCACTGCCACCGATGCATTGAGAAACGCATTAGAAATGAAAGCAGGTGGAAAACTTGTAGCAATTCACTCCAATCCCATTGATCTGCTTTGGCATGATCAGCCATCATTGCCACAAGCTGCCCTATCAATTCACCCTCTCAAATATGCTGGGTGCAATACGGATGAAAAACTCGCTTTGATTTACAAAGATATACAGAAAACTCATGCAAATGCTTTTATTTTTACAGACCCTTCCTCCATTGCATGGACATTCAATATACGTGGCAACGATGTTTCCAACACACCTTTTTCCCTTTGTTTTGCTTTCATTCCCATCCAAGAAACACCAGCCTTATTCATTAACAGCAAAAAACTTGGTGTAGAACAGAAACAATATCTGGAACGTTATGCAAAATTATATGAACCAGAACAGCTTATTCCAAAGATCAAAGAGTATGTTCAAAAAGGGACAGTGTTTGCCTTAGATCCACAGCTAACATGCGAAAAATTACGAACTGTTATTGAAGAAAAAAATAGCTCTTTCATCACACTTACCGATCCTGCCGCTCTACCACGTGCCATTAAAAATGACACAGAACTCAATGGCGCACGCAAAGCGCATCTACGCGATGGTGTTGCCCTAACCCGTTTTTTTTCCTGGTTAGATAAACAAATACCAGGGTCAATAAGTGAAATTTCTGCTGCGCAAAAATTAGAAGAATTTCGCATAAATACAGCAAAAGAAATGGGAGAAGAACTTAAAGATCTTTCTTTTGATACAATTTCAGCAGCAGGAGAAAATGGCGCCATTATTCATTATCGTGTAACAACACAAACAAATAAACAACTCAATGCGGGTGAACTTTATCTTGTTGATTCAGGCGGACAATATCGTGATGGAACGACAGATATCACACGTACAGTAGCAATTGGGAATATTGGAGAAGAAGAAAAACGCTGTTTCACGCTTGTCCTCAAAGGTATGATTGCTCTTTCAACTGCTTACTTTCCAAAAGGAACCCGCGGACAAGACATTGATATTCTAGCGCGCATTGCATTGTGGAAGGCTGGTTTTGATTATGCTCATGGCACCGGTCATGGTGTCGGGTCTTATCTTTCTGTTCATGAAGGACCACAAAATATTTCCCGCAAAGGATGCCAAGAACTCATCTCCGGTATGATTCTTTCAAACGAACCAGGATATTATCGCGAAGGTGCTTTTGGTATCCGTCTTGAAAATTTGATAATTGTAAAGCCAGCACAAAAAATTGATGGCGGGGATATAGAAATGCTTTCGTTTGAGACGCTTACACTTTGCCCTATTGATCGAAAACTCATTCTCCCAGAGCTTTTGACACAAGAAGAACGGCAATGGCTCAATGATTACCATGCGCGCGTTTATCAGATGAATGCACCTTACTTAAATGAAGAAGATAAAAAATGGGCAAAAGAGGCAACACTACCCCTTTAAATGAGGCAACACAAATATCTTCTAACGCTTCTTATAAAAACACCACACCCTTCTCTTTTAAAGAGGGAAATGCATATTTACCATCAGCAATCACAAAAAATGCTTCTATAAAATACTTCAAGTTTTTTTACCGATAGGATAAAAGCTCTTCCCAAACTGAAACAGAACGGGATATACTTATAACAGATAATGCTTATCAACTATCCTCTACCATCTTCACATGAGTTATAGCCTTATTCTGCTGTATAGAAATTTTCATTATATTTTGTAATCCTCCGCGTCTCATTTCTAAAACGCCTATTATAACCAGCTCATTACACTGTTTAAATTCAAAAATTCTGCATATTTAGTTACAATTTTTACCTTGATTCACAGTGATACCGTATATCTTTTACTAATAATAACCTTGTATATTCTTAATCATAAGAGTTTAAGTTTAATATTTAAATTCAACGTTTTTTAATCACTTAATAAATATCAAAATATATGGCGCTCTATTTTTGCAAAAAAAACAACCCCTATTATCCCCTTTTTGATTCCAGCCCCCCAAAATGTAAGAGAGATAACCATACAAACAGCATACGCATCTTCTAGAAAACGCCCTCTAAACATCATGTTCCTCAATCAACTGTAGCCAAGTCTCTTCATCGATAACCTCAACACCTAATTCTTCAGCTTTAGCCAATTTGGAGCCCGCTCCAGGTCCTGCAACAAGAAGATCTGTTTTTTTAGAAAGTGAACCAGATGTTTTGGCCCCTAATCGCTCTGCCAATGCTTTTGCTTCATCGCGTGACATATGCGCCAAAGTTCCTGTAAAAACAATTGTCTTCTCCGCTATTGGGGAAGAAGCTGTCGTGATAGGCTCTTCATCAAGAGGTGTTACTTCTTCAAGTAAAACAGACAAAACCTCACGATTATGCGCTTCTTGATAAAAATCAACAATTGCGCTCCCTACCTGTGGTCCAATTCCTTCGATATTGGTAAGCTCCATCCAAGCTTCATTGCCTTTTTCATTTGCCTTATCACATGGCATAAGTGCTCCCATAGCCGCAGTTTCAAAAGCTGTATAATTTTTATAAGTACGCGCAAGGCGGCGTGCATTCACCTCTCCAACATGACGAATCCCCAATGCAAACAAAAAACGGCTTAAAGGAATTTCGCGACGTGCATTAATGGCATCATACAATTTGCGAACTGAAACAGTACCAAAACCTTCTATATTTTCTAAACGTATCAAAGATTTTTCTTGGCGACGTTCTAAAGTAAAAATATCGGCTGGTGTATGAATACAAAGCGCTTCATCTTGAGCATAGAAAAAAAACTCTACCTGTTTTTTACCCAAGCCCTCAATATCAAAAGCATTACGCGCAACAAAATGACGAATACGCTCAATCGCCTGTGCAGGACAAATAAGCCCCCCTGTACAGCGACGCACGGCTTCTCCCACTTCACGAACAGCATGACTCCCACAAGCTGGACACAAATGAGGAAAAATAAAGACAGAAGCATCTTTCGGGCGTTTTTCAATAATAACATCAATAACTTGAGGGATCACATCACCAGCACGTTGTACAATCACGCTATCGCCTACACGGATGTCACGTCCTTCACGAATAGGCTCTCCTTTATGACCAATTCCCTTAATATAATCCTCATTATGCAAACTAGCATTGGTCACCACGACTCCACCAACAGTAATAGGTGTAAGACGTGCAACAGGTGTCAAAGCTCCCGTGCGACCAACTTGAATGTCAATATCTTTCAAAAGCGCTATCGCTTTTTCTGCTGGAAATTTATGCGCGATTGCCCAACGCGGCGAACGAGAAACAAACCCCAAGCGCTTTTGGAGCATCAAATCATTAACCTTATAAACAATCCCATCAATATCATAGCTTAAAGAATGACGGCATTCTTCGATATCGTGATAATAAGAAATAATTTCTTCTAACGTCTTAAAGGCTTTTGTTAATGGATTGATAACAAAGCCATATTCTTTTAGCTTTTTCATCATCTCCATTTGACTTTCTGCCAATATTTCACTCACCTCACCACAAGCATAAGCAAAAAATTGAAGCTTTCTGCTAGCGGTTATCCGTGAATCAAGCTGACGGAGTGAACCAGCTGCCGCATTTCGAGGATTGGCAAAGGTTAACTTGCCCTTCTCTTGTTGGCTGATATTAAGTGCTTGGAAATCCTCCCGCCCCATATAAACTTCACCACGCACCTCAATTATATCAGGAAAATCACCTTGCAAAACTTGTGGAATATCAGCAATGGTTCGGGCATTTGCCGTCACATTTTCACCGACAGTTCCATCCCCACGCGTTGCCGCCCCCACAAGCCGCCCCTTTTCATAGCGTAAAGACAAAGATAAACCATCAATTTTTGGCTCCGCTGTTATTTCCAACACCTGTGTTTCTGGAAGCCGTAAAAAACGACGAATACGCTCAACAAATTCAGTAACATCTTCAGAGCTAAACGCATTATCCAGTGAAAGCATTGGCTGTGCATGAACAGATTTTTCAAACTTTTCAGAAATTGGTGCCCCAATTTTATGTGAAGGAGAATCAACACGAATAAGCTCTGGAAAAAGAGCTTCAATTTCTGCATTACGGCGGCGCAAAGCATCATATTCTGCATCGGAAATTTCAGGCTGATCATCACGATTATAAAGCACATCATGACGTGCAATCTCTTTTGCCAACCACTCTAATTCACTTTCTGCTTCAACAGCTGTGAGATTTTTATCTGCATCTTTGTTCATAAAATCTATTCCAAGTTACGAGCACTGCCACAAGGATGATCTCCGCGCCTCCTCATAAAGTGAATCTCAATAAATACAAGCTTTCCAGTATTTTTATCGCTGACTAATTACCTTCATGCTAGAAGCTTTTGAGCCGCTGCACGCGCTTCTTCAGTAATCTGTTCTCCTGCCAACATACGAGCAATTTCTTCTGCACGCTCATGCTCTTCCATTTTATGAATAGCAGTAACAAAGCGTCCTTTATCATGACTCTCAATTTTTGAAATAAGAAAATGACCATGCGCTTTCGATGCAACCTGTGGAGCATGCGTAATAGCGAAAACCTGAACATGTTCTGATAAGCGTTGCAACCGTTGCCCAATAGCAGCTGCAACAGCACCCCCAACGCCTGTATCAATTTCATCAAAGATCAGCGTCGGTGCTGATCCTCGATCAGATAAAACAACTTTTAATGCCAACAAAAAACGAGACAATTCACCGCCAGAAGCCACACTAAGCATTGGTCCAGCACGTGTTCCAGGATTTGTTCGCACCCAATATTCAATACGATCACATCCCTCTGCACTCCGCTTTTCGATATCACTTTGCATTTCAACAATAAATTCAGCCCTCTCTAATTTCAATGCCGGTAACTCAGTCATCACGCTTTCAGACAAGTGCTTTGCAATCTCTTGACGTTTTATTGACAACGCTTGTGCTAACGTATCGTAATTTTTTTGTGCTTGTTTTGCTTCATCTTCAAAACGTGTCAATATAGTCTGAGCCTCTTCAAAATCAGCTAATTCAGCATCCATCTTATCGTGTAACTGAACCAATTCATCCGCAGAAACTTGATATTTACGAGCAAAACCCCGAAGAGAAAAAAGACGCTCTTCTATCCGTTCCAATTCATCAGGTTCAAAATCTAATGCTCGTATTGCCGTCTCAATACCTTCTTGCGCTGTTGCAAGTGCATGCAATGCCTCATCAATAGATTTCACCACTGGTGCAATAAGCTCTTGTGCTTCAGGAATTTTCCGCTCCAAACGCCTCACCAAATTGGAAAGCACTGGGATTGGTGATTTTTGACCCGTTAAAAGATCATCCGCTTCTTTAATATCCGTCGCTATTTTTTCTAATTTAAGCATATCGGCACGACGAAGAGAAAGAGTATCCTCTTCACCAACTTTAAAATCAAGCTTTTCAAGCTCTTCTACACACGCACGAAGATAATCAACCTCACGTACAGCACTCTCTACTTTAAGACGCTGCCGTTGCAAACGCTCCTCAAATTCACGCCATGTGTAATAACACTGACGCAAATTTTCCACTTCATCCTCAAGACCACCAAAGGCATCTAATAATTGGCGATGTGTAGCAACATCAACAAGCGCACGATCATCATGTTGTCCATGGATTTCAACCAGCAAACGGCCAACACTCCGCATCAATGCAACACTAGACACCTGATCATTGATAAAAACACGGCTGCGTCCATCACTTGATTGCACACGTCGTAAAATAATATCACCCTCATCATCAAGACCATTCTCACGAATAAGTTGACGTGCAGGATGTGAAACAGACACATCAAAAACAGCTGTGACCTGCCCGCGCTCAGCACCATGACGCACAAGCGAAGCATCACCCCGCCCCCCTAGAGCAAGTGATAAAGCATCAAGGAGAATAGACTTCCCCGCACCTGTTTCTCCAGTTAAAACCGTCAACCCCGCCGTAAAATGAATATCGAGCGTTTCGATCAAAACAATATTATGAATCGAAAGCTGTACCAGCATAGAGAATCAACGTACCCTCTTCTTATCACCACCTAAAGCATTTGAGATCCAAGAAGATTTATGCTCGCGTGGCGATATTTTATTCTTCTGCAAGAGATTATAAGAAAATTTATACCACTCACTTTTGGGATAGTTACGTCCTAAAATAGCTGCTGCCGTCTGCGCTTCCGCCGTTAAGCCAAGAGCAAGATTAACTTCCGTCAAGCGGAAAAGCGCTTCTTCAATTTGATTTGTATCGGAATACTCTTCAACCACGGTACGAAACCGTCTACTTGCCGCAAGATAGCGCCGCCCCTCTTCATAATAACGACCAATCTGCATTTCTTTGCCAGCCAGCTGTTCGCGCCCAAAACGTATTTTATCCTTAGCATCCTTGACATATTCAGAATTAGGATAACGCTCTATAAGGAGCTGCATAGCAGCAATAGCACGTTTCGTATCACGTTGATCACGCGTAACATCAGGAATCCGACGGAAAGAAGAAAGACCAATAATATAGTACGCATAAGCCGAGTCAGTCGACCCTGGATAAAGAGTAATATAGCGTTGAGCCATACTAATTGAATCATCATACTTTCCGAGTCGGTAATTAGTAAAAGCACCCATGACCAAAGATTTACGCCCCCAGTCTGTATAAGCATACTGCTTTTCAATCTTCAAAAACTTCTTCGATGCATCCCCAAGCTTCCCACTCTCAAGGCTAGCAAGCGCCTGATTATATAAAACATCTGGTGGCTCTATTTTCAAAACATAAGCAGATGGATCAAGGGTATTTTTCTCTTTAAAGAGGCATCCCGCCAACATACAGGTGCTTCCCAAAAGCACCACCCCCAATATCTTGCGTACAATGTTAAATTTTCTATATGTCATATTTCCAATGCACACATGAGATTTTTTCATAGTTTTTCCGGCCTCCACAGAATATCACCTTGTAGCAAAAACAAGTTATCAAAGGTCTTATACCATATCACTTTAAAATCCACATAACCAATTTAGCAGTTTAGGTCAATCATCCCCTTAAAAATCAAATAAACGATAAAAAAATCTTGTCAATTTTTTTACTCTTTCTCTAAAAAGCTTTTTTCGTAATGTGATTCGTCTGCCAAAACAGCCTTCACCAATTGCGCATTAATTCTATGTCCACTACAATAAGAACGAAATAATCCAATAAAAGGCGCCCCAAGCAAAGCAGTATCACCAATCGCATCAAGCATCTTGTGCCGAACACATTCATTCTCCCAATAAGGACCATCGGGATTTAAAATTTTATCATTAAGGTCGATAACAAGAGAATTTTCCAAAGAAGCGCCTCTCGCCTTTCCAGAAAGCCTTAATTTTTCCACGTCTTTGAGAAAACCAAAAGTGCGCGCACGTGACAAATCATCTCTAAACCCTCGTGTGGTAAGATCAAAACTGAAATGTTGCTTACCAATAGCAGAAGAAGGAAAAGAGATCGTTATATCAAAACGACGTCCATCGAATGGCAAAAGCTCTGCAACACCATGAGCCTCTTCAACCCGCAACGGCTTTTTTATAATGAAATAAGAACGTAACGCATTTTGCTGTACAATGCCAACATCTTCAAAAGCTTGGCAATATAGCCACGCTGAACCATCCAAAATAGGAATCTCATTATGTGACATTTCAATAACAAGATTATCCAAATTATAAGCAACAATTGCTGCCATCAAATGTTCAATTGTTTCAACCCTTACATCTCCATCTCCAAGTACCGTTGATAATTCAGTTGCTCCTGTTTGCGATGCATGGGCTTGAAATATTTTCTCTGTTCCGTCTAATCCACAACGCTTAAAAATAATACCACACCCAACATCCGCTGGACAAACCTTCACCACTGACAAACAGCCACTGTGAACGCCAATCCCCTTAAATGTTACTGCTTTTTTAAGAGTAGACTGATATTTTGGCACCAAGTTCATCATATTATTTTATTGAATTGCTTTTACATCTTTTAACAAAATTTATAAAATCATAAAAAATATTCATAGTAAATAATAAAAAAACCGCTTAGTATAAGCGGTTTTTTTAAAAAAAGTATTTTATCCAAAAAACAGCAATATATTTTACTGTATAATTTTTGACTGATCATAAAAGAGGTAATAAAATTGCTTACTTTGCCTCATTTTTCATCAATTAATTTGCTTGACGACGTAAAAATGCTGGTATTTCCAACTGATCTTCTTCACTTATAAAAGTACGCTGATCTTGTGGTACCTGAGGGTGCAGCTCACCAGAACGACGTGGAACATAAACAGAAGCATCTTGAGAAAGCGCCTGAGAATTTTTATTGTAAACATGAGACTCTTGCTGCTGAGACGATCTAACAGCAGGCTCCAGCCTCGCTTCTGGCTCTGCTTCTTCACGATGCGTCAAGCTCTGTTTCAAACGCTGCCAAAGATTACGAGGACCTTGATCAGTCACAGATGTCCTTTGACTTTGTCCATGAGCAACAGGAGGAAAATCCTTTAACTCAGGCATACGCATTGGAGCGCGCGCTTGCATTTGTTGCATTTGTTTTGGTTGCACTGGCTTTTCTTTTTGCTTCACAACCCCTGTCATCTCATCAAGAACATGCGCTGTTGCCTCCATACTCACGGGAGCAGTCATAGCCTGTTGAGAACCACGACTTACTTGCATACGGGGCACATTTGATCTCTGTTCCTGAACAGCATTTGAACCATACGTAACAGCATTCGTCGCACTTCGTGTCGTCATTGCTTCTGTAGGATGTGCAAAAATTTGACTTTTGGGACGGAACTGTTCTCCGGTTGATTTACCCTTCTCTATTTCAAGTGATTCGATCACTTCTACCATTGACTCAGAACGCAATGGCGATGACTGAACATGAAAAGAACTGTGTGGCGTTCCAGGATCGCTCTTGCGCATTGAAGAAACAGGCCTTTGAAGCTGAGGATGAGAGGACTGAACCACATCACTAACTTCACGATCAATACCGGTGGCAACCACAGAAACACGAATAACGCCTTCCAATGACTCATCATCAATAGCGCCAAAGATCACATTCGCATCAGCATCCACTTCTTCACGAATACGATTAGCAGCTTCATCAACCTCAAAAAGAGTCATATCACGACCACCCGTAATAGAAATCAATAAACCACGCGCCCCACGCATAGAGGTATCATCCAACAATGGGTTTGCAATAGCAGCTTCAGCCGCAGCCAAAGCACGCCCATCACCAGATGCCTCACCCGTTCCCATCATAGCTCGACCCATTTCGTGCATAACAGAGCGAACATCAGCAAAATCAAGATTAATCAAACCCTCTTTAATCATCAAATCCGTAATGGAAGCAACACCAGAATAAAGCACTTGGTCAGCCATAGCAAAAGCATCAGCAAACGTTGTCTTATCATTTGCAATACGGAAAAGATTTTGATTGGGAATAACAATCAATGTATCGACAGACTTTTGTAATTCTTCAATACCAGCCTCTGCCGTTTTCATACGACGTGCGCCTTCAAACTGAAACGGCTTTGTCACAACACCAACAGTCAAAATACCTTTTTCACGCGCTGCGCGAGCAACAACGGGAGCAGCCCCTGTTCCAGTTCCTCCCCCCATACCAGCAGTAATGAAAACCATATGAGAGTCTGCAAGATGATCGATAATTTCATCAATACATTCCTCTGCCGCCGCTTGTCCAACTTCCGGTAAAGCACCAGCACCCAAACCTTCTGTCACAGCTGCCCCAAGTTGGATAACACGTTCAGCCTTTGACATAGCCAAAGCCTGTGCATCCGTATTTGCAACAACAAAGTCAACTCCCTGAAGACCAGCATTTATCATATTATTCACGGCATTCCCGCCACCACCTCCAACACCAAAAACGGTAATGCGTGGCTTCAATTCCGCGATATCTGGCCGATGCAGATTAATCGTCATTTTCTTTTCCTTCTCATAAGACACCGCAAGCCAAAGCGATGAAATTTATCCAACTAGACTTAACTAAAAACTCTCACGCAACCACTGACCAACACGCTGAAAATACCCACGCGTGCCCATCGACAAATGATTTCCTGCCGCCTGCATTGTTTTTTCTTCAAAACCCACCAATTGCGGATAAATTAACAACCCAACAGCAGATGTAAACGCCGCCCCTTTTGCAAGAGAAGGAAGCCTCGAAATACCTAAAGGCCGCCCGATACGAACATTTCTTCCTAATATAGTACGTGCCATTTCTGGCAATCCTGTTAACTGGCTTGCTCCCCCAGTCAAAATAACACGTTTACCAATGATGTGACCAAAACCAGAACGATTTAAACAATCACGGACCATTTCTAAAATTTCTTCAACACGCGCACGAATGATACGCCCAAGAACCGCGCGAGGATATTGAGTTTCACGCTGTTCACTCCCAATTTCTGCTACATTAATCATTTGCCGCTCATCGGTACTTGTTAAAAGTGCTGAACCATAAACAACTTTTAAACGTTCCGCCTCTGTTAGAGACATAGAAAATCCGCGCGCAACATCAAGAGTGACATGATGACCCCCAACAGCAAGAGCATCCGCATGAATAAATTTTCCCTCAAAAAACACTGAAAATGTTGTTGTTCCACCACCAAAATCAATACATGCAGCCCCTAAATGCGCCTCATCATTCATCAAGACAGAAAGACCACTTGCAAAGGGAGTAGCAACCATTGCTTCAACACTCAAATGTGCACGATTAACACAAGTTTCTAAATTACGCAAAGAAGCTGTTTCAGCTGTTACCACATGCACGTCAACACCAAATGTTTCCCCTGCCATTCCGACAGGATCAGAAATTCCTTTATCTCCATCCAATACATAAGAAACTGGAACTGAGTGCATAACATGACGTTCAGCATCAAAAGCTTTACGCGAAACATCTGAAAAGGCCATACGCATATCACGCTTGGTGACTTCACGACCATTCAAATGAACTTTTCCATTAATCAAAGCACTTTGTAATCGACTTGAGGAAAAATTCACAATCACTGAATCCACCACCAAACCAGCCATTTTTTCTGCCGCATCAACAGCCAATCTTATTGATTGTTCTGCTGCAAACATATCCATGACAACACCGGATTTAATACCGCGTGAACGCTGCACTCCAAAGCCTAGAATTTCCGTAGAATGTGTACGACCATGTAAATAGTGCGCATGCTTTAAAGGACGCAAACAAGCAATAAGACAAACAATCTTACTTGAACCGACATCAAGAACCGTTAAAAAACGTGTTTTACGCCCTCCCAGATGATGTGATCTAAGCAACATCATGGGTTTCCTGCCTTTCGTGTCTTTAAAATACGTTCTTCTTCTTCCACAGTAGCATGATAACGCTCCAACGTTTCATCTGATAAAGAAACAGTAATTCTATCAGCAAGACGTAAATCAACACTGCGAATATCGCGAGATAAAAGATCTTGCATTATACCGGACGAAACAAGAGAAGAAAGCTTTTCAAGGGCACCATTTTCAGGCAACATAACGCGCATTCCATTATCCAAAACAAGATCCCAACGTCGATCACCTACCCGCACGAAAGCACGAATACGATCATATACTTCCGGATAGACCGACAGCGCTTGAATAAACACTTTAGCAGCATTTTGCGCACCCTGCCCAACCACAAGAGGTAAATCCCGAACAATTTCCCCTTTAAAGGGCACAATGACACGACCTGTATTATCAACAATATCCACTATGCTATCATGTTGCCAAATAGCATAGGGTTCACGCTCCACGATGGAAATGCGCATTCTATTAGGATAAATTTTCTGAACATTAGCCGATTGCACCCAAGCCTGTTTTTCCAAAAGAGAACGTGCTCTTTCAACATCAAAAGTGAATATAGAAGGTGCAACATCAAGTTTTAAAATTTTAAAAATATCCTGCTTTGTCAAGCGCTTATTGCCGCTTATATCGACATGAGTGACCACAAAACTACTATCTAATATGATCGTGTTTACGATCACAGCCATCTGACCACTTGATGAAAGTCCATAAAAAGCCGTAACAAAGAAAAACCATACCACCGCAAAAGAACCGAAATGGCGTGGAATATGAATATTGACAAAAACAAACTCAAACATAAACCGGAGGAAACGACGATAAAGACGTGGCAAAGCCGGCACTGAAAGCACCTCCATCGGAACATTTGTTTTATTAACATTCAACGCATACATGATGCGTCCTCCACCATCCATTGAACAATATCGCCGTAAGTACGGCCGCTCGCTTTTGCAATATCAGGAAGAAGAGACGTCGATGTCATACCGGGTTGCGTATTAATTTCAAGCCAAACCAATTCTCCCGTTTTCTCATCAAAACGAAAATCAGAACGGCTAACACCTCGACACCCTATCGCCTGATGGGCTGCTAAAGACATTCTTTGCACACTTTGGTAAATATTTAGTGAAAGTTGTGCAGGACAAATGTGAAGAGAACCACCCGTTTTATATTTCGAGTCATAATCGTAGAATGGAAAGTGTTTATTGGGAAGAATTTCACACACATCCAGCACTTCATTCCCCAAAACAGCACAAGTCAATTCACGACCAGGAATATATTTTTCAATCATCACCTCATCGGCATACCCCCACTCAGCTCCCCCAATATTATGCGGCGGTGCTGCTTCATTTTCCTGGACAATGACAACACCAAAACTTGATCCTTCACACACAGGTTTAATTACATAAGGAGGCTCCATGGGATGCGTTTGTCCCAAAGCAAAGCGGCTCATGATACGAGAAGGAGCAACACAAACCCCAACATTTGCAACGATAATTTTTGCACGTCCCTTATCCATTGCCAAAGCGGATGCCATCACACCAGAATGGGTGTAAGGAATTTTTAAATATTCAAGAATCCCCTGGATCCGGCCATCTTCACCAAATGGACCATGCAATGCATTGAAGGCAATATCAGGCTGCAACTGTTCAAGAACAGAAGCAATATGAGCGTCAACATCCACGCGGCTCACGCGATACCCCTGCAGCTCTAGAACATCAGCACAAGCCGCCCCTGAAGATAAACTTACAGACCGTTCAGAAGAAAAACCTCCCATTAACACAGCTATATGTTTATCTCTCATAATAAATCACCCTCTTTCGCATACTATATGTAGTCTATATAAAATACATCAGCACCACATACAGAAAAAACAAGGTTTATCCTTGCGAATCAATAACCTAGCATTTTGCATAATGAATCAGACTCAAAAGCCTGATGCAAGAGATTCTTTGTTAATTTATTGATTCTTAATAGAAATTTTTTATTATCTCTTTGAAATGACTCAATTTTTTATTTGCACTTTTTTAGTGAACAATAAATCAATGAAATGGATCAAAAGGAGAAACACTTCGACCACGCTCAAATTGACCGATACGCTCTATTTCCCACTGTAAAAGGTGGGCTGAATTTGCAAAAACACGCGCACGCACTGTTTCTCCCAATGCTTCAAGATCATATCCTGTTGCTTGCCCTGTATTAATCATAAAGTTACAGTGCATTTCACTCATTTGAGCGCCACCAATCCGTAAACCACGACACCCTGCTTCATCAATCACGCGCCACGCAGATCCATTCTCAGGATTTTTGAACGTTGATCCTCCTGTCTTTTCACGAATGGGTTGTACTGTTTCTCTGTGGAGGGAAACTTCATCCATAGCAGCACGAATATCATCTTTATTACCAAGTTTTCCTTCCAATAAAGCAGCTGTAAAAATAAAATCTTTAGGAATATCACAATGGCGATAGGAATAATGCATATCTTTCAAACTCAAGATATGACGTTGCCCTTTACGATCCAGCGCATAGACCTCAACAACACGCGCTGCGGTTTCAATACCATTCGCACCCGCGTTCATTTTGAGAGCTCCTCCAAGAGCACCAGGAATACCATGATAAAAATGAAAACCTGCAATTCCTGCCTTTAAAGCGGCAACAGCTAAATGTTTATCCGCCGTACCAGCACCAACTAAAAAGCCTTTTGGAGAAACTTGCTGCACTTGCCCAAAGTTTTTTGGCGAAAGACGAATCACAACACCAGGAACGCCCCCATCACGCACCAGAAGATTAGAACCGATACCGACAATTGTTACAGGAACAAATTCAGGCAAATTTTGAAGAAAGAAAGCCAAATCTTGTTCATCAACAGGCTGATAAAAAAGCTCTGCCAACCCACCCGTGCGAAACCACGTTACCTTACGCATTTCAACATTAGGTGTAAGTTTGCCTCTCACGCCACCCAACAGCGGTTGCAATTGCGCCAATAGCGCCTCACCATCAATGTGCTGAAAATTTACCATGACCATCCAATACCGCTAATTGATGAGGCAACGCACAAGCCCATTGTGTGATATTGCCAGCACCAAGAAAAACAACATAATCCTCTGCCTGAGCAAATTTTGAGACAAAAGACACAACATCTTCCAGACTATGTATCAAGCGCACATCACGATGACCCGCCATTTTAATATGCTCTACCAATTCTTGAGAACCAAATCCTACAATAGGCTCTTCACCAGCCGCATAAACGGGCGTAATCAACACTGTATCTGCATCATTAAAACAAGCAGAAAAATCATCAAATAAATGATACAAACGTGAATACCGATGGGGTTGTGCAATCGCAATAACACGCCCTTTTGCACTCTCACGTGCTGCACGCAAAACAGCCTTTATTTCAACAGGATGATGTCCATAATCATCAAATATTTCAATACCCCGCCAACTTCCTGTTCGCGTAAAACGCCGTTTTACTCCGCCAAATTCTGCTAAGCCCCTTTTTATAGCTTCATTTGAAATGCCTAGTTCATGCGCAATAGCAATCGCCGCCGTTGCATTAGCAACATTATGCTGTCCTGCCATGGGCAAAAGCAAATTTTTCAACTCAATTTTTCTTCCTGTTTTGCGTGAGCGAACAAGAACATCAAAATGCGTTTTTTGACCATCCATCGAAAGATTAAGAAAACGAACATCCGCTTGTGGATTTGCACCATAAGTGATCACCCAACGATCATCAATACGGCCCGCCAATGACTGAACCTCTGGATGATCAAGGCACAAAACAGCAAAACCATAAAAAGGAACATTTTCTACGAATTGCCGAAAAGCCTCACGCACAGCATCAAAACTTCCATAATGATCTAAATGCTCAGCGTCAATATTAGTAATAACAGCAATATCAGCAGGCAGCTTTAAAAATGTACCATCACTTTCATCAGCTTCAACAATCATCCAATCGCCATCTCCTGTACGAGAATTCGTACCATAAGCATTAATAATACCGCCATTAATCACCACTGGATCAAAATGACCAGCATCAAGGAGAGCTGCGACCATTGATGTGGTCGTTGTTTTACCATGTGTACCACCCACCGCAATTGCACGCCGAAACCGCATCAGCTCCGCTAGCATTTCTGCACGTCTGACAAGCGGTAAATGTCTTTCCTTTGCAGCAATATACTCAGGATTTGTTTTTTTAACGGCAGTAGAAAAAACAACAACCTCTGCATTCCCTAAATTTTCAGCACAATGACCTATATGAACGTTAATTCCTTTTCTCCGCAAACGTTCAACATTCGCACTCTCAACTTGATCTGACCCTTGAACTTTATAGCCAAGATTATAAAAAACCTCCGCAATTCCACTCATACCGATCCCCCCGATTCCGATAAAATGGATAACGCCTATATCAAGTGGCATTTTCATTAAAAAGCTCCTCTTTTATATCTGACAACAATCGCCCTGAAATTAAGGATTCAGCCATATCAGCAAGACAACGGGTTGCATGAGGTTGCCCAACTTTTTTTGCAGAAAGCGCTTGTTTTTCTAATAAATGGGGCGCACAACAAGCGTGCATTAAAAGAGAAAAAAGCTTTTGTGCATTTAAATCTTTTTCTGATACAATTTGCGCACCACCTACACGAGCAAGCAGAGCTGCATTGGCAGCCTGATCATGATCTAAAGCATGGGGATAGGGAACAAGCAAAGCAGGTCTACCAATCACCGCTATCTCACAAACAGATGAAGCCCCAGCGCGCGACAAAATAAAATGGGCATGTGCCATACGTTCAGCCATATCATCAAAAAAAGGAGCTACCTCTGCTTGTACGCCCATATCACGATAGATTTTGATCAACCCTTCTGCTTCACCTCGAACTTGCTGCACAATTCGTAAACGTTTACGGTTCTTATCATCGAATAAAGCAATAGCTTCTGGAACAATATGTGAAAAAGCAGAAGCCCCTTGGCTACCTCCAAAAATCAAAAAATGAAATGGCTCTTCACCAGTTGAGGGATGATAAGGAATTTTGGCCGCCTTCAACACAGCCTCACGAACAGGATTCCCCGTCAAAAGTATTTTATGAGCATAAGCGCCATTTGGCGACAACAAACCACCAGCGATTGCACGCACAAAAATTGCCAACACCCGATTGGCACGCCCCATAACAGCATTTTGTTCATGAATAAATGTTACACGCCTCGTTAAGGCCGCAATAAAAAGAGGAGGAAAGCTCGGATACCCTCCAAATCCTCCAACAAGAACAGGACGTAATTTATAAAACAACGCCAACGATTGCCCCATCCCCCTTAGCAAAGACCAAAACGTCTTTATCAGAGCAAAAGGATGGCGTCGTGTAAATGTTGCCGATGAAACGATATGAATATGCTCTTCATCAAAGCAGCGAACAAAAGGTCGTGCTCTTTCATCTGTTATTAAATGAACATCATATCCACGCTGCCTTAATTCAACAGAAAGGGCTTCAGCAGGAAAAAGATGTCCACCTGTACCACCAGCCACCAAAACAATAACTTTTTTATCATTCATAAGGGGTATCCAAGATAGAAGAGGAAGAAAAAGCTGAAAGGCGTGCTTCTGGCCAACGACGTGTTAAACTGAGCAAAATGCCCATTGAAAACGCAATCGCCACCATCGAAGAACCACCATAAGAAATAAAAGGCAATGTCATGCCTTTTGGAGGAATTAAGTGAAGATTAACGGCCATATTAATAGCTGATTGAAAGCCAATCATCATTGCTATGCCAGTAATACCAAGACGTATAAAGGAATCACGTGTATTCATGGCTATATACAATGAACGCATAACGATAAAGCCAAAAAGCATCATAATTAATAAACAAAGAATAATACCATACTCTTCAGCAGCAACGGAAAATACAAAATCTGTATGGCTATCAGGAATGATACGTTTTACTGTTCCCTCCCCAGGACCTTGCCCAAACCAACCACCATTCAAAATAGCCTCACGTCCTACATCCACTTGAAACGTATCCCCTTCACCTGTCAAAAAACCATTGATACGCTCGCGTACATGATGCAGAAAAAGATAAGCTAAAATAATTCCTACAACGCCTAAAATGAGAAAGAGAAAAATAATGGTAAGAGGTACACCAGCAATAAAAAACAGCCCCCCCCATGTTGCACTTATTAAAACTGTTTGTCCAATATCAGGCTGCAAAACCAGAAGCACACAACAAATGGCATAAAGTAGAATCGCTAACGTATAACCCAGAATTCCCCTCCTGCGTATCTGTTCTGAAAAAAGCCAAGCAGACATAACCACAAAAGCTGGCTTCATAAACTCTGAAGCCTGTACAGAAAAACCAAATAGTAGAATCCACCTCCGTGCTCCCTTTAATTCTGGACCCCAAAATAAGGTTGCAACCATAAGAGCAAGCGTTACAATGAGCAAAAGAGCACATAAACGACGAATATTAGAAAGCGAAAAAAAGGAAATGGTAACCATCGTAAAAAATGCTGAAATGCTAAAAATGATATGCCACCGAACAAAATAAAAACTATCAGCAATTCCGATTTTTTTTGCAATAATAGGGCTGGCAGCAAAAGACAGCATAATGCCAATTCCCATTAAAATTAAACAAGCTGCAAAGATAGAGCGATCAATCGTCCACCACCAATTAGCAATTGGATCTCTATCTGCACGCGTAACCATGGTATCCACCTTATCCATTTTATAAATTATCTTAAAGTGATATGGTTCCCCAGCCTATTTAACAAACACTTTAAAAACTAAATTACACAAAAAAAGATTCTGGAGTCTTAACGCAAAATATTTTTTTATAACTGATGATTTTTTTATTGTAACTGCATCACAAAAGAGACAAATTCTTCGCCTCGCATTTCATAATTTTTAAATTGGTCATAACTTGCACAAGCAGGTGACAAAAGAACCGTCACCTCTTTTTCCTTACAACCCATTGCATCAACAGCTGCTTCACGCACCGCATTTTTCAAAGTTAAGCTCATAGAAAAGGGAAAAGCAGATCCAATAGTGCGAGCAAATTCTTCCGCCGCGCTCCCAATCAAATAGGCTTTACGAATTTTAGGAAAAAATTTTCTAAGAGACTCTATTCCTCCCTTTTTTGCCTGTCCCCCAACAATCCAAAAAATATCATTAAAGGTGGAAAGCGCAGGAGCTGTTGCATCTGCATTAGTCGCCTTGCTGTCATTGATAAACAAAACCGCCCCCATTTTACGCACCTGCTGCATACGATGATCCAGCCCTTTATAACTTGCTAAATGCTTGTTCATAGAAGGATCGGTTATTTTTAAAGCCTGCAACGTTGCTAATGCCATAAGGGCATTTTGCGCATTATGACGTCCGCGCAAAGCAGTCATAGACGTCAGATCTGCAAGCATATGACGCTGTCCTTGATAAACAGAAAAGAGCTTAGTCCCATCTGCATAAAAACCATTTTCAACAAAATGATCCTTGGAAATTGCCCAAATTTTTTTTCCCTCATGAAGCAACTGTTGATATAAAACCCTACAAGCTGCATCATCAACTGAAATAAAAGCCTGTGAAGCCTGAGCAATCAGATGCCTTTTGGTTTGCACATAACAGGCAAAACTCCCATGTCGATCAATATGATCAGGTGTTAAATTCAATAAAAGTCCAATGGTCGGCTGAAGAGAGGGTGTAAGATCAATTTGAAATGATGAACATTCAATCACATAGATACGTTTTTTAACAAATGGCTTAAGCGTCAATATTGCCTTTCCGATATTTCCCCCCATCTGCACATCATAACCCATTTTTTCCAACAAATGCGCAAGTAAAGCCGTTGTGGTTGACTTCCCATTCGTCCCCGTAATCGCAATGAAAGGAACATCTTGGTCACAAAAACCATAATGCTGTAAAAAATGATGGCGCGCACGAACAAATAATTCAATATCACCGATAATTTCTATATTTTTTTTTCGTGCTTTTTCAACAACCCAATGAGGTTGAGGATAATTTAAAGGAACTCCAGGAGCTACAATCAATGCAACAAATTCTGACCAATCTTCGTAACGGAGATCTCGCGTTGGAATATTGTGCCGAAAAGCCATTTGCACGCTTGAAGGACTATCATCCCACGCCACCACTTCTGCACCGCCACGCATCAATGCTTGTGCCGTTGCTAGTCCAGACTTTCCTAATCCAAATAAAGCAACTTTTTGTCCTTTATAACACACAACAGAAATCAAAATCTCACCGCAATTTAAGTGTTGAAAGACCAATAAGAGCAAGAACAATTGAAATAATCCAAAAGCGTATCACGACTTGGCTTTCAGTCCAGCCTTTTTTCTCAAAATGATGATGTATCGGTGCCATAAGAAACACTCGTTTTCTTGTTAATTTGAAATAACCAACCTGAATAACGACCGAAAAAGCTTCCACAACAAAAAGCCCACCAATAAGAGCCAAAACAATTTCGTGCTTCGTAGCGACCGCAACAGTCCCCAATAATCCTCCAAGAGCCAACGAACCAGTATCTCCCATAAAAATAGCTGCAGGTGGTGCATTAAACCATAAAAAACCAAGCCCTGCCCCAACAACAGCTCCCAATAAAACAGCCAATTCACCTGCTCCCGATACATAATGGATTTGGAGATAATCAGCAAAATTCATATTACCAGAAAGATAAGCAATCAGAGCAAAAGATAAGGCTGCAACCATCACAGGAACAATAGCAAGGCCATCAAGTCCATCCGTCAAATTAACCGCATTACCCGTCGCGACAATAACAAAAGCAGAAAAAGGAATAAAAAACCAGCCCAAATTGATAAGATAATCTTTTAAAAAAGGCAAAGCGAATCCAGATGAGCCAATTTGTAGGATGACAAAAGCAGCAATTGCGGCAACACAAAACTCCAAACTTAACCGTGCTTTCCCAGAAAATCCTTTGTCTGTTTGTTTTGTGACCTTAAGATAATCGTCATAAAATCCAATTACCCCAAAAGAAAGCATAACCAATAGCGATACCCAAAAATAAATATTCGATAAATTACACCACAAAAATGCCGATACCACAATGCCGGTTAAAATCATCAATCCACCCATTGTAGGTGTTCCAGCCTTTTTAAAATGTGTTTGAGGACCATCCGCACGAATCGGTTGCCCCTTACCCTGCCGCAATTTAAGAGAAGCAATGATGCTAGGTCCAAACAAAAAGACGATGAGCCCCGAAGTAAGCATAGCCGCTATCGTGCGAAAAGTAATATAACGAAATACATTCACACCTGGAAGCCAATCACTAAACGAAGAAAAAAACAGCATCATGGTACAAAAAACCTCTTAAAACTATGAAGAAACCGCTTTATAGCGGTCAAGCAATGCAGTCACAATATTTGATGAACAAAGGCTATTGGATGATTTAACCATAAGCAGATCCCCAGAAGAAATTTCTGCTAAAAGGAGAGATAAAATTTTCTCAATATTTTCAGCATAATGAACCTTAACACCAGCAGACAAATCACTGACTAAAGATTTCATCGCCTCACCAAATAGAAAAACCGGATTAGCACCGGAAAGACGTATTGGCTTTATTAAATCACGATGAAGCTTTTCACTATACTCCCCTAACTCTAGCATATCTCCTAAAATAGCAATTCGCCGCCCCTCTTCCCCGACTGGTCCTGTAGCAAGAAGCTCAAGCGCAGCACGCATAGAAGCAGGATTTGCATTATAGCTTTCATCAATGAGATAAAATTCACCCCCATTTGATAAAGACAGTCGATAACGAACACCTCGCCCCTTTTGAGAAGAAAAATGGCGAAAAGAAAGAAGAACAGGCTCTAACTCAACTCCCATAGCATCACAAGCAGCAATAACCCCTAAACTATTTTGCACAATATGGCGTCCGGGAGCACCAATTTGAACCTCCCTATCCCGCTCCCTAATACGTACAATCATAGAAGAACGATCAGTTAGAAGACGTATATCTCGCGCTTGATAATCAGCATTTTTGCTCTCACCAAAGCTTAAGATATTCTTTACACCGCATTTCCTTGCTTTTTGAATGAGATAAGAAAAAAAATCACTATCCGCATTTAAAACGGCAATGCCTTTCTCATCTAATCCTTCAAAAATTTCAGCTTTTGCCTTTGCTATTTCTTCAAGATTTTTGAAAAAACCCATATGTCCTGCACAAATATGCGTAATGAGAGCAACATGCGGACAAACCAGTTTGACCAGAGGGCGAATTTCATCTCTATGATTCATGCCAATTTCAAAGATACCATAATCACTCTCCATAGGCATCCGCGCTAAAGTGAGTGGAACCCCCCAGCAATTATTTAAAGAAGCGAGATTCGCATGAACGTTCCCAGTCGTTGCAAGTGCTTGTTTCAAAGCTTCTTTTGTCGTTGTTTTTCCCACCGATCCTGTTATCGCAATAATCTTAGCTCTTGAACGTTTGCGTGCAGCTTGTGCAAGTTTTTCCAAGGCTTGCAAAACATCAGGAACAACAATAAGTGGAGCCGATATCTTTTTCATATCCCTTAAACGGTGTTCCGCAACGATAAGAACCCCTGCACCTCGTTCATAAGCTTGCGCAGCAAAATCATGACCATCAAGATGATGCCCCTTAATGCAGAAAAAAATATCACCTTCCGCAAGAGTACGGCTATCAATGGAAACCCCAGAAAAAGTTTCTGGCATGCTTCCTATTACAACACCATTAATTGCAGCAACAAGTGCTTTCTTATCCCATAAAGCTGTCATTTCTTTCGGTTCTCTAGAGCTTCTATCGCTTTCAGACGATCTGAAAAAGGATAAGTTGTCTGCCCTATAATTTGGCCATCCTCATGACCTTTTCCAGCAATGATTAATGTATCACCAACTTTCAAAAGCTCCACCGCGTAAGAAATAGCCTCACCACGATCTGCTATCTCTATTGCTGTTGGCACTGCCTGTAAAATATCCTTGCGTATTTTTTCTGGCATTTCTGTGCGAGGATTATCATCCGTTACAATAACAATATCCGCTTTATCCGCCGCAATTTTTCCCATCAAAGGTCTTTTTCCTTGATCACGATCTCCTCCACAACCAAAAACAACGATCAAACGCCCTTGCGTAAAGGGACGAACAGAAAGCAAAACCTGCTCCAAAGCTTCTGGTTTATGGGCATAATCAATATAAACAGGCGCATTATTTTCTGTCTTTCCGACAAATTCTAACCGCCCAGGTGCCCCCTGCAAAGTTTCAAGCGCAGAAAAAACCTTACGAGGTGAAACACCCGTTGCAATCGCTAACCCCGCTGCCATAAGCGCATTGGCTACCTGAAAATCTCCAGCCAAAGGCAAATCAAATGTATAAATATTATTTTCCACACGACACTCAATACACTGTTTTGAGCGTTGATGTTCAACACGATTAATCGTGATAAATTTCCCCTTACGGCCAATTGTCAAGACACGGCGGCGCGCTTGTGTAACAACATCAATAACCTTTTGTGAATAGACATCATCAGCAAAAATCAAAGCAGGAGCAGATACAGGCAAAAGTGTATCAAACAACTTCATTTTAGCTCGCAAATAATCCTCTACCCCCGTGTGATAATCCATGTGATCTCGCCCTAAATTGGTAAAGGCACCAGCCGTTAAACGAACTCCATCAAGTCGTCCTTGATCAAGCCCATGCGAAGAAGCTTCAAGAGCTGCATGAGTCACACCTTCATGAGAAATTTCACAAAGAAGACGGTGCAAGGCAACCGGATCAGGTGTTGTGAGAGAACCATAAACATTCCGTTTAGGAGAAACAACACCAACCGTTCCTATACTCGCAGCACAAAATCCAACATGAGTCCAAATTTGCCGAATAAAAGAGACAACAGATGTTTTACCACTTGTACCAGTCACAGCAACGACCGTTTCAGGCTGAGAACCGTAAAAACGTGCAGCTGCCAACGCTAAACTATGACGAACATTAGAAACACGTAAAATGGGAACAGGTAAATCCTCAAGAACAGCATAACAATCTGTAACAATTGCTCGTGCGCCACGCTTTATCGCATCATCTATATAGTGTCTTCCATCACTTTTTTTTCCTTGAACAACGACAAAAACATAGCCTGGCAAGACTTGTCGAGAATCTGCACTGATTCCTGTTATTTCCATTGAAGAAAGATTCTGATCTTCAAGACATTCTGTAAAAACTGTTCCAAACAACATAACGATACACCTTTTATTCATTTTACCGTTGTTTAACGAAACTTGAATTGCTCTTTTTAGTTAAAAGAGGCTCATATTCTTTTTTAAAATCGGGTTTTACACCAAGAAAACTAGCTGTGCGACGAACAATATTAGCAAGCATTGGTCCAGCATTCATCCCCGCTGTTGCTGAACGCTGTCCTTCTTCAGGCTTTGGTTCATCAATAATTGTTAAAACAACGTAAACAGGATCATCAATAGGAAAAGCAGCAAGAAAACTATTGAAATTTTTTGTTTTAGAATATTTTCCATTTTCAACTTTTTCAGCTGTTCCTGTCTTACCACCAACCCGATAACCTTCCACTTTTGCATTACGTCCAGAACCAATATCACTATTTAATTTATAAAGGTAACGCATATTTTGACTTGTTTTAGCCTGCAAAACCCGTTTTGCATGGTGCAAAGTTTGTTCTTTTGTACGTTTTAAAAATGTCGGAGCAATTAACCGACCACCATTCATTAAAGCAGCAGCCCCGACAGCTGTTTGCAAGGGTGTTGTTGCCATACCATGCCCAAAAGAAATCGTCATAGAATGGATATCCTTCCAATGATGTGGCACAATAGGATGGGCAACTTCAGGCAACTCTGTTGTGAGACGATCCAGTAACCCAAGTTTTTGCAAAAAACCACGATGTTTATCAATCCCTATCGCCAATGCCTCTTTAGCAGAACCAATATTGGAAGAATAAATAAAAACCTCCCATAACGTTAAGGGACGATTTTTTCCGTGAAAATCATGAATAGTATACCCACTACTTGCTTTTATTGGCTTTGAAGCATCAATAATACTGTTTAAATGAAAAATATCGGAATCAAGAGCCATGGCGGTCGTAAAACTTTTAATGATTGATCCCATTTCAAAAGCTCCTGCCGTTATCCTATTGAGACGATCACTTTTTAAAGCTTCAATAGGATTTCCAGGATCAAAATCTGGTAGTGATGCCAAAGCCAAAACTTCCCCTGTATGTATATTTAAAATAACAGCTCCTGCAGCAATTGCCCTATAACGTTTCATAGCCTGAATAAGTTCATCATGAACAATTGCCTGAACACGCACATCAATCGAAAGCTGAACTTGTTTTAATGATTCTTCCATGGCAAGACCAGCGGCACGCAAAGCACTCAACCCCGCATCATCAATATATTTTTCCATACCTGCAATGCCCTGATTATCAACATTCACCATACCGAGAATATGGGAAGTTACAGGTCCATCAGGATAAAAACGACGAATTTCAGTCCGAAAACCAATTCCTGGTATACCAAGAGCCATAATTTGCGTCTTCTGCATTGGTGTTAACCCACGCTGTATCCAAGAAAAACCAGATTTTCTTTTTAAACGCTTATAGGTTTCCTGCCAATTAAGATCAGGCAAAACTGTTGAGAGCAATTCAATTGTTTCATCCACATCAATAATACGTCGTGGCTCAGCAAAAAGTGAATACGTTTTAATATCTGTTGCCAATAAACGACCATTACGATCAACAATATCAGGCCGTGCCATCAATTGAAGAACTCCTGGCCCCTTTGCTTCTTCAATCTGTCCACCTTCCAACCCATAAGAAATAAGGCAAGCCCCCATGATGCCATATAAAATTAAAAAGCAGAACAACGAAAAAAGCAAACGTGGACGACTAGAATAGGGACGACGAACAGAAACATTATGATTATTCAACGAATTCTTTAAGCGCTTTTTCTTCTGTGAGAATAAAAAAGTCGATTTCATTACTGCGCGCCTTTTTGGACAACACCATTTATCTGAGAAGCCCGATTATTTGTCAAAATATCCTGATTATCTTCCAAGATATTTTGTTTAATCACTTCTTCAATTTGATCATGTATCCGTACCGGAATATCTTTAAACGCCACGATTTGACGCGGCTGTATAACCTCTAACTCAAGTTCTTTTTGATAACGTTTTGCAAGTTTTTGCATGCGTGAAGGCCTTATCATCACAGCCCACTCAGCACGAAGCAAACTTACCGTATTTTTTGCTGCAGCAATTTCATGCTCAAGATGACGAACTTCGTTCATTCGTTTTTGAACATCATATTTTACTTTATAAGTAAGACCTGCCATACAAATCATAATCATCACTAAGATCATATCAAATGTACGAAAAACTGTCATTTCTTGCCGCCTTCAAAACTGGCAATCTCTGCTAAACCAAATAATTTCATATCTGCTGCAAGAGCCTCTGCTTCAGTTCGTACACCAATACGCAACCGCGCAGAACGTGAACGAGGATTTTGCTGTAACTCCTCTTCACTTGCAGTTATCCCCCCCTTAAACAAAGGGAAAAATGTTGCTGGAGCCGTTTTTATTTCAGGAAGATAGCGTGATCTCATACACTCTCCTGAACGAAAAGAAAAAAATCTTTTGACCATACGATCTTCAAGAGAATGAAAACTGACAACACCCAAACGACCACCCGGTTTCAAAATGCGTTCAGCAGCAAATAAGCCACGTGCAAGTTCACCAATTTCATCATTAACATAAATGCGAAGAGCCTGAAATACACGTGTTGCAGGATGAATGCGATCTCCCGACTTACGTCCTATCAACGCTTCGATAGCATACGCCAAATCACCTGTACGCAAAAAAGGCTGAACAACACGACGCTTTTCAATCATCCGTGCAATTCGCCCCGCATAACGCTCTTCTCCTAATATCTTAAAGATACGTGCCAAATCCCTTGCTTTTAAGTGATTTACAACATCGCCAGCAGTAAAACCAGTCTGAGCCATTCGCATATCTAATGGACCATCTTTTTGAAAAGAAAATCCCCTTTCAGCTTCATCAAGCTGCATTGAAGAGACACCAATATCCAAAATAACAGCGTCTACCTTCTCTTCAACAACGCGATCCAACTGTGAAAATTCCATTTGCACCAAACGAAGTCGTGGAAAAAATTCTTCAACAAGCGATTGTCCCGCACTAATAGCATGAGGATCACGATCAAGAGCGATCACCTCCGCCCCTGCCTTTAACAAAGCGCACGTGTAACCACCAGCACCAAAGGTGCCATCAATCACTTTTGCTCCAACCAATGGCATAAGCCCAGCCAAAACTGGCTGCAACAACACTGGAATATGGCGTTCAGCTCTTTGATCCTGCTTTATCAAAATAATCCGTCTTGAAGTTATGCTGTCTCAAATCAACAGCTCTCTCATAGCAACTGATTTTAGAGTAACCTAGCCTTCAACTTTCATATTAATCACAATGAACGAAAAAACTAAAGTTATCCCAAGACAGATCCTAACGCATTATACTTAAAGAAATGTTATAATTTTTTAAAATACTCTTTTCTCAAGTGTCCATTTCAAACACATAGACTCCATAAAAGATCATATAATCGATCTTATAAAATATCGCGTATCATCATGAAATATCAGTCGGCCTATAAGCCGGGTTCTGTAGAGTAAAGCTTACACTTTACATGGCAACCATTCATCTGGGACGGATGTTACCATCCGCCTCGTGCAACCTACCCGAATGACTCGCCCGGAAATCGGCTGCAAATTAAATTTTGCACGTCATTTCTATTTGGTCTTGCTCCCGGTGGGGTTTACCTTGCCACATTCATTACTGAATGCGCGGTGGGCTCTTACTCCACCCTTTCACCCTTACCTATAAAAATAGGCGGTTTACTTTCTGTGGCACTTTCCCTAGGGTCACCCCCGCCGGGTGTTACCCGGCACCGTCTTTCCATGGAGCCCGGACTTTCCTCACCTGCCGCATTTTAGCATTAGACAAGCGCGGCTGCCCAGCCGACTGACGCATTAATTTATAAAACATTTTCAGCTCCGTGAAAATAGGATCTTAAAATATTTTACAACAAACCTGTCTAAAAAGATGTTTTTATTTTAATGAAGCCAGATAAGTTTTCACTTTTGCGCAATATTTCGCCGAAATGGAATTCATTTTTTTTGCAGCATGACCTGCGTTATATTTAAGGATTGTACCACACGTACTTCCACCACTGAGTTTATACGCCCGTGCCAAATAACGCATACCATATTCAAGGTTGGTCGCAGGATCGTACAAATCCTGTACAGAACCACTAAAGCCCAACCCTCGTGCCGTAGAGGGTTTAATTTGCATCAAACCTATTTCGCCAGCAGCCCCCTTTATACCTGCCTTATAATTACTTTCAACTTTTACAACAGCATGTGCTAAATTAACGGGAACATTATATTTATTCGCAAGTTTCTGAATAAGAAACTCATAAGGACGATCAGAAATCTTAGAAGCAACAATTACTGAAGCTTCTCCTGATTCCGCAACATTTAAGACACTATGAGTCCAACTTATATCAATTACAAAAAATACAGCACACGCTGTACTTAACAAGATTTTCAAAAATTGCATTTTCTTTCTCTTCACTCAAACATTCTCAAATTCTAGCTGCAAATAATTTGCAAATGTATTGTACAAAAAAAGAAAGCAAAAGAACGGCTTGAAAAAGGAAAGAGTAAGACAATTTCAAGATAAAATTCTGCAACAAAAGAAAATCTCTTTATGCACAAATTATAGATTTCTCTATATCATAAAATAAAAAAAATAAAGAGAATATAATTAATCTTATAGCGTATTAAATAAAATGATATAACCTACAAATTTCTGCTATCACTATTGTATCACTCAATTTTTATATTAAAAAAATAGCATCTTTTTACCGAAGATCCTCAATATCAAAAAAGTTTCACAAAAAATATAAACCGTTATCAACGCTTCTCTCTGGTTAATAAACACCCACAGCACTCTTTATGTCCGATAAAACCTCAACAAATCACAAAACAAATCCCTACCCCCATCATTGCGCAATAAAAAATTCATAAATATACTAAAACCATCATACTCTTTACCAATTCAAAATATTGCAACAGGCTTTTAGCTCTCAAGATTCCTCAAATAAGCTTTTTACTTCTTTTTTTTAAGAGCCTCTATTCACACAAGCCTCTCACTTGTAGTGCACAAGAAGCTGATTTTGATTTTTTCACCATGAATAAATTTAAAACGAGAGAATTTTACAATTCCTAAGATTCTCACTCAATATGAAAATGACAAATTCTCATTATAAAACAATATGCTAAAAAAGTTATATCCGTCTTTGTCCCTACAACAAAGCTTAACAATTACTTTTGTCTGTTTTTTGAAAATGTTAGAAAACTCAATACCCCCAAAGCCTTTTTAAATAAAAATAGACTTCTCATCTTCATTCAAATATTTTTTTCTTTGCCACAGACTATCATCTTATCAGCCTTGCACCCCATTTTCAGAAATCATACAAGTGAATAAATATCCTAAAATCCGTAGAACAAAGGAAGCCTAAATCCTTTAAATTTTTTTTATTTGCCCATATCAAATAAAAAACAACTGGCATATAAAATGCGATTAACGTGTTTTATTATAGTCAATACTGCTTTTGTCATTGTAGCGATTGATAATGCAATTAACTTGACCAACACCCTTGATAGACTTTCTATCACTCCTGTAATGATTGCACCATTATCCCTATACTTCGATTGCTTACCTTTTGAGTAAGATAAATTTTGCTAACTATCTTACAAATTGATTATCTCCTCGCACTTTTCAAAAATTCACAAAAAGCTCTTTCTCCTCAAAATAAAACCCAAAAGCGCGATTAAAAAAACAGCTAAAAATAAGCATTAGCAATGGAAGGACGAGAAATCGCTTTTGAAAGAGCCATAGCAACAGTTTCACCAGATTTGTGAGCCTGCTCACGACTCTGACCACTTTTAAAAGCAAGCGCAATTACATCACGACGCAGCTGCGCAATAAACAACTCTTGCTGTTGAGGACTCATCTTAGAAAGATGCTTGATAATATCTGGAAAAGATACAGACAATCTCTCTAACAACTCCTCCTCTGTTACATCAAGCTTCTGAGAAGAAAAAGAAGAGCGGCCGGAAAAAAACTGATAAACAGCACCGCTTCGAGAAGCAAAAAAGACAGCGCCAAAAATAAAAAACATAAATAAAATAAAAACAATACGACGCGAAAAAGATTCCATTATCTCTTACCTAAAGATCACAGAACACAAACATAGATTCCTTTTATGATTCCCCTTATAACATTCAACAATGTCTCAATAAAGAAAAATCAAATTATTGAAAATGAATACGCTAACACTATCCGCCCAATAAGAACCGCCCCTCTATGTTTTAGGTAGTATAGGCGAAACAACAACAGATCTTACACTTCCCCCTAATAACACGCTACAACACCCCCAAAAACAATTACAAAAAGCCTGACTGAGGAAATCCTCAGTCAGGCCAGACAATCTAGGGGATCCACGCGGGGGGGGGGGGAGGAGGTTCCCCGATCGTCCTCTCACATCAACCACTAAGATAGCCGATGCAATATTCTTGCTATGGAATAAAATTCTTTAAACAACAAGAAATTCTTATCATCTTCTACGCAAAAAAACATAAAAGAGTTATAAATTGTTTAAAAATGTTTAAATTTAGGCAAAAAAAGTTTAAAATGACCCAATTTGAAGCAATTTTATTTCAAGAAGCATCAATTAGAATCTACGATCATTATAACTTTTAAATATTTTCTTTCATAACTCTGATGATCATAATTAAAAAAACCGTAATTTCTACGTATCCACCCTATAAAAATCAAACCATGTAAAAGTAGAATCACTTTTCCAACAGCAATCACCACAAAAATAAAAATGTAGATTTTTAAAATCTTATCCATCTTCATAAAAAATTCTGTAAATGATCATTAAAATATCGTCGCATCTCTCATGTAACAATCAATGAAGAATTTAAACAGCTTAATTTTATGAAAAAATGAGAACTCTGAAGGTATTTGTTTCGAATCACGTCCTATAATCATTCCAAATAACGATAAACTATTTTACAATAACCAACAGGCTCTAACGCATTTTAACATAACAAACCAAGATCAATGCAGACAGTTTCTCTTAATCTCTATCATTTAAATGATCCCGTAAAATAATACACACAGTAGTTTCTATGCTCAAAAATTGTTATAGTCTGTTCTTCTACCGTAAATAATGCATTGATTTACAATCATAACTCATCATTTTACAACTTACATGAGAGATCTCAAGAACGTAAGATTCCCTTATTTTAAATCTTCGTCTATTGAATCAATGAATAGCCATACTATGGCACATCACAAACAAGAAAAAGCATATGGATAAAAAACATAAAACGATGATGCCCTATCAATTTTACGCTATACTAACGGGCTGCGTCATAAAATGAGCAGTAAGCATAAAAAGAAAAAATCACTTTTGGCAAGAAAAATGGACTTATTTAATAACCTTTTTAATAACCTTCATACTTCTCATGATAAAGAGATACGAAACTTTAGTGTAATATCACGCTTTTCTTTTCTACTTTCAGCCACGGACTATCCATAGATTATCGTCAATCTTATTTTTATGAATATAATAAAAAACACATAGACGAACGCCATATATGAAGCTTGTAAGAAGAAATAAACGTAAAGTCAGATACGCTATTATAACCATTGTTGTACAAAATGTTTTTAAAATTCAGAATATCACTCCAATCCATTACTAATTTATGAGTAATTTTATGGCGTCATCTACCAAGCTTTTACGTTTGCTATTACTTGTAAATCAACACCTGCTCCTAACATGGCAATATGCTTGAGATAAAGACTAGAGCAAATGAGAACCATGTAAACAGTCCCAGCTTTTATATGCCCAATTAGAGTAAAAATATTTACGTCTGTTTGAGTAATCTTAAAAAAGCCATCATTTATTTTGAACGAAACATAAAAGCCCAAAGATAAAAACCTATTGCCATCTTTACCATCCCTTTCATTTGCCTTTACGACTTTCAAACACGCTCATAACGCTGTGTTTTAAATAATGAAAATCATGCATTGTCTTACCCTTTTACCCCTTCGTCTTTTTAGAGCATCTTTTTGCACCCCTCACTAAAAATTCCAAGGTACTTCTTATCTAAGCACCTGTTTTAAAGAGACATCGTAAGATCTATTGGGTACCACCATTTTTGACATTTATGAAGGTATGAGCCATCACTATATTGTATTGTGCGCTGTTACATCATATCGCCGCCGCTCTCATATTTAGAAATATGTATTTCCTTTTACAAACGGTATTATTTAGATAAATATCTTCTCTTGTAACAAACAAACAGACTCTTTTGGATTCTGAAACAGGAAATTTGAAATGAAAAAATATTCCTATATTCGAGCCTCTCATTGAAGTCTAAAAAATCAATATATTGGCTAATAAAACAAATATGATATCAAGACACCTTAAATAACGATCCTCATAGGCTTATCTCTATAGAAGGTGCTTTCATTACACAGTACACAGCCACCAAGCCCCTGTAAAACACCAATACTCTCATATAAAAACATAATACACATGTAAAAAACAATAGATTATCAATGATTGAATAAAGGTTTATCTCTACGCTATTCCTTAAGAAAAATCAGAGAATAAAGCAGGTCAACAAATGCGATTTATGCAAAATCGACTTGTTTATCTTTGATATCGTCAACTAATAAACGCGGATCACGAGCAAGCCAAAGCGTAACCATACCCTTCTCACTGTTTTCATTTTGTATAGGAGTAAGACAAACCGTTTGTTCTAGAACAAGTCCCGTATTTTTAAGCCATTGTTCTATTTGTAAAGCCGAAAATCCAAAACGTATATGTGCTTGATCAGAATATGAAGACTCAATTTCATGATAACCAAAATCCACAATCAATAAACGTCCATGAGGACGCAAAACACTTGATATCTCATGAAGAAACATTTCAGGATTTTCAAGAAAATGTAAAACCCAATGAAGAATAACTAAATCAAAAGTTGTATCTCCAACAGACAAGTGAAAAACATTGCTATCAAGCACAACTTCAACCGCATGCGTATAAAGATTAGAAAACAATTTTAAGACAGAGTCTCCACCTATTCCAATATTCAGCATCGTTTGAAATGGCTTATCGCCAATGATTTCAAGTAAAGCGTTTTCCACACCATGATCTGCCATATAGGATGACCGTAATACATCCCATTGCAACGTATTTTGTAAAAAATGCTTCTTCCTCGTTTTTTGACGCTGCTTTTTAACATCCTTCAAACGTTCTAAATCATGCGCTAACAACATATCATGCTTTGGCAAAGCCGAAAGAACACCCATCACAATGTCTTTACCCAAAAAATCATGACAAAGCTTAAAATAAAGGCTATCTCCCTTCTGATAACGCTCAATCAATCGTGCTTCGTACAACAAACGTAAATATCGTGATATACACGCTTGCGACTGATCAAGAATAAAAATAAAATCAGAAATTGTTAAATCTTCATGACGCAAGAGCGTAAGAACACGTAAATGGTTTATTTCTGCGACCGCTTTTAGCAGCACAATCATTGCATCTAAACTTGCACTTTTTTTCATAATTATCCCTTAAACATTCCTATAAACATTTGTTTACAGAAAAAAAAGTCAAGCATAAAACGCATATTCTCATCTATTTTGTTCTCTCTATTTTATTATACTATGAAAAAAATAGGCTACTGTAAAAAACGAACAGATTATCCCCCTGCTTCTCGTTATAATGATAATGCATTGATTTATAATAACAATTCATCATTTTCAACTTGAATAAAACATCGGAGTACCGTAAATTTTTCTCATTTCAAACCTATTCATGATAAATCAATCCAAATTATTCTCTTACAGCTCATAAACAGAGGAGACATATGGATAAAAATACCTTTTATGGTCATCTCAAAACAAGAACTGCACACTATTGAGAGAAAATAAATAACATGATGGTGCCAGCTTGCATTTTTATTAAGTAAAAATGATAATGCTCAATGACTAGAGCATTTGTAGAAATAGCGCTATACTCTTCATCCCCTCCTTTTCATTACAATACAATTTTACAAGCAATAGTCGGTTATATATCATAAGTAGAATAACCCTATCTAGGTCGTAATTTCATAAAGTATCTCTTACTATTTTCAATGAATAAAAACTTCCACAGAGTACACTCACACTTTATTTATGAAATAACAAATGCAATAAAATACACCATTTTTTCAAAAACGTTGAGATAAGATAAAAAATTCTAGCGTGTAAGAGGTTTATAATTTGCATGCTTAGGATTAAGAGATTCCGCCCCAAGACGACGAACTTTATCAGCCTCATATTCAGCAAAATTACCTTCAAACCATTCTACATGACCATCACCTTCAAAGGCTAAAATATGTGTTGCCAATCGATCAAGAAACATACGGTCATGCGATATGATAACTGCACAACCAGCGAAATTTTCCAATGCATCTTCCAATGCACCCAATGTTTCAGTATCAAGATCATTTGTCGGTTCATCAAGAAGAAGCACATTCCCCCCCTCTTTTAGAAGTTTTGCCAAATGTACGCGATTGCGCTGCCCTCCTGATAAATTTGCCACCTTCTGCTGTTGATCTGCCCCCTTGAAATTAAAAGCCCCGCAATAAGCGCGACTATTCATCTCATATTTGCCTAATTTAATAATGTCATTTCCACCAGAAATTTCCTCCCAAACAGTTTTATTCCCCACCAAGGAATCGCGACTCTGATCCACATAACTCATGTGAACTGTTTCACCGATACGTATTTGACCTGAATCGGGCTGTTCCTGTCCCGTCAACATTTTAAACAAGGTCGACTTTCCCATACCATTGGCCCCAATAACGCCGACAATACCACCAGCAGGAAGTTTAAAAGAAAGAGAATCAATCAATACACGCTCACCATAAGCTTTAGAGAGATTATCAACTTCAATAACAACCTGTCCTAATCTTTCTCCAATAGGGATAATAATTTGTGCCTCTCCAGGACGACGCTCACGTGCTGCTTGAACCAACTCATCATAAGC
Organism: Bartonella sp. MR63HLJHH; assembly: GCF_042194155.1. NCBI lineage: Bacteria > Pseudomonadati > Pseudomonadota > Alphaproteobacteria > Hyphomicrobiales > Bartonellaceae > Bartonella > Bartonella sp. MR63HLJHH. The sequence continues at coordinate 86,219 of NZ_JBHIMN010000008.1, forward strand.
CTTAATCCGAGCTTTTGACTTTGCTTGTCGCCCTTTTGGACTAGAAGCGATCCATTCTTGCTCACGTGATAAAGCACGTTGACGCGCTGCCTCTTCACGTCCTTCTTGAGCCAAACGCTTGGCTTTAGCCCCCAAATAAGCAGAATAGTTTCCCTCATAAGGAATACCTCTCCCGCGATCTAACTCTAAAATCCAACCCGTTACATTGTCGAGAAAATAACGATCATGGGTTATCAAAAGCACAGCCCCAGGATATTCACGTAGATGCCTTTCAAGCCAAGCCGTCGTTTCAGCATCTAAATGGTTTGTCGGTTCATCCAAAAGTAACAAATCAGGTTTTGACAAAAGCAATTTACAAAGTGCAACACGCCGCTTCTCACCACCCGAAAGTTTTGTTACATCCCCATCGGCTGGCGGACAACCAAGAGCAGCCATAGCCATTTCCACTTGACTTTCTAAATCCCAAAGATTCTGACTATCAATAATGTCCTGAAGCCGTGCACTTTCATCAGCCGTTTCCTCGCTATAATTCATCATCAATTCGTTATAACGCTCAAGAATTTCTTGTTTATCTGCAACACCTTCCATCACATTGCCACGCACATCTTTGCTCGCATCAAGCAAAGGTTCTTGTGGTAGATAGCCACAGCGTGCTCCTTCAGAAATCCATGCTTCTCCCGTATATTCCTTATCTAGCCCAGCCATAATACGTAAAATAGTTGACTTCCCTGCACCATTCGGCCCTAAAATACCGATCTTCGCATCTGGATAAAAAGACAAATGAATATTTTCTAGAACTTTTTTATTGCCGTAAGACTTGTTAAGCCCAGCCATATGATAGATAAATTGACGTGCCATAAATTTCTCTTTATATTGTGCGATATTAAAGATTAGGATTTTGAAAAAAACTGCTTTTGCTTTTTGAAACTGTACAGTAAATAGCACTTACATCGTATCAAAAGCTTTTCACTTTATATTGGTACATTTTTTCTAATCTCACAAGCCCCAGTATGGTCCTGAATGCAAAAAAACATCCCCCAAAAAAGCAAAAAGCAAATCTTTTTAGCTGTACCTGAAACCTGTTATCAAACATTGCCTCTCTTTTCCATACCAGATATAACGTTGTATTTTTATCGTATTAAACCAACTTATCAATGTAATATGGTACCAAAAAGAAAAGCAATTCTCTATGCGCCTTCTTTTTTTGCTTTATGGGCTTTATATTACGCAGTAAAAAATCCTTCCCTTTTTTCATCGATTTTTTGCTACGGGAAACAATGGTCTTCCCCCCTTGCCTTGATATGGCTTAAATTACGTTTACAAAATGATCGCCGCCTTATGGGATCTGACGTCCCAAGCCCAATGATCATGAAAGCTTTGCATCAACACGTAGCAACAAATGACTACAGTGCACTTCCCATTGGTACGTGGTTACAATTCGTAAAAAACTATAAAACCAATTGTAAAAACTTATCCATCCCCCTCTTTTGGCTTGATAATTATAAAAATAATATCAATATTCAGCAAATCATTTCAAAACTTCAAGACGAAATATAGCTTTTTAAAAATACGATAAAAGATCATCTCATATAGGAATATATTTATGGAAAAAAAAGCCTTAATCGTCATTGATGTTCAAAATGACTTCTTACTAGGTGGAGCACTTGCCGTACCACAAGGTGATGCTATTTTACCCGCCATCAATAATCTCATAAATCATTTTGACCACGTTATCTTAACCCAAGACTGGCACCCAAAAAACCATTGCAGCTTTGCTTCCTGCTATCCTGAAAAAAAGCCCTATGATACCATCATTCTTGACTATGGTCCTCAAATACTCTGGCCTGATCATTGCATACGAGGAACACAAGGAGCAGAATTTCATCCATCTCTTAGAGTGGAAAAGGCACAACTTATCCTTAGAAAAGGCTATAATCAAAAAATGGATAGCTATTCTGCTTTTCTTGAAAATGATCAAAAAACACCAACAGGTTTACAAGTTTATCTCAAAGAACATGGTTTTACCAAGCTCATTATGTGTGGCTTAGCAACTGATTTTTGTGTCGGATTTTCTGCTCTTCACGCTATACAATGCGGTTTTAAAGTCAGTGTTTCATTAAATGCCTGTGCTGGTATTGATGTAAATGGATCACTAAACACTATGCTTAAAACTATGAACGAAGCTGGTATAGAGCTTTTAATGGTCTCTTAAAATATTCTTCTCTAATCTACTACTATAATATACTGATTTATAAAGGATAAATTATTTTTCACATATTTAAGTGAGAGTCTAGAATATCGTAAATTCTCTCATTTCAAACCTGTTTCAAAACCATTCTCCTACACGTTACAAAGAGAATCAATGTATGAATAAAAATCATTCAAAAAAACAGTAAAAACACTTCTTATGAACCATTAGATGCAAGAGCTTGTCATAATATTGAAAGCTAGTAAAAAGTATAGCATCAGCTTTCTGTCTTAAATTTAGGTCAAAAAGCACCTTAGAGATTGTACACTATTCCCTTCATGAGTAGTATCATGCAATGGACTCAACTTTAAAACAAAAACGCAAATAAGCAATAAAATAGAATAGTATTTTATTTTGCATAAAAGACCTCTTTCTATTCAAAGATATGCGATAAACAAAAGCGTAAGAAAATAAGAAATCTCCATTACTTAGACACAACATGTTTATCCACCTGACGATGCTTAAAACGAATCGAAGAATATAATGCCATTCCAATAATACAGACTCCCACAAGTCCTGTTAAGACTTCAGGAACCGATATAATCGTCTGCAGATACATAATCACTGCAAGAACTAAAATTGCATAAAAAGCACCATGTTCCAAATAACGATAATGCAATAATGTTCCTGATTCAACCAACATAATTGTCATAGAACGAACGTAAAATGCACCGATACCAAGACCTATCGCAATAATAAAAAGGTTGTGTGAAAAGGCAAAAGCACCAACCACGCCATCGAAAGAAAAACTAGCATCAAGAACTTCTAAATAAAGAAACGCCCCTACTCCCCCGTGAGTTACTGTTGTTAAAGTCTTTTGAGGGGTATCCAAGAGATGACCGACAACTTCAACACCGATAAAGGTCAAAAGTCCATAAAGGGCTGCCAATAAAAAAGTTATTTTATCTTCTGTGTCAATCTGACCTGAAACAAATAAGATCAAAATCAAAACAATTGCAATATCAATCCCAACAAGCGCCCCAAACTTTTGAGCAGGTCTCTCTATAACATTAAGCCAATGTACCTCTTTTTCAGAATCAAAAAAATATTTTAAGCCAACCATCATAAGGAAAGTGCCTCCAAAAGCAGCAATCCCCATATGTGCATCGGTTAAAACTTCCGCATATCGGTGTGGTTCCCATATAGCTAATTTGACTGCCGCAATTGGATTAATCCCAACAGCAACGACAACCACCAATAATGGAAAAACAATTCGCATCCCAAATACAGCTATCAAAATGCCCCATATAAGAAAACGACGACGCCACAACGGATCCATTCTACTAAGAACACGCGCATTGATAATAGAATTATCAAAAGATAAAGAAATTTCCAAAACTCCTAAAACAAAGCAAATAAAAAAATATTTAAGAAAACCAATAATACTTTCCGTTTCAAACCAACCAATAACCCCTCCTAAAAAGACACCAATAATCGTGAAAAAAAAAGCAAACCCAAAATAGCGTAATAGGGCCATGATCATTCCTCAAAGTTTATTTTCTCATTCATCTAAAACACACCCAGTCCAAATCCAAAGTTTGCATCTCTTTAAAGTTGCATCTATTGATGCAAAAGTGTATAGAATATATATGGTAAAGTTACATGAAAATTCTCTCAAAAAAAGCAAGAGACAAATGTAGCAAACAGAGAATTTTGTTTTGAAATGAATATCAATTGTCAATACAACAAGCGAAAGATTTCTTTCTATCCACGAAAATAAAAAAATAAAAAGAAATTAAAGCTATAAATATTGACATTATATCATAGAATATTAATACATAGTGTGCTTTTATTATTTAATGATTTATACCATGATGATTTACTGAGGGAGATAATTCGTGGCACGTCCTGAAACTGAATCAAAAACCATATTTGGAAAACGTTTACGTTATGTACGTCTTGCTTTAGGCGATCCATCACGTGAAACCTTAGCTAAAAATTTTAGCATGACAAAAAATTCCATTGCTTTTTATGAGCGTGGAGAGAGAGAACCCAATCTTAGTGTCTTACAAACATACCGCACGTTATATGGTGTCAATATTAATTGGCTTTTAACTGGACAAGGAAAAATGTTTGACACCGAATATACAAAAGGTGATTTTGACTGGAATTATTTTATTAAAAAAATCGAAGGACTGGAAGAAACACTTGCCAATAGTGATCGTGATGAAAAACCGAATCAAGAAAAAATCGACAGTTCTTATGAAAAATTGCAGCAATATTTGTCAAGACAAGGTTTATCAAATGGACTTAACCCCAAGACTACAACCTCTCTGATCGATATGAAAGCTAAAATGGCCAATTCTTATACTCTTAGCTTATTCATTGATTTACTCATTCGAAGCGTATCCCAAAAAGAGGTTATAGCCAATCAATAAACGTCTGTTTCAAAAGAAAAAGCAAGAAATGATAAAACTCTACCAGTATGGAGAAGAGTATTTTTTACTTTATCCATGCTGGTGAAATTTTGTATAATTTATAAAATTTATTTCTGTACTGACAATAAAAATATTCGCATTTTAAATGAAAGTATAGTGTCTTTAAATTAAAAAAAATAATTTTATAGTATAAAATTCTCATTCATATCTTATTGACAAGAATTTTTTTCTTGTTAAAAGAATAATAGCTCTCATAGAAATTATTTTTTAAGGTCAGAAAATTTAAGGGGAATATATTGACGACTTCCTATAGAGACATACATTAGTGTTCACAGACGGATTAGTTAAATATTTATCCTGAAAATTATCAGCTATTTTATGAGGTGGGAAGCATGTATTTTGAGGTGTTTCAAGGAGTTCACAATCAATGGTACTGGCGTTTAATCTCAGGAGATGCACAAAAAATTGCTTTTTCTAGTAAAGGTTATCCAACAAAACAAGATATCCTAGTCAATATTGAACAAATCAAAGAAATTACACATAAGGCTCTTATTAGAGAACTACAGTCCTGACGTTCTTTACCATTAAAACAAACGTTTATTTTGTGTAATGGTATGGTGAGTTGCTTTTGTGACAAATAAAAAGTGATCGTTTTTCCCTCAGCGGGAGGAGGTTTTTGTATTATTTCTGATACTCACAAATAACAATCACATTCTTGCAGTTTATTATGTTTGTTTTCAATCATACTTAAGTCTCTATAGCATTTATCAAAAAGAAAGTCTCTTAAGTCTTGTATTTTTCATAAAAAATAAACACACATGAAGAAAAGATAATTTATCAATGAGAATATAATTACTTTACAAGATATTAATATCTTTTATGCTCATATTCCTCTTCTGCATTTGATAATCATAACTGACTTACCCATTTCATCTTCATAAAAAGCAAATATCTCTTTCTTTCTATTATCATGCAATTTTTTAGACATATTAGCTGAAACTATCGTAGCATTTATACCTTATATCTAAAAGGAACGTGCAAAATTGTTTCCAGCATACTGGATTGTATAGACGCGCTTTTTAATAACCAGCATACCTATAAACTGGTTTATCACCATAACCTCTTATTTTATAATCAAAGACGCTCTGTCTTATAAACTTAAATGTTTTCATAAAATCAGAGTAAACTTGAATATTCTCTTTCAATACAATCTCTCCATCAGCACCATAATTGGCTTCATTAAAGTTTATCTCTCTCGTCATTCCAATCTTCCTAACACATTTCCAAGCCCTTTAATGCAAAATATGAATACATATCACTCTTTATCATCTTCAGATTTAAGCATTTTTTGATATTTCTTTTCATTTTTTTCATATTGTTTAATTTGTTTTTTCAGTTTTTCAATTGCTTGGTCACGTCTTTTAATCACCATACTTTGCTCTCTAATAGCTCTATCTCGTTCTTCAGTCATCTTCATAGAATCTCTTAAAAACTCATGCTTTATTCTTCTAGATTCATCTTTTAAAACTTTCACTTGACTGCGATAATATAAAGAAAACCGAAATATAACCCCACTGCACAACAAAACAACAACCATTGCTCCCAATAAAATTTCGTTTACACTCATTTGGATCTCCCTTAATTGTCGCTCAAGTGATCATCTTGACCAATTTGTTTCATCCTCAATCAAAAAAAGAATGCAATAAACCGCATGTTCCAAGTGTGAACAATCACTCTCGGCATTCTTATTTTCTCCATTAAAGCCATTGATAAATGACGCAAAAAAATCTCTGAAAGCGGCTAAATCTACACGCTTACACCAATTATTTGCGACACATTTATTGACACAAAAAACAAAAATAAGGAACGTCAAATAAAACTAACGACGCAACGCAATCGTACAAGCCTTGCCCAAATCGTTCCTATCTTCCTTTTTACGCCATGGGGAATGCGGCTATATATGAAAGTTTTTCATTATTACAAAAATCATCAGTGTCACAAAGCACAGCATTTCTGTAAAATTTTGCCTTCCCAAAAATCTTTACATCACCATAAATTAAAGCATCACTATAAACTCGAGCCTTTCTATAATCACGAGTATCACCATAAAATTCAATACATTGAGCATTCAAAACTTGATCAAAAAAGACCGCATTAGCGTAAACATATGCATCTCCACTCATATTCGAATAACTATAAAGTTCTTATCTTTCATAAACATGCAAACTCTTACGAACGACTACACAACCATATGTTAATGCATTGTTATAAATAACAATATCATTGTAAATACAGACTTCATTATAAACTGCAGCTGCCTTAAAACACACTCATCCCCGTAAGGGCATTGATCGAATGTATACACCCTACCAAACAACCACCTATGTGACTCAGATTACCTTCCTGTTTAATAAAATATCCAAGATCACTTTTTTGATATTTTCCAAATTTTTTAACGCATATATACGATATACCATCTGATAGTGATCTAATTTATTACAATAAAGGAGAAATCAGTATTCTTTGCCTATGAATTTACATTTTTTCTACAGCCATTATCCTATCTCTTAAGGCTCTAAAGCTTCGTTATACTCACACACCGTCTCAACACAGAATTTTTTTACAAATTCTGATGTTGGGGTATATCTTGATTTATAATGCTGCTACGTATACTATCACAGTGAAATCTCATAAACATACGAGTGTGTATCGCCATTTCTGGTATACACGTTTATTTTTTCACAACCGTGGAACTAAGCAACCATTTTTTATTGATTCGAATCTGAAAGTGTATGGGGACATTTTGTTATTAGTTAAAAACAACTCTATATGCTTCATTAGCGAAGAGCTACACATGGATATTTTCACGCTCCTTGTATCATATATTCTGGATTCGCAACGCAATATTAACGCTATAGCGTAAATATGTAAAGGTCTAAAAATGACAAAGACTGAAAAAGATTGGTTCCAACGCTTAGTTGAATTGATTAAAAGTGACGGACGAACAATGATTGAAATAAGCAGAGCTGCAGGCTGTGGACAAAATTACGTCCAACAAATGATAAATGGAGGAAAGAGGCCTTCAGTAGATAAACTCATGGCTATTTTGAACACACTGGGAAATGCTAGTGCCATATATGTAATAACTGGTTTCAACATCTCCGATGAAGACTTAAAACTCATAACTTTGATTTCGTCTGGAGATAAAAAGAAGATTGAAGCCTTAAATGTTCTGTTGAATGAGCAGAATCTGTAGAATTTTCTACTCTATCCAATATCGCTTGCTTTTGAGACGTCGATAAAGACTCCCATTTTACAATAATATCAGATAAAGTTGTTTCAAATTTTTTATCATTCTTCATAGTCATACTCCATGTAGTCAAACTATATAACGCTAAAGCGTTTAAATATATCTCATACCTTAGAAAAAAATATTTGCAATAGGCAGTATGGAAGCAATTGTGTACAAACTTATTTTACAAAATCAGATGAAGTTCTATTAGTCATGTACCATGGTGAAACAGAAAGCATCACACGATCCAGATCTTCTTATGAAAATTGGTATAATCTATCAAAAATGCGAATAATGTTACGCATATCTTGTGATTCGGACCAGTAACAAACTAATGTGAAAATATCCCTGAAGACACTCCTGAACTCTATATAAGAGAACACGAAAAAGCTTTTTTGAAAAAAAATATATCACAATTTTATTCTACATAGCACCGTCTATGTTTTTTAAACAATATTGCAAAGCAAGAATATAACAATGTTATAGGAATAAATTCTTATAAACAGAGCCACACTACCTAAAACTCTGTAACACGTTTATAGGTAACCTCCCCTCTAAACGCACCTTGTAAATACTAATATTAAGTCTCTATCATAAGCAAAAATGATACTATTAAAAAATAAAACGAATCACCACGCATAATCCTTGTACGTAAATTGTATTGCAGATTTACAACAAGAGAGAAATTCCCTTATGTAAATGAAGAATTATATTTTCAAAGTATGATTTTGAAGAAAAGTATACTTTTCCAAAAAAAATTACCCTCTCTGCCAATAATTTTTCATAAGAGAGAAAACTCACAACAAAGATAAAACTCTCTACACAATCAATACGAGAAAAATGTTAGCAATACCCAAAAGTGCTAGGTTGACCTAAATATTGCCAATCCCCTATGAGAGTAAAATCAAAAAAGACTTCTGCTCTTCAATAATAATTTGGCTTACATGAAAACTCTATAATTTGAGCATTAAGCGAAAAATACACAAAAACAGAAAATGGCATTTTAACGAATTTTCCAATATCATAGAAAACATTTTTTACAGAATAAATAAAATGCTTATTACAATAAAATCTGGATGATGCAAAGCGATAGAAAAAACCACTCAATTGACTTTTCAAAGAACAATTGATGAGATTCTTTTCAGAGAACACGCCAACGTCACTATGAACAATATTTCTCAAAAATCAAATAGAACTCCTCTCTTGGGAAAAAGAAAATATCAACAAATGTTATTATCGTTGACCCCATGATACATATGAGCACCTATGGATTACATCCTCTTATATACAACCTTTCATCACGATAATGCTATTCGAACGTCTAAAAGACATTAACATCACTCAGAAAAAAGCAAATTTACACTAAATGTTTTTTGAGCCATTTGTTCTAAACAGATACAATCTTTAAAATTGGTTTTATTGGGATCTGTTTATTTATAGAACAAGCATAAATAAACTTATCCAATGAAGCTTTTAGTCTTCTATTTTATGAAGAACATCATACAGAAAAAGTACAAAACAGTATATGAATTAAGAAAGTAAATAGCGCCACATATCAGTTAATCCAAATGCTACAATGTTTCAAATGAGAGCACTTCTTTAATGAGACTAAAAAACATACTATCACTTTATATTAAAGCGACTGATAGAAAAAAACAGCAATAAACAATGACAAAGGATTTTAGAACAAACAGAAAAATAAATAAAAAACGAAAAAGGTAGAATCCCAAAATTTTTATATAAGCTACCCATTTTTCTATTGGCCATTTCCCTATTGGTGGGCCCGGAGGGACTCGAACCCCCAACCAAGCGGTTATGAGCCGCTGGCTCTAACCAATTGAGCTACAGGCCCCATATATAGGTTGTTTCTCTCTAAACTAAAATGCCCTATGATACAAGAGCTGACGAAGATTATAACCCATCTTTTTCTCTTTTCTATTGGTTTTTTTTTCAGTGCCCTAATTTCTTTACAAGAACTCTTAAAAATGAGAGAATAGTTAACTGACAAATATAAAGGTATAGATATGATAGAAAAGAAAATTCAACCACTGAAGGGTTCTCTGGTTAAAGCAGTTATATTAGCATTTACACTCTTAGCCACATCGTTGACTGTACGTGCTTATGCTGAAGAAAATAAAATGAAAAATGCAACTATTACAGTGACTGCAATCGGAGAAAGTCAAGCTGCACCGGATATGGCAATTATTAATCTAGCCGTTGTTACCTATGACAAAACTGCCCAAAAGGCATTAGCTTCCAATAATCAATCCATCAATGATATTATAAAAGCTTTTAAAAACGATGGCATCCAAGCAAATGATTTGCAAACATCAGGTTTATCCATTTATCAGTCGACTTCTGATAAACACCACGAAAAAAAGAATAATGAAAAACTCTATCATGTTTCAAATTCTTTAACCGTGCGCATTCGTGATCTTAATAATGCTGGTAAAATCTTTGATCAAGCGATGACTCTAGGTGTTAATTCAGTCAACGGCATTACTTTTACCAACGCAGATACAAAGCCGTTTTATCAAGAAGCACGTAAAAAAGCCATTACTGAAGCCATTGAAAAAGCGCAAACGATAGCGCAAGCAGCCGATTTAAAATTAGGAAAAATTATTGAAATCAATGAAAGGGATGATTACTACCACCCAACACCACGTCTCATGAGTAGAGCAGCAGATGCAAGCTACGAAAATACAAATTTTGCAGGTGGTGAATTAACTTATAATGTGAGCGTCACTGTCGTCTTTGCGATCGATTAAGTCGCCAACTGTTGTATAAAAAATCATATTACTGGCCTTTACATAGAAGACCAGTAATGTGATGAAGATAATCTTCCTCAGATAATAATTCGTCTTCGTAAACCTCTATCTGTCCGCGTGCAGAAATATGCGCTGTATGTACCGTCTGGCAATCTCCTGATACCAATGGATGCCACCAATGAAGATCTTTTCCCTCATAAATTAATCTATAAGCACAACTTTCTGGAAGCCAACGCGCTGTTTTAACTGTCGTAATGTCTAGCGATATACAATCTGGTACAATTGATTTGCGATGAGCATAATCTCGACACCTACAAGTTTCCCCATCTAAAAGACGACAAGCAATACTGGTTGCATAAAGGTCACCCGTATCATCGTCCTCAACTTTATGGAGACAACAACGACCACAGCCATCACAAAGGCTCTCCCACTCAGAAATGGAAATCTCTTCTAATTTTTTTACTTTCCAAAAGGGAAGCTCTCCACTCATAAACTCAGACACACCTTTTTTAATTAAGACGATCTATAAAAAATGAAACGTTTAATTTCTATAATTTCATCTATTTCTGTCTCTTAAAAAGATTCAACTCAATGTATGCTTTAAACCGTTTTCTTAAAATCTATCTGAATAAAAAGAGAATATTCAAAAAATAGCGCATATAAATGAACATAATCTATTGAAACATTCCTTTATAAACTGACGAAGAATAAAATGCGTCACCTAAAATGATAAAAATTCCGCAACGAATACACATTTCTCATCAAAAAGTCCGTATGTTGCAATATAAGTTTATTCTTAATAGATCCTATTTCTTAAGAAACGAGCCGCTACACGCAAGATAATGTTTTTCGTTCATTTTTTCAAATGACTACCACACCAGTATTTACCCTACATCTGTTATTTTCAGAAAGAGAAATACAAAATTCAAAAGCTAAGAAAAACATTAAACATCGTAAACTTTCTGGATTATTCAAATTCTTCCCATATTTTCTCAAAAAAGCATCAAAGTACAATGTGACACACCTCCCCTTCATTAAGAAGAAAGAGGGATTTATTAAAATACACACGAATTTCTTTATTTAAGAATCGAGAAAACTACGCAATTTTCGTGAACGGCTAGGATGTTTTAATTTACGAAGTGCCTTTGCTTCAATCTGACGAATACGCTCTCTTGTAACTGAAAATTGTTGTCCTACTTCTTCCAACGTGTGATCTGTATTCATCCCTATTCCAAAACGCATCCGCAAAACACGTTCTTCCCGCGGTGTTAATGAAGCAAGAACGCGTGTTGTCGTATCTCGCAGATTAGCTTGGATAGCTGCATCAATTGGTAATAACGCATTCCTATCCTCAATAAAATCACCTAAATGGGAATCATCTTCATCACCAACAGGCGTTTCGAGTGAAATGGGTTCTTTTGCAATTTTAAGAACTTTTCGTACTTTTTCCAACGGCATAGAAAGCTTGCTAGACAATTCTTCTGGTGTTGGTTCTCGTCCAATTTCATGGAGAATCTGACGCGATGTACGAACGATTTTATTAATTGTTTCAATCATATGAACAGGGATACGAATAGTACGCGCCTGATCAGCAATTGAACGTGTAATAGCCTGACGAATCCACCATGTTGCATAAGTTGAAAACTTGTAGCCGCGCCGATATTCAAACTTATCCACAGCCTTCATCAAACCGATATTACCCTCTTGAATAAGATCAAGAAACTGCAAACCACGATTAGTGTATTTTTTTGCAATTGAAATGACAAGACGCAAATTAGATTCTACCATCTCTTTTTTCGCAATTGTTGATTCGCGTTCACCTTTCTGCACCTGCATAACAATCCGACGAAATTCACCAATCGAAATAGCCGTTTCTTGCGCAAGATTTTGTATCTCACTTCGCAGTTTTTGGATTTCTTTTGCTTCACGCATCGAAAATTCTTTCCAACCAGGTGTAGGCAAAGCAGCAATATAATTCATCCAATCTGCGTCCAATTCACGCCCTTGGTATTCTTTTAAAAAATCCTCGTGGCCAATGCCATAGCTGTTGGCAATCCGTTTCAGCTTACCTTCATTATGAATCAATCTCTTATTGATGTCATAAAGCTGTTCAACCAAAGCTTCGATACGATTTTGGTTTAAAGAAAGAGATTTTACTGCTTGAATCAACTCACCCTTTAATTGAATATATTTTTTCTTCTGAGAAGATGTAAGGGCCCCCTCTTTACGCTCTGCCAAACTGCTTTCAACATGCTGATCTTGTAATTTTCGTAATTTCACATAGGTTTGAGCAATAAAATCCAATGTTTCCATAACTTGAGGACAAAGTTCATTTTCCATTGCAGCAAGCGATAAGTTAACATCGTCATCGTCTTCTTCATCATCGTCTTCAATGTTTCTCTCTCCTGCGCTCTCCTCCATATTACGTATACCAGAAGACATTTTTTCTTCTTCTGTCTTATTCACTTCACTTCGCTCAATAACAGGAGCCTGCTTTGCTTCTGGACCAGCATAAGTCGTTTCAAGATCAATAATTTCACGAAGAAGAATACGCTGTTCTTTTAACTCGTCACGCCATATAATAAGAGCCTGAAAAGTTAAAGGACTCTCACAAAGTCCCGCAATCATTGTCTCACGCCCTGCTTCAATACGCTTAGCAATGGCAATTTCACCTTCCCGTGAAAGAAGCTCAACAGCTCCCATTTCACGCAAATACATACGCACCGGATCATCCGTACGATCTGTTACTTCGCGTTTATTCGTTGTCGTTGCAATTGCGTGGCTAGAGGCTTCTACTAAATCACCACCCTCTACTGTAACTTCTTCTTCATAATTTTCAGACTCAACTTCATCCTCATCATCCACAACATTAACCCCCATCTCAGAGAACATCGCCAAGATATCTTCAATTTGTTCGGATGTAACCTCGTCAGAAGGAAGAACAGCATTGAGTTCATCCATTGTTACATAACCATTTTTTTTGGCAAGTTTAATCATTTTCTTGATGGCATCATCAGAAAAATCAAGAAGAGGACCATCCAAACTCGCTTGGCTTGTTACTTCTGCATTATCTTTCTGTTTAACCTTTGTTGCCATACCATAACTCCACTCGACCACTTCACAGTTTCCATGTAACCATAGTTTCCATGTGACCAGTTTTTTTTGCTCTCACTAAAATCTACCAATAATTTCTCATATATACTTCCTTTTAAGAGATTACTATTGGAAAGAATACATTTTGTATACGCCTTAACATCCAGACAAACTTGACATCCAGACAAAAACGCGGGAAAACTCCAGAAGTTTCCCCGACACCTCTCAGCCCTTCTGAGATAATCTCTGTACCCTATCGTAAGAACCAATTTCCCGCTTTTCCTAAAATTTACCCGCTTTTCCTAAAATTTAATTGCCATCTTTATGAAAATGTCACTCCCATAAACTTCCTCGTCTAAAATTTAAGTGACTGATTCGCATTAAAAAAGCGAATCATTTTATCGTATCTTGTGTATTCCCGTCTATTTTTTCATCCAACCAACTTCCAAACCCTTCAATTAACGCTTCTGTTGCCTGCATCTGCTCCAGCTCATTTTTTACCTCACGAAGCAGATCAAAAACCTCACTCCTAGGATTTTCTACAAGTTGCTCTTTAATATCCTGTAATCTCTTATGTAGGTGGTGTTCTTGAAGATGCAAGTAGACAGCTTGTTTTAATATCGCACGTGCATCCTCTATAGAAGCTATACCAAAGATAATACGCATACCAATATTTTGCACAAGATGTTTCATACGCTCTAACAGAGCCTTTTGCCCTCTTTTTTCTAAGAGCGCAACCATCGTCTCCTCATCATGAAGCTGTTGATTCCCAAGAATTTCCAACATAGCTTGATGAAAGCACATCAATTGAGTATTTTTTAATTCTAACTCAGAAAGAATTTCAAAATTTTCATACCACAACTCAGGATAGTAAGCTAAAGTGAGTAAAATCACTGCTTCTCGCAAAGGAATAGATTGCGAAGAATTTCGTACTATTTCAGAATTTGCTAACAGAGAAAAGGATTGATCTTTAAAGATCCTATTTGATGAAGATTGATCATATCGCCCTTCTCCCTTTTTTTTCGAAAAAGAGGGACGAAAAAAATCAAAAAGGCGTTTTTTTACATCTTGCAAATAATAACGACGGACATCTTCATCCTTAATCGTAAAAATTTGTTGTTTTAGTTGTTTTTCTAGCGCTGCTCGTGTCTCTGGAGTTTCAAAATGCTTTCCATAGGTAGCTCGCCACCATAAAAGCTCACTCAAAGGAATTGCTTTTTGCAAAAAAGAAGAAAAAAGTTGTGCTCCACCAGCACAAACAATTTCATCAGGATCTTTTCCTTGTGGCAACAAAACAAAGCGTACACAAACCCCAGCCTTTAAAAGAGGCAACACACGATCAGCAACACGAAAAGCAGCGTTTAAACCAGCATCATCACCATCAAAACACAAAATGGGCTCCTTCCCCATCTGCCATAAAAGCTCAATTTGCGCTTCCGTTAATGCTGTCCCCAAGGGCGCTACAACTCCTTCAAAACCAGCTTTAGTCAATGCAATGACATCCATATACCCCTCAACAACAAGGAGTGAATGATTTTTTTCATCGCCAACAAAGCGACTGTTTTTGCGAGCTGCTACCGCGTTATAAAGTATATTTCCTTTATGAAACAGCACTGTTTCAGGGCTATTGAGATATTTTGCTCGTGTCTCTTTCTCTAATGCACGCCCTCCGAAAGCCACCACACGTCCGCGCAAATCTTCGATAGGAAACATAATGCGATTTCTAAATCGGTCATAAGAATCCGCACTCCCCTCACGCACTGTGAGAAGTCCACATTCTTCCATTTGCTTTATTGAAATGCCCCGTGCACTCAAAGCTTCTTTCAAAGCTGTACGCCTTACCGGTGCAAAACCAATGCGGAAACGCTCTACGAGCTCTGGTGTCACACCACGTGCATCCAAATAACGACGTGCTTGCACACCTCCTTTATCGCGTAAATTATATTGAAAAAAATCTGTAGCAATTTTCATTACATCATAAAGCTCAGCTTTTTCCAGTTGACGTTTATGACTTTGTGAATCCAAAATAGGGAGTTTCATTCCCGCAAAATCAGCCAAACGCTCTACACTTTCTGAAAAGTGCAATCCATCAAGCTCACACAAAAAGGTAAAAATATCTCCACTTACACCACAACCAAAACAATAATAGCGCCCTTTATGATCATCACAATGAAAACTTGGCGTTTTTTCACCATGAAATGGACAACAACACCAAAAGTCTCCCCGTGAAGGCTTACTTTTTCGAGGATCAAAATCCACCCGTTGACCAATCACTGTTGAAATTGGGAGTCTAGTACGCAGTTCATTAAGGAAATCGGGCGGGAAACGCATTATCTCTCACAGAGTTTGAAAATTCTTTTTTGCATATTTAACGACTTTAGAGCATAATTCCAATACTTCCTCTTAAGTAGTTGTAAAATTTTAAACTCTTAACTGCATATAACTTTAGAAATGGAGAGTGGAAAAGTGATCGAATTTATTGTTCAATATCCGTGGTTAGAGGCTATTTCTTGGCTTATTATTCTTACTATATTTGCCCTTTTAGTCAACTTTCTAGGACGAAAATTACTTATTCACGGAGCCAAAAAACTCTCTTCTTTTCTCCCCAAAAATACAACGATCGATATTAATAATGCTATTCAATACATAGCGGATATCATTTCAGCCTTTATTATTTCGGTTGGTGTTAATTTTATACCAACATTGCCCAATGCATTCAGTACTATCATCGGTAATGTTGCTAACGCCTTCATTATCTTTTTTGTTGTTCTGACAATTTCTGCCTGTCTGAATGTCATTAACATCCTCTACGAACAACGACCAACAGCACGGTTAAAACCAATAAAAGGCTATATTCAAATTGCTAAAATTGCACTTTTTGCTGTTGCGACAGTTTTAATGGTCGCTACATTGATTGACCGCTCCCCTCTTATTCTTTTCTCCGGTCTTGGTGCAATGGCCGCGGTTCTCATGTTAATTTTTCAAGATACGCTTCTTTCTCTCGTTGCCGGTATTCAAATTTCATCCACTGATATGGTTCGCGTTGGTGATTGGATTGAAATCCCTAATCTCGGTGCCGATGGTGATGTTATTGAAATTGCCCTGCATACTGTTAAAGTTCAAAATTTCGACAATACCATCACCTCAGTTCCTATCCGTAAACTTGTGACCGACCCTTTTAAAAATTGGCGTGGAATGCAAGAATCGGGTGGAAGACGCATCAAACGCTCCCTTTTTATTGATCAATCAAGTATCCATTTTCTCACAGAAGAAGAACAAAAATATCTTTCCCGATTTAATTTATTAGAAAATTATTTCACGCAAAAATTAGCAGAAATTGACCAATGGAATGCTCAATTAGATAAAAATCATGATGTCTTAGCCAATACGCGCCGTTTAACCAACATTGGAACTTTTCGTGCTTATGTTTTTGCTTATCTACAACAACATATAAACATCAACCCTAATATGACCTTTATGGCACGGCAATTACCTCCTACAGAAAATGGTTTACCATTGGAAATTTATTGCTTTACGAACACCACCGTTTGGATAGACTACGAACAAATTCAAGGTGATATTTTTGATCACCTTTATTCCATTCTTCCCTGTTTTGGTCTAAAGGTTTTTCAAAATCCAAGCGGTTATGATTTTAATCAAGTATTAAAAGCAAAAACGAAATAAAAACGATAAACTTTAATTTATCAATTTTGAGGCAAACATACTCATAACAACAGAGAAAGAATAAAGTATCATGAATGGTTCATTGGTACTCCTTCATCTTGCCGGCGCTATTTCTTTACTTCTCTGGGCCACACGCATGGTGCGCACAGGAATTGAACGCGCCTATGGTGACAGACTTAAATATAAAATGTGCCACGTCATTTCAAAACCATTGTTTGCGGTAAGTTTTGGGCTTTTTACAGCAATGATTTTACAAAGCTCTACAGCAATAACGCTCCTTGTTGGTTCTTTCGTTGAATCTGGTTTTGTCTCTGGAGTAGCGGGACTTATGGCTGTACGCGGAGGAGAATTAGGATCAGCAATCGTTGTTAAAATTCTCACCTATGATCTCACACTTGTTGTGCCCCTTTGTCTTTTAATTGGCACTTGTATCTTCATGACAACAGAAAAACGTGAGTGGCGTCAAATAGGACGTATTGTCATCGGTATTGGTCTGTTAATTTTATCTTTAGAGATGATAAGTACAGCGACAGAACCTTTACGTGAAAGCGAAATTTTGCCTAGCATCATTCGTTATCTTTCAACCGATCCTGTTTCCACTTTTTTGTTGGCTGCTGGCTTAACCTACCTCTTACATTCATCTATTGCAGGAATCATTTTGCTGGTCAATTTTGCCAACTACGATCTTATCCATACGCAACTCTGTGTTGTCATGGTTCTTGGTGTCAACTTTGGCTCTTCTCTTATAGCACCACTTTTAACGCGCAACGCCTCTCCTAATACCCGCCTCGTTCCCTTAGGAAATTTACTCATGCGTGGGGCAGGTTCAATCCTTGTACTTATCTTATTTCTCTCCTTCCGCCCTCCCATCACATGGCTTGGCAATAACGCCCCTACTCAAGTGATCAACGCCCACATTATTTTTAATGTTTTCATTCTCCTTGCTGGAATACCGCTTTCAAAATGGGTTTTAAAATTAACCACTCAAATTGTTCATATAAGTGCAAAAAAAACGCAAGCCGACAAAACGCTCAATTTATCGGATCAAACAGCTCTTGATGACAGTGTGCTTGAACGCCCCTCTCTCGCTCTCTCGAATGTCATGCGTGAAGTCATTCATATTTGTGATCTTGTAGACATCATGCTAGAAAAAATCATGGGACTTTATGAAAATCCTGATCCCAATATTATTCGTGAACTCAACCAACTCAACACCATATTGGACAAAAAACATATCGCCATCAAACTTTATCTTGCACGATTAGCGGGACAAAAATTATCTGACGAAGAAGCTCTTCAAACGCAAGAACTTCTAGGCGCCTGTATAAAATTAGACCAAGCAGGCGATATCATTATTCATAATATGCTGATGCTGGTTAAAAAGAAACAACAAAAAGGTTTACAGTTCAGCAGCGAGGGCTGGAATGATCTCCTTCGTTTCCACGCCATTGTACTAGCCAACGCGCATATAGCATTTAACGTTCTTGTCTCACGTGATACACACACTGCACACCTATTGGTACAAAAAAAAGATCAACTACGAAACTTAGAAAAGGAGATGAGTTTAAAACATTTTAAACGTTTGCGTGAAGGGGATCTCAAAAATGTAGAATCATCCAGTCTTCATCTCGACACTGTCCGCGACCTCAAACAAATCAACTCTCTTTTGACCTCAATGATCTACCCCATTTTAGAAGAACAGGGACTTCTTCAAAGTTCTCGCCTACGCAACCCTGCTGAAGAACAAACAGAAAAACCTTAAACTTTTAAATAACTTGAATAAGAAATACATCACATCGATTACTCGATTTTGAATATGGTCAAGATACTGATTTAATCAAAATATTTTATTATTTGACAATTTAAATGAGCTTTCTGCATCGTAAATTTCTTTCATTTAAAATCTATTCATGATGAATTACTCAAAGTCATTTGCTTACACATTATAAACAAAGCAGCATGTAGAATAGAACTCTTGAAGAAAGACGTAAAAATGCCTAATCATCTCAAAGCCAAGACTGTTAAACACATAAAGAGAAAGTCAAGAGTATAATGGTTCCAACCTAAACTCTCCTTGTAAAAAGGAATTGCCCCACAGTAGCAGCAAAAACAGAAATACTCTATAAGGAATGCAAAACCCCACAAAAATGCAACATTTATATCAAGATTGGTAGAGACTCAACCTATACAGCCATTCTATAACGTGTCAACAAAACAGTTTTAATTTCATTTCAAACATCATTGATATCAATTGGCAAGCTCCAAACTTTTAAATATCTATTTTACTTATTGCTTTAATCACAAATCACAATTGTTTTTTTAAACTTAAGAGAGAGATTAAAAAAGCTTATAAATAAACTTTATGACTTTTTAAAACATTTTCACTAATATTTTCTTCTTTTATTCATATTTCTCAATTAATTAATTTATTTATAAATTAAAATGTGTTATATGTTTATACTTATTAAGTATTATTATGATATCAATGTAAATATTATTTTAATATAAAGGAAAATAATAAGTAAAATTTCTAACAGAAATATCCTTTTCACTGGATAAAAAGGGGATAAATCTTGATTTTTAAAAAGTTTACTCTAGTTACAATTTAAATTCAGGCAAAGGAGAGTATCATGGAAAATGCAAACATCGGTTGGATTGCTGCTATTATTATCGGCGGGATTGCAGGTTGGGCTGCACAGTATATTATGAAAAGCCAAACAGGAATATTATTAAATATTATCTTAGGGATTATTGGCGCTGCGCTAGCAAGCTTTCTTTTTAGTCTTTTAGGTGTAAATTTTGCTGGTTGGCTTGGCTATCTTATTTCAGGTTTTATAGGAGCCTGTATTCTTATATGGATAGTACAAAAAATTCGATCCTAGAGCATTTATTTTTTATACCTTTTGGGATTCAATAAAAAACTGGGAAACAACTAGAAAAATTTGAAATATTTCCCAGTAACTCGTTGTTACCAGTTTTGATATGATGGTGAGGTGCTTAAGCTGCGATTTTGGGCATACACCATCACCATATTTTAAAACGAAATGCAGTAAAGACCTTTATAACGCACCCATTTCATACCTATATAAACTTACGCATATCAGGAGAGATATGTTGCGTTATTTTAACGCAATACGAACCTATTTTTGTACAGTGCGCGCAAATCTAGCTCATCTTACTGTAATAACAATCCATAAGGTTACAAAAATCACTAACGATGATTAAAGACTCTACCGCATAGCACTTAACGCCTATACACTTCATCAACAATACCCTTTTTACCGAAAAAATCGAGGAGCTCTTTTGCATTCTTAAGAAGTAAAGAGAGAAGGTAAGCAAAAAATGATAAAGAAATTTTTTCTAATCTGTGAAATAAAAGAATATCTAAAGTAGATATACTATAAATACATATGAATATAACTTTATTATAAAATGACTACACATTCTGTAATATGAAGTAATTTATTACAATTTAAATAATATAATATATTTTAAAGTTTTCAAAAATATATGTATTACTATAAAATTATTTATTATAAAGAATACGATCTTCTTTACATCTCAATTCAAAAGGTTTGAATATCTCTTCACTTTCCAAAGTATAAAATAAAGTTTTATTTCTCTTACAGTTTTCTCTTTATATCATCTTACATAGATGATTTTTTATATGCGTTACAAACGAATTTTAAAGCACAAAACATTTTTCCCATTGCTCTCATGCGATAAAGAAATTTCCGTAATGCATTGTGTGAAAGCATCTTGGATAAAACATAATACCTTATTTTGCTTTTTTAATGAAAATGATCCTATAATATGTATTTTCCGCATATCTTCTTTTAAAGACCTTTGATATCTTCCTGTTAAAATCTTGCTGCTTTTATACTCCTTGTATTACAATAGAGCTATTTATTTTAGTTCGCCCAACATAACATATGGAATAAGACTTTAAATGTGGAGTAAAATGATGTCTGATCTTGAAGATTCCATCTTACCACCTCTAAAGTGGCTCTCTGATCAAAATCCTCCAATACCAGAAAATATTCGCGATTGGCTCATGGAATCGGGTTCAATGACGCTTCGATTAAAGAAATATTGTACCTGCCTCCAAGTTCAACCACAACGCGAATGTTTTATTACGCGAGATCAATTAACAGACGAAGCAGAGCATCTCCCCGAAAGTGCGCGTTATTGGCTACGCGAAATCATATTGATGGGAGATAATAAACCTTGGCTTTTTGGACGCACTGTAATTCCACAAGAAACCCTCCTACACAATCAAGCCTTGATGCATTTGGGAACTGTACCTCTAGGACATTATTTATTTAACCATGACAAATTAACCCGCGATTACATTCATATTGGTCAACAAGGTGTGCTATGGGCACGCCGTTCCCGTTTACGGTTAACGGGTAAGCCATTGTTGCTAACTGAACTATTTTTAACAGATTCACCACTGTATCCCCACAAATAGAGGTTACTCATTTTATTCTGCATAATTTATAGATTTTATATAGCTTATAAGGGATTTAATCAGAGAAAAGAATTTCAAAATCAGCTCAAAACACATTACAAACAAAGACTTATTTTAAAAATATCTTTTCATTTCATCAACTCAGCTTAATAATGTCTTCTATAGAAAAAACGTTTTAAAGTTCTGATTTTCTTATCATTAAAACCAGCGCTTGAATTAAGAAGATACGCACCATATTGATAAATATCATCTACATTTAAATTTCTTACCGAATAATCACCACTCTAAAAAATACGGCAACTCTTTATCAAAAAAATGCTTTGAAACAGCAAAAAAGATAACAACACACTCCCCAAAATTGGAAATCTGTATCAATTAGCTTAATCATCCTATTTTAAAATTTTTAACAGTGCAGACAATAGATTTTTTTTAAGTAGAGACTCTATAATTTTTTTATTGTGTTAATGATCTAACAGCTTTGAAGAACAGAAAATATAATACATAAAGATGTTTTTATTGCCCTATGAGCTCCAAAAAAGATTCGTTTATTTTAAAAAAATATTTTTTGATAATAGTATATATGTACAAGATAAATGATATTTATCAACATCCTACTGACTTACAAAGGCGAAGCACAATAAAAAATATTTTCCAATCCCCTTGAATTAATAAGATCTATTGCAATTTCTTACGAAGACTATTGCACACTTTAGAAAAATTCATTTGCCCCGCATACCGTTCCTTAAGCCATGCCATCACCTTACCGATATCGCGTAATTTTTCAGCTTTTGTTTGTGCTAAAGCTTCACAGAGAACCTGTTCTACTTCCATCTCCTTAAGTTGATAAGGAAGAAACTCACGAATAACTTCTATTTCTGCTTGTCCTCTCTCTGCCAATTCTAGGCAACCAGACTCTTTATAGACTCGCATCAATTCTTCACGCTGTTGAAGCATTTTAGTGAAAACAGACTGTATCTGCTGATCATCCACTTCTAACTTCCCTTGATCATAATAAAGAATATCACGATCCCTAACTGCAGCATTCATTAAACGAAGTGTAGCAAGACGCGCACTATCTTGCGCTTTCAAAGCAGCCCTAAGTGCCCCATCAATCTGGTTACGCAACATAAATTTATCCAATTTTGTTCAAGAAAAAAAGCCTTTTAACCAATCTTTATCCATCTTGCAATGGAGGATAAAAAAATAATTAAGGACTCGATCTTCGAAAAGCTAAAACAAGACTTTACCTCTTCATGGAATGTACTTATACTGCCTATTTCAAGCGAAACATTACCAGAATAATATACACAGCATCTGTTAAAGGTATGATTTTTGTGTAAAGTTGATCATTATACCTTTCAGAGAATAAATTGTGGATACATACTATGATACAAGCGACTTCATCCAGCCACCCTTGGAGTATCAAAAAACCTACAGCCCTCTTAGTCTTAGCAGATGGAACCGTTATTGAAGGCAAAGGAGCAGGTGCTACAGGTATCGCTGAAGCTGAAGTGTGTTTTAACACCGCCATCACAGGCTATGAAGAAATCCTCACAGACCCGTCATACACACAACAAATCGTTAATTTTACTTTTCCTCATATAGGAAATGTAGGGGCAAATAGCGAAGATATTGAAGATCTCTCCCCTCTCAATTGTCATGGTGCTGTTGGCGCTATTTTCAAGGCAGACATTACACATCCCTCAAATTATCGTGCCAATGAAAATCTTCATCAATGGCTTAAAACGCGTAAAATTATTGCACTTTGTGGTATTGATACACGTGCGCTCACAATTCTTATTCGTGAAAAAGGTGCGCAAAATGCTGTCATTGCACATGATTCTAATGGAATTTTTGATATTCCTTCATTAAAGAAACGTGCGCAAAAATGGCACGGTCTCGTCAATCTTGACCTTACGAAAGACGTGACATCTCAATCATCAATGCAATGGGATGAAAAACCATGGAGTTGGAATAAAGGATACAGTACAAACAATGTGCACAATCTTCATATCATTGCAATTGACTATGGTATTAAACGCAATATTCTTCGCCTTATGGCAACACAAAAAGCACGCATTACTGTTGTACCTGCCCACACAACTGCAAAAGAAATTCTAGCAATGAACCCTGATGGCGTTTTTCTTTCTAATGGACCAGGGGACCCCGCAGCTACGGCTCAATATGCCGTTCCAACGATCAAAACATTAATTGATCATAATTTACCAATTTTTGGAATATGTCTTGGTCACCAACTTCTTGCTCTTACGGTTGGTGCAAAAACCGTGAAAATGCACCAAGGACATCATGGTGCCAACCACCCAGTTAAAGACCTCAACACTGGAAAAGTTGAGATTGTATCGATGAATCACGGTTTCGCCGTAGATTCTGCCTCTTTACCACAACATGTTCAAGAAACACATATTTCTCTCTTTGATGGTTCAAACTGTGGTATTCGAATCATTGGAAAACCAGTTTTTTCTGTTCAATATCACCCCGAAGCTTCTCCTGGACCACAAGATAGCCACTACCTCTTTCAGCATTTCTGTGATCTCATTATGAATTATAAAAAAATATCTTAAAATAAAATATCTCACTTTCTAGCTTCTCTCCTTTAAATTATATTATCTTCCCATACACAACTATATTATTTGTATACCTACAACTTATTGAATAAGTGTTATTATTTATCATTTTGCAACTAAGATGAGAGCACTGAATAACTTGAATTTTTCTCATGACCTCTCCTCTTAGAATTGTATTCATCAAAATCATTGGCTTCCCCCTAAGCAAGATAAGTGTGTCGATAAAAACCATTTTTAAAAAGAGTAAAGCACCTAACCGTACCAAGAGCTCAGAGCTATCGGAACATTGGAAACTGGCAAAGTGAATGATTGGTGCTGCATCTTTTATATACGTAAAGTGAGTAGTGTACGGCAGATCTTATACCATTGACAGTGACTTTTACCTTATATTCTTTATTGGCACTATCATGAAATTGGCGCAAACACATTGAAAGCTATTCCTTCAAATAAGTATTGGATTCACAATACAATTTTAAGCATTATATTTTGCATGAGAAGCATAATTCCTATTAAAGAATAAAAAACTAAAGTGTGAGACCATGCAACAAATCTCTACTTTTAAAAAGATATTACCATAGATGGTTTTGAAAGCTGTAAAGCCGAATAAAAAAGTGATGGCAAAACAGGAAACGGTTTTTCAATTTTACAACTTTATATTCTTCCAAAATGAGTTTTTTTCGATTCTAGAAGTGATGCAAACAAATATACGCAATATTTTACTTCCAATTTGCCATATAAAATTTGGAATTGTTCGCACAGTACTAATACATCTAACGCAGATACGTTTTAATCTTTGTTTTCAATATGCTGCTGCATTAGCACTGAATATTAATTTGCAAGCAACAGAAAAAATACGGACTCTACTATACAAACAATATCACAAAAAACTTTTTACCTATAAAATGATGCATTTTGTTTATCTTGTGCATTCTCTAGCAAAATAGTACGTACCAGCTCTCCTCAACAAATTAACGTACCCGCAAGACAAAAATAACTGTCGCAACGACAAGAAGAAAAAAGCCTCCAACAAAAGGAGCACCAGAAAAATAAAACTGTGCATTTTTATCTGTAAAACATTCAAAAAGAAACACATAAAAAACAGAACCAAATATTAAACTTAACGAAATAACAGATGTCATCGCTCCTTGCAGTTCTCCTTGTACATTTGTTGGTACCTGCGCTGAAGCAATAGCACGTATAGGTGCATGAACAAGATATTCAAGCATTGTACACGCACAAACCATATAAACCATCCACCCCTGCGTCGCAAATGTATAGCCCAGCATAGCAACGGAGGCAAACAAAAGCCCTACTATAACAATATGCCAATCACTCCATCGTTTAGAAAAATAAGGCAAAATGAGAGCGACTACAATAAATTGGCCTATCCCAAAAACACTATAGGAGAGCCCAATAGAAAAAGAACTCCAATCATAGCGTTCTTTTGCAATGAAAGCCCAAATGCTTAACCATACAGATTCCGCAAACCAATAAAGAAAAAAGACCAATAACACCCAAAGAACCATCGGATATTGTTTCAGGTGCCAAAAAGCACCTAAGGGATTTGCCCGCTTAATATCAAAAAAGCGCCTATTCCATAGAGAAAGAGTTTCTGGAAGCATAACCCAAGAAAAAATAAAATTAATAAGTGAAAAACCAGCAGCAAAATAAAACGGAATACGCGGACCAAACTGACCTAAAAAACCACCAATAAACGATCCTAAAATAAACCCCAATGCGGATGCAACGCCTAACAGACCAAAATTGCGTGTACGGGTTTTATCATCGGATATATCCGCAAGATAAGCTGTACAAGTTGCAAAACTAGCACCACTCATCCCTGACAAAAGACGCCCGATAAATAACATAGAATAACTCCATGCTATAGCACATATGAGGTTATCAAGAGCAAAGCAGATAATAGAGAGAAGCAAAATAGGACGACGACCATAACGATCAGAAAGATTGCCAATAACAGGAGCAAACAAAAACTGCATCACTGAATAAGCTGCAAGTAATTTTCCTCTTTCTACAAAAGATGTACTGATATCTTTTCCAGTTAATTGAGAAAAATATTCAGGCAAAACAGGACAAATAATCGCAATGCCAAGAATATCTAACAATAAAGTGATGAACACTAAAACGAGCCCACGCTGAACAAAATTCGGGTTAAGCATTTGGTCTTGCATAACATACACACTATTTTACGCATACAATTACTCCCCCGCTATCTTTTTACTCCCTTTTCCTTTTAAAAGTATTCTATACCATATACTTGTCACATATAAAATAATAACAAAGTAAAAATTTAAGTAAGAGTCAAGATAAAAATATAAAATTACATTTTAATTAGTATATCTTTGTCAAAGCATAAAAAATATTTTTTTGCATTATACGAACAAAATATTTGTGCGACCAACTCATAAACAAAATTTCATGAAACACAGAGCATTTCCAATAATTTTAGAGACATTATGATAGATTTTATCAGACATCATTTCCCCTTCTCATACCAACGTTTTCAGAAATCTCAATTCCACTTGATACGTTAGATATCCTCTAGCAATTGAAACCTTTTAAAAGATAAGCTCTTAAAAAATTTTCTTACCCTCAGAATGTGCTATAAGATTAAAGCAGCATCACCCGAATAGCTTAACAACGTAAAAAGCTCATCATATTTTTTAAAAATATTCATTTGACAATCATTTTATTTAAAAAATAAGTATATTATAGAGAAATATTCTTTGATTCTATAATCTTAAAAACTATTCATATTGCTTGCAATTTGTGTAACCTTAAAAAACATGATTATATCTTTATATTCATTGATGCTCTTAATGATTATATGCTACCGTTAAATCTAATGATAATCATGATACGCATTTTAAAAATAGCACTTTTAGAAACAGTTAGTCATGAATTGTTAATGCAAAAATGGTGTATAGAATGCGAAAAATATCCCTATTAGTTCTCATTTTAATATTGGTAACAGGATGTGATGTTCAGGATTCTGATTCACAAGAGAGTATTTTAGGAAATAAAATAAAAACACAACAAACAACCAACGTAAACTTAGATCCTTATACTCTAAATAAATTAAATGCTCTTCTCAAAAAACGTTCAGAAACAAATTATCAGGAAAAAGGGGCACTAATTGGCTTTCTTTCTGAAGCTTTTTTAGGGACACCTTACCAAGCAAATATGTTACATGGCTCAGAAAATACACCAGAAAAACTGATTATTGATTTTAGAGGCTTAGATTGCTTCACTTATCTGGATTATGTTGAAGCATTGCGCAAATCAACATCCCAACCAGAATTCATAAATAACGTCATAAAAACGCGTTATATTAACGGTAATGTTCATTTTTTAAATCGCAAACATTTTTTTACAGACTGGGCTTATAGAGAATATAAACTCGCCACTGATATTACCGCTGAAATAAGTCCCCTTGCGGTAAAAATAGAAAAATATCTCAACAAAAAAGCTGATGGTGAAAGCTATCTACTTGGGTTGCCAGTTGTGAAACGCACGATAACATATATTCCAAGCAACTTTATTAATGAGGAGGTTATAGGTCGTTTACAGTCTGGTGATTTTATTGGTATTTATACGAAACTTGCTGGATTGGATGTAACACACGTAGGCTTCTTTATCATGACAGATAAAGGTCCAATGTTAAGAAATGCTTCTTCACGAAAAGCAAACGAAAAAGTCGTTGATTCTCCTTTTATGGATTATGTTGCAAAAACACCAGGAATCATTGTTTTAAGAGCTCTTTAATAACATCATAGTGATATGAAATATCTTCTCTATTCTTAAAATAAATACTGTAGTTATTCAGGTAAACATCTAACTTCGTTCAAGCTATACGGATACAATATATTTGTTTACAGTTTTAAGAGAAAAAAGTCGTTTTGATCTAACTTCGTTTATAGGTATGATAAAATCACTTGTGACGAAATCACGGATTTGTGATCACTTTTACTGGTTAAACGATAAAGACAGGCAAAACTCTACTATAGTATCACACTTTCCTTTCATATTCTCAACCAAGAGTTATCTATAGATTACCGCTAATCTGATCTTTACGAATATAACACAAAAGACATAAACGAACGTTTGTAAAATAAGTAAAAGTAAAGCCAGATATGTTTGGTTGTTGTCTCATAAAGTATTTTATAAAAATTCGATCTATCTCTCTAATTTATTGCGTATAAATTTTTGACTTTATAGCATTATTTTCCTCATAAAGTCTTTGCTTTTTCTTGTTGTCTATACATTAAAATAGCCCTGATATAGCAGCATATTTATGATTAGGATGCACCAGTACTGTACGCGTCATTGTAAAATTTTTGATGCTAGATTGGAATGAAAATATGAAGGCATCAATTAAAAACCAGTATCTATCTTTAGCATCATTCTTTAGTTCAGCTTTGCGATTTTCTAAAGCAACGACAATAATATCCTTTAAAGAGTAGAGATATGAGCATTATTTTTTGTTTTTTTATTCTTTAATGAGCCCCCTATCCTTCATGCAATAAAGAACATTTAAAATAGAACACATTTTATCGATAAAACAACACATTTATTAGCAACAATAACGATGATTGATCTATGATCACAAACTTTAAAATTTTATTCATAACTTTTATATAAAACTTATAATTAAATCTCATTAAACTTATTACAAAAGCTTCATTCCTCTTCGCCCTAAGAAACAAAATATCTACCCCCGACAGTCTGTAAACAATCCGTTCTCTTAAGTGAATTTAAGCAGCTAACCATTTCATGAGATTCACTTACACAAGAATACACCGGCAAGCCCTATTTTGAATATTTACTCCACACTCTAAAAACACTTAATAGATCAAATTTTATATGCCTTATCTCCCCCCACCTTAAATGACAGTATTTTAACGAAATAGAATAAATCTTGCCTTAAATACTCTGTTTAACCTTTTATAATTGATTGATGCAAAAATTAAATCAACGAAAGAGATTCATTGTATTTTCGAGAGGTATGAATCGCCCCATCATAAAAAAACAATCTCCATAACATGACAGGCAATTTGAAAAAAATCTTTTTATATAAAAGGTATCACCGTTGTACCGGGAGGCAATTTTGCCTCATCTTCAGGCTCGACATGAATAGAAATACGCACATTATCAAATTCTTTTTGAAGAACACCTTCGATTTTATCACAAATCTTATGTGCTTCTCCTACCTGCATTACAGCAGGCACAACCAAATGAAACTCTATAAAAGTAACCCTCCCAGCAACACGCGTCCGTAAATCATGAACCTCAAGCGCACCAGATGCATTTGCAGAAATCAGCTCCCGAATCCGCATGCTTTCATTCAATTCAACGCCGACATCCATTAATCCCTGAATAGCATTTCTAATCACCTTCCAGCCCTGTAAGAGAATATTAACGGCAACGATTATCGCTAAAATTGGATCTAAAACTCCCCATCCTCCTACAAAACCAGCAATCAGACCAATTAAAATTGCAAGCGAAGTAAAAACATCTGTTATAAAATGGACTCCATCAGCTTTAAGAGCCGGTGAGCGATGATGTTTTCCCTGCCAAATAAGGACCATTCCCCACATACAATTTATGACAGTTGCAATAAGATGAATAACAAGCCATATTCCAGGCTTCTGCAATAATTGAACGGTAGAAAGAGCTATCCATGCTTCTCTTAAAATAACAATTGCCGCAATAATAATGAGTATCCCTTCAAGAATTGCGGAAAAATATTCCGCTTTATGATGCCCAAAGGGATGATCCTGATCCGCTGGCTTCATACTCACTTTAACAGCCCACCATGCTGCCGATGACGCAAGGATATTAACTATTGATTCCAATGCATCAGAATAAAGTGCAACCGAACCTGTGATGTGATATGCCCAATATTTCAAAGCAAAAACAATACACGCAATAAAAATAGAGTATAAAGTTAAGCTTTGTATATTGATTTTTACATCCATGAGCCTCATCCTTTTCTTCACGAAATAGGGAATTAATATTTTCAACCATATCATTATACTTTTGGCATATCGACGATATTTCCTCAATATTACAGAAGCTTCATCATACAATAAACGCCCCAGCTCACCATTATTATCGTAAAAACTGCTCAGTTACACGAACAGCACCAATAAAGGAAGAAGAAAGGAAAATAATAAACAAAGAGCTTTCCCAAGAGCAATCAAACACATCATCTTCATTATTAATCGTTTTCTGAATAACTTAAAGCCATTTCACATCTCATAAACAAAAAACTTGTTTTTGCTCAAATGTATCATGATCATGCGTTATTTTTCAGTCTTATGATGTGCATTATAACCCATCTATAAGCCATCTTTGCACCTTAGAAAAATATCTTAGCGCTCTACTGTAACCTTACAGATCAACTGGATTTTAAAATATGATTTACTAAAAAATTGAGATATAAAAAAGAAGAACAGTGATACCCTCAAAAAAAGAATCTGGGCATTGGGGACCCAGATTCTTTTCCCTTAGAAATTAAGGGCATACAGAACTTGGGAAATAGCGGGGACCCAAGACACTGCACCCGATACGAGAAAAATATATGATTCCGTACCAGTGTTTTTATACTATACCTATGGTTGTATATTGTCAACATAAATTCTACCATAAGTTTTAAAATAATGTTTTTTTATCTCTTTTTTTTAAATAAAATAAATTCTAACATCTGGAAATCATAAGAAAAAAGCACTAAAAATCTCGCATGCATTTGAATATCATAACAATCAATGAAACAGATGATCCACGCCTAAAAGCCTATCATAATATCCGTGAAAAAGATCTTGTTGGACGGCAACATCAATTTATTGCTGAAGGCAAAGTAACCTTGTCCGCATTACTGCACTCGAAAGAGTTTTCTGCCATCTCACTGCTCACCGTAGCAAACCGTCTCTCTGGACTTCTACCGCTTTTAGAAAAAACACAGCCTCTATGTCCCATTTATTGTGTTCCACAAAAAGTCATGGATAATATCACCGGCTTCCATGTTCATCGTGGTGTCTTGGGTATTGGTAAACGCAAAACACTGCCATCCTTACAAAGTTTTCTACAACATCTTCCAGAAAAAGCTTTGATTCTTGTTTTATGTGGTATCTCGAATCACGATAATATGGGATCAATTTTTCGTAATGCAGCAGCCTTTGCCAGTAATGGCATTATTGTCGACAAAACCTCATGCGATCCACTTTATCGTAAATCAATAAGAGTTTCTGCCGGCGCTGCTTTAAAAGTACCCTATACGCAAAACGCTGATATAAATGACATTATAGCTGCTCTAAAGGATAAAAGATTTCATCTTTATGCACTCTCCCCTTCTGCTTCACACACTCTCAAGCAAGCCAACAAAACTAAAAGAATGGCACTTATTTTTGGAACAGAAGGCGATGGCTTACCGCCCCATATACTACAACAATCAAAAACCTTACGTATTCCCATGACTAACGGTTTTGACAGCCTTAATGTTGCCACAGCCTCAGGTATTGCACTTGCCCATTTTACCAACTTTGACCACTAAAAATGATAACACTTTAAGTTGTAAAACATATCCAATGTTGTATGTTATTCATCAGTCCCAATAATGTTGCTGTTCCCTAGCATTTGAAAGCATTGATTAAAAAGCATTTTATATTTTTCTTATCAATGCTTTCCACACCCTAACCCCGCTCATGACGTGCAAAAGACATAATTTTGATGGATCCAATCATAAAACAAACTCTCAATGAGAGAACCTTCTGGAAGTCTCTCATTCAAGTTTAAGGTTAAAAATTATCGTTATAAATCAATTGACTATGTTTTACGAAGCTGTTGTTTTAGTTCAGAGGAAACAGAATCTTTTGTTTCGAGATTGCATAAAACGCGCTTTAACATCATTTCAGTATCGGCCGCACGTTCTGAATGTGTTACAAATCCTCCCCCAAGAATACGTGCCTCATGACCATTTCCATCATAAAGAACGCAAGCTTGCCCTGGTGCCACACCATTTTCACATTCCAATAAATCAACGGAAAAAATACCTTCTTTATAATGTAAGCGCGCAAGGTGAGGAGGACGCGTTGAACGCACCTTTACAGCTACCTCAATACCTTGAGAAGGAAATTTATCTAACGACTCATCACCAAGCCAATTCACATCACGTAAAAAAAGCTTATGCGTTTCTAACATTTCACGCGGTCCAACAATAACACGTGCATTTTCCACATCGAGATAAACTACATAAAGCGCTTCACCCGTTGACACCCCAATACCACGACGTTGACCAACCGTATAATTAACAATTCCCGAATGTTTACCTAAAATCTTTCCATCAATATGGACAATAACGCCAGGATTAGCGGCTTCTGGACGCAGTTTTGCGATAACATCTGAATATTTTCCTTGTGGAACAAAACAAATATCCTGACTATCATGCTTATTGGCAACCACAAATCCCATTTCTGCTGCCATTTCACGAACGCGGGCTTTTGGAAGATCACCAAGTGGAAAACGCAAATAATCAATCTGTTCTTGTGTCGTTGCAAAGAGAAAATAACTCTGATCACGATCATTATCGAGAGGACGAAAGAGTGCTCGATGCGCTCCGTGGGAACGCGAACGAATATAATGTCCCGTAGCCAAAGCATCTGCCCCCAATTCACGTGCTGTTGCTAATAAATCAGCAAACTTAACCGTTTGATTACATGCAATACATGGTACTGGTGTCTCTCCATGAGCATAGCTTTCTGCAAAAGGGTCAATAACAGCTTCGCGAAAACGCTTTTCATAATCAAGAACATAATGCGGTATTCCTAATGTTTCTGCAACGCGGCGAGCATCCTCAATATCTTGTCCTGCACAACATGCCCCCACCCGATGCGTTGCTGCCCCATGATCATAAAGCTGCAACGTAATGCCAATAACATTATACCCTTCCTTTTTCAAAAGACCTGCAACAACCGATGAATCAACCCCCCCCGACATTGCAACAACAATGCGAGAATCCTCAGGTTGTCCTGGTAAATCAAGACTGTTTAAAAACATGTATTCATTCTCTATTTAATGCTCTGTTTAATGGCTACCCATATGTTAACATTTTGATGTACGCTCTTCAGCACTTTTACACGATTGATTGTCTTTATATTGTTTTTTTATCTTTTCCACAACCATAGGCATTACTTTCTTAAAGGCTGCTGCAAACAAAAAAAGAATGATAGAAATAAGGCATAATGGCAATCGTTTGGGAGAAAACCTTTTTTGCTCTTTTTAAAATCTGAAAAATATTACAAGAAGCTCTTCTACACACTTCACTTAAACTTCTTTTTACGTGCTCAATCACTTTATTAATTTTTTCTTTCAGCGTGTTTAGCTCTTTTTTAAATTTCATGCTCTATAAACGAATCAAGTCCTTGACTAAAGGTAGAGGATACGAATGACCAATTTGATAAAAACACAAATGAAATATGTTATTGGGCCAGATGGAAGTCCGCTTACAATTGCCGACCTACCGCCGCAAACAACACGACGCTGGGTGATTCGTCGCAAAGCTGAAGTTGTTGCGGCTGTCAGAGGTGGATTGTTAAGTCTTGACGAAGCGTGCCAACGTTATACTTTGACTGTAGAAGAATTTCTTTCATGGCAAAGTTTGATCGATGAACACGGTTTAGCGGGATTACGAACGACCAAGATTCAAAACTACAGGCATTAAGTTGCCATTAATTACGATTCGATAACATAAAAAAACTTATAAAACAGCCAAATTTGATAAAAATTTGGCTGTTTTATACTATACCCAAAAGATAAATCTGAAAGAATGGATTTTTCAATAATTGCTTTTATCATCCAACCATTGAATTAGATTGAATCAAAATATCCTCATCATCCGCAGCAATCTTCTTTTCTCGTGCTTCCAAAAGCTGTGCACGTTGCAGCTCTGTATTAGCTTCATGGAGAGCAATTTCAGCGTTTGTTTTTTGAAGCTGTAAATCACGAATTGAATTGATCAGATTATCACGTCTTTGCCGCGCTGCACGCGCAAAAGCAGAATAAGCGAAATGGTGAACATCATTGTTTCCAGATTTACGTTCTTCATTAGTAATCTGTGCTTCCAGCTCTAACACCATTCGTTCAAATTCTGCGATCATCATCTCAAGCTGTGCAATTTCACGGCGTTTTCCACGCACTTGAAACATCCTCAATCGCACCATATTTTCTCGCGGCTTCATACTCACTACTCCTTGATTGCGCCAACTCAAAACTCGCATTCACACCCAATAAATATCTTTTAGTTATATGTCTATCCGACAAAAACAGTCTATTGACTTGAAATTATAATAATTTTCGCCTTTCATTAAAGCATCTGAAAATACAATCTGCTTTAAAGAGCAATAACTATTTCTTTACTTTTCCCTCCATTATAAAATGAAGAGGTTTAAAGCTCAGTAAATAAACACTGAAATTGTAAAAAAGTAATTTATAATGCTCTTTTACAAATTTTTTTAAGTTAAAGTTTATAGAAAAAGCCGTTCTTTTTTTATTATGTTAAAAAATATGCGATTTTT
The DNA here is from genome assembly GCF_042194155.1 of Bartonella sp. MR63HLJHH. Taxonomy (NCBI): domain Bacteria; kingdom Pseudomonadati; phylum Pseudomonadota; class Alphaproteobacteria; order Hyphomicrobiales; family Bartonellaceae; genus Bartonella; species Bartonella sp. MR63HLJHH. Next base: position 121,327 of record NZ_JBHIMN010000008.1, read on the forward strand.
CTAAAATAATTTTGTAGCCTCTTTCAAAAATAAAAATATTTTGTTAACCACTATCATGGATAGTGGGGAATTTAGTAGTGATTGTTACGCGTACTACTGAAATATACATAAACACTTTGTTATAAGTGTTTGATTTCATGAATTGTTTTTATAACAGTGGCTTTGCTAACTGATTATAAAATAGAAATGCTCCTTATGATTCGTGAAGGAGCGAAGTGAGGGATCTAAAATGCGCGTATTATTAATTGAAGATGATAGAGCAGTTACTCAAAGCATTGAGTTAATGTTAAAGTCAGCTAACTTTAATGTTTATATCACTGATCTGGGTGAAGAAGGTATCGATTTAGGAAAACTCTATGATTATGATATCATTTTGCTTGATCTGAATTTGCCCGACATGTCAGGATATGATGTCTTGCGGACTCTAAGGTTGGCAAAAATAAAAACTCCTGTCCTAATCCTTTCTGGTATGAATGCCATTGAAGACAAGGTCCGTGGTTTTGGCTTTGGAGCTGACGACTATATGACGAAGCCTTTTCATAAGGATGAACTCATTGCACGTATCCATGCAGTTGTTCGTCGTTCTAAAGGGCATGCACAATCGGTTATTGTTACCGGTGATCTCACTGTTAACCTTGATGCAAAAACCGTCGAAGTTGCAGGGCGCCCCGTTCATTTAACCGGAAAAGAGTATCAAATGCTAGAGCTTCTCTCTTTACGTAAAGGTACCACCCTTACTAAGGAAATGTTTCTCAATCATCTCTATGGTGGAATGGATGAACCAGAACTAAAGATTATCGATGTTTTTATCTGTAAATTGCGGAAAAAATTGGAAGCAGTCTCTTCTAGTGTAAATTACATTGATACAGTTTGGGGACGTGGTTATGTATTACGTGATCCAGTTGAAGAGAACGTACGAAAAACCGCTTAAGCAGTGAAAATGCACTTTGTAAAATCTCGGAGTGTAGCGGGCCGAGATTTTTCCCGAGATCTGTTCTCTGTTAAAAGTAGAAAACTCGCACACCAAGAATCTCATATAGAAAGCGCTTAAAGCTTAAGAAGTAACCACACAGAATTTACACATATAACCCTATTGCTCATAAGTTCAATCGAAGCCACTTTTCCCAACACGGCTTAAGCGCTTCTCTCTTATTCAAAGCTTTTTTACACTTTCTAAAACAATACAATGATCACTTTCATCAATATTTATTTTCATCTCTGTCATCTGAGAAAGTAACATTGTGTAATAAAATTGGATGACATGTGCATCAATAAGCTCTTCTTGAACTTCTCCACGAAATAACGCAAGAAAATGAGGGGGTATACGGAGAGTTTTACCGAAAACCTCAAATCGAAAAGAACGTTTATTTTCTTCTTGCAAAATCATAACAACAATTTCACCACCACGAGAAACTGTTGCGTTTGCAATCAATAATAAATTAAGCAAAAGTTTAACTTCATCTTTTGGTAACAATAAAGAAGAAGCTTGCCATTTTAAAGTTGCTTTTTCTTCTTTCATATATTGTTGAGCAACCTGCTCTGCAGCCCGTGTATCTATTTGTCCTCCACTTGCACCAGCAAAACCAAAAGCCAATCGCGCAAATTGTAGACGTGCAGCAGCACTCGCAACGGATAAACGCACCAATTGTAAAGCATCTTCTTCAGCTCCTCCTTCATCATAAAGCTCCATTGCATTTTGAATAGCCCCCACAGGTGAAATCAAATCATGGCAAATGCGACTACAAAGCAAAGCAGCAAGATCCATAGGCTTCAAAGAAATATCTAACTTCATAATGATTGAAAACTCCTAGATTCAAAAAAACAAACTTTATTTTAAAGAAAAACTCTTAATATCTGATGCATAGTAGGAAACATTAACAATCATGCTAAAAAAATTTCAGAAATAAATTCAAGAATTTAAATAACCTTATATCTTATTTTTTATTTGAATAGAATGAAAATTCTAATATTATCTTTTTGTTTATCACTAATAAAAGGAGAAAACTCCATGGCTCTCTCTCTGCTCAAATACTGGTACAAAAATATTATATCTTTAATCCTCCTTTTATTCATCACCATAAACACTGCAGATGCTCAACTACAACCAATAGAGCAAAATGAACCCCATTATTCACTCCAAGAAATTATTGATTCTGGTCATCTTTTTTTTGGAAAAACAGCTAGTGGTCTAGCTGTTGCAATTCAAAATATTTTTTCACAATACGGTTATCCCAATGCCTATATTTTAGGAGAAGAAGCTTCTGGTGCCTTTTTTGCTGGATTAACCTATGGCGAAGGAAAGGTTTTTACCAAAAGCTATGGTCAACATAAAGTTTTTTGGCAAGGTCCCTCAGTAGGATGGGACTTTGGCGGCCAAGGCTCCCGTTTAATGATCTTAGTTTACAACCTTAATAGCATAAATAATTTATGGAAACGCTATGGCGGTATTTCAGGTTCGGCCTATTTAATTGCAGGTGTTGGTTTTCATGTCCTCAAATACCATAATACCTTGTTAATCCCAATACGTACAGGAATCGGCGCACGCCTTGGTATCAATATAGGATATTTAAAATTAACACCTAGACCGACATGGAATCCGTTTTAAACGTATTCTTATTTGAAAAGGGGTATTATGCTTATTCAATCGTTTCTTTTTTTTATTCTTGGAGTTGCTTTCACTTCTTGGGTACTGGTGCTTTTGTCTCCTTTTATTTGGCGTAAAGCCGTTCATTTTGCGTATAAAGATGTTTGTGCGCAAATGCCATTATCACTCGCGGAAATAGAAGCAAATCACGATTTTCTTCGTGCACAACATGCTGTAGAATTAGCAAAAAACCAACAAAAGTACGAGTTTTTGCAAAAAAAATACGCCCAACAAAAAATACAACTGAGCCAAATAACAGAACAATTTTATCGGCTATGCCTCCCCATACAAGACACTCTCACCAAAGAAGCGATAGCAATCAAACAAAATATCGCCACAATACACACTTTCAAAGGAAAGAAAAATGATGCGTGAAAAAATCGCACACTATCAGCAACGTTTACAAAAAATCCAAACTCATGAGCTTGACACGACTGCTAACCACCAATTGCTGGAAGAACTCCGTGAAGAAACAAAAGAACTTGCAGCAACATTGGCAGCTCAAATAGCGCTACAAGAGGGGAATACATCACCCATCAATACATTGATTCAAAAATCAAAAAACAAAAATGACCTCGCATCACGTATTCGCAAAAAAATCACTTGTCTCTCCAAAAGCTCTGTTAAATAAGTTATCTTTTAAAACACCTTGAATGAAGAGTAAAACCAACAAAGGTTCATTGTAACTTTCATAACCCAAATCCTTTTTATTAAACGTGACTTTCTTGCTAAGCTAAACGACAAAGTTTCTTAACCCATACCGTTCTGTTAAAAAGCATCTTCTTGTCTAGCAGATTCCACTTGCTAATCATATCACCGCCCTAAAGGACAACATTTCATAGGTCCTAGAAAGCAAATAATACCAAAAACATTGGTCACACGCTCTAACAAAAATACCTTCTAAGATGGGTCACCAATAGAGCTCTTACGATAATTTTAAGGATAAAACACGCTCTCAAGAGTGATAAAAATCTCTTATTTTTTGGATAATCATATCCTGATCCGTTTGTGTCAAGTAAGGATGCATTGGTAAACTTAAAACACACTCTCCTAAAGACTCTGAAACAGAAAGGGAATCTTTTACATAAGGAAAGTGTTTATAAGCTGGCTGTTGATGTAACGGAGTTTTATAATAAATCATTGTAGGGATAGATTTTTTTTGTAAAAAATCTTTTAATTTATCACGTTCTTTTACCTTAATCGTATATTGTGCATAAGCAGAACGAATATTTTCTCCTATTTCTGGAACTGTAACAATATCTCTTAAGCCATTGGAATAGCATTGAGCAATTTCTACACGCTTTTCCATTTCATCTTCAAAGATCGCAAACTTTTCTAGTAAAATTGCAGCCTGAATGCTATCTAAGCGCGAATTCATGCCAATACGTACATTGTCATATTGCGTTTCACCTTTACCATGAAACAAAATAGAGCGTAAAAGTTCTGCAAAATGATCATCATTGGTCATCATAGCGCCTCCATCGCCATAACATCCTAATGGTTTTGCAGGATAAAAACTTGTAGCAGCCACATCACCAAAAGCACCGCACATAGTATTACCGCTTCTTCCACCCATAGATTGAGCAGCATCTTCAATTACAAAAAGATTTTCCTTTGCAGCCACTTGAGCAATTTGCACATAGTCAGCAGAAAGCCCAAATAAATCAACAGCAATAATAGCCTTTGGCTTTAAACGTCCCTCTTTTTTTACCATTTCGATAGCGTAAGAAAGTTTTTCAACATCAATATTGAATGTATCAGGTAAAACATCAACAAAAACAGGCTTAGCCCCCACTAAAGCAACCACTTCAGCCGTTGCTGAAAATGTAAAACTAGGACAAAACACAGCATCCCCTGGACCAATATTTTTAGCCATAAGAGGCATCTTCAAAGCATCTGTTCCATTAGCACATGCAATCACATGTTTAACGCCAAGATATTCTGCCAATTTCTCTTCAAATTCTGTTACTTCTGGTCCCAAAATATACTTACCACTAGCGACCACATGTGCAATTGCAGAATTAATTTTATCTTCAATACGCGCACGCTGCGCCCCAAGGTCGATGAATTGCATATTAACTCCATTGATCATCACAAGAATGCAAAAGCGCTACCTATCTCTTTTATCTATCATAATTGACACCAGCAGCTGTTAAAATCCGTAAAACCGCAATAGCATCATCACCATTTGTACAAGGTGATTGACGCGTTTCAATACAATGAAGAAAGTGCCGTAATTCGCAAGTAAGCGGCAAATCTTCACAAACATCAATATAATTCAGCTCATCCATGCTAAAAGCCCACTCTTGATTTTCTTTCCAAACGGCAAAATGGTGCATTGCCAATTTACGGCTCCACGGTTCCATATCATCAAAAACGAGCATAGCTTTTGTTCCAACAACAGTTAAACGTCTCTCACGATAAGAACTCAAGCGTGAAGTAAAAAGATGACTACGCACACCATTTGGAAAAGTCATATGAATATGAGAAAAATCAGAAATCTGATCAACGACAGCAGCCCCCTCACCGCGAATTTCGGAAGGTTCACACCCTGTCAACGCCAAAATCATTGAGAGATCATGAGGCGCAAGATCCCATAAAGCATCGCTGTGTGTGTGAAATTTTCCAAAGCCTAATCTATGAGAATAAATATATCGCACATCTCCCACTTCTCCGTTTTTCACCAATTCACACATTTTTTCAAAAGCCGGATGAAAACGTAAAATATGGCCCACCATAAAAACTCGCTCATAAGCCTCAGCCTCCTGAACTTGGCGTTTAGCATCAGAAACATTCAAGGCTATTGGTTTTTCCACCAAAACATCTTTACCATTTTTAACAGCACGGAGCACATTTTGCGTATGCAATTGTGGCGGCAGAGCTAATACCAGCGCATCAATATCTCGATGCGTAAAAAGATCATCTGGTGTAACAAGCTCTACACCATACATCGTTGCAAAACTAGCAGCACGATCATTATCAATATCAGAGACTGCTGCCAAAGCCCCGAGAGAATGGAGTGTCCGTATATGATTTTCACCCCAATGACCGCATCCTAAAACCGCTACACGTGGCACCATTTTCATGCCTTACCCTACTTTATCATATAAAATTACACTTTTACATATCGAGGATAAAATAGAATGACAAGAGAAAAGCTTAAAAACGATGCTTGACATCTTACTATTCTACCCCTTATATCCGCAAAAGATGTAATTCTTTACAATTATGATTGCTTATTTTGTATGATTGCTTATTTTGGCGGAGTAGCTCAGTAGGTTAGAGCAGAGGAATCATAATCCTTGTGTCGGGGGTTCAAATCCCTCCTCCGCTACCATTACTTTTTTTGTTGTGTAGTTTTAGCTTGTCATTGGTGTATGTATGTAGCTTGCCAGCGGGTTTTGTATATTTTGCCACTAGGTTTTGTACCAATTTATTTTTTCTCAAAGAGTTTTAAAGGTGTTCTCAAAGGGTATTCAAAGACCTTTCAAAGATCGTTTAAAGCCTCTTTTCTTTTCTGCTCAAAATCGCAATTTGAGATGATCAATCATTGAGTTGGAATCGTATTATTTGAGAAGCAGTATGCATAAAATGGTATGACTTCTTTTAGCATAAATTGACTGATGATTTTTCTGTATCCTAAGGACATTATTAAAAAGAGAAGCGTTTAAGGAATTGAGTAGACATTACCTTATTGCTGTACTCATGCAATTGGTGCA
>NZ_JBHIMN010000009.1:0-88448 GCF_042194155.1 Bartonella sp. MR63HLJHH
AGGAATGCGAGTTTCCATGTTTTATCTCCTTGAATATGCTGGAGATACAATGTCTTTTTGCCAATTATGTTCCAAAATGGATAAATAGCCGCTAAAAAGGGATAAGAAAGATCTAAAGTTAAGATCGAGATCATCATGGTGGGGCATTTTCTTTTGAAACTTTTGTTTAAAGCGTGTTCATAGAGAGTTTTTGTTGATCATAAAAAAGGGTGTGAAAACGAAAAGGCACGCCTATTGGGCTTTATGAGGTCATTGAACAAAATAATATGAACGCTTTTTTTGTTTATATTCTTTCATAAATTTGAATTTTTGTCTCATGACAACGTCTTGATCGATAAACATGTGATAAGCGTTACGAATGGGAATATATTTATGTTTCATAAATAAAAGCACACTTTGTATAGAGAGCTCTTTCTTTGTGTTTTCAGTATTGTATTCTTTTGACAAATGCTTTTCTTTTTGATTGTATCAAAAAGTTTAAAGACAGACCGTGTTAGGATATAAAATGTTTTGTTCAGCTTTTTTTAAAAATAGTGAAAAATATGGACCGCTTTGCGTTGGTTTTGATCCGAGTCATAAAGTTTTGCAATCATGGAATTTAAGCTGTGATTATAAAGGTCTAAAAGATTTTTGTGATATCCTCTTAACAGCGGTTGTGGATAAAGTGGGGATGATAAAGCCTCAAGCCGCATTTTTTGAGTTATATGGGGTGGAAGGGCTTCAAATTCTCAAAGAACTTATTGAAAATGCACACGAACAAGGTTTGTTGGTTCTCGTTGATACGAAAAGAGGGGATATTGGCTCTACTGCTGAGGCTTACGGTAAAGCTTGGCTTGGTTCAAGCAGTGCGTTTAAAGCAGATGCCATAACAGTCAATCCTTTTTTAGGATTTGATGCTCTCATTCCTTTAATAAAGATTGCAGAAGAAACAAAAACGGCTGTTTTTATGGTTGTTCAATCTTCGAATCCAGAGGGAAGGCACATTCGCAATGCGCGCATTGGTGATCAAACGGTTTCTGTTCATTTGGCGCAGCGTATTTTTGAATATAATAGCCAATCTTCAAGTCAATATCATCATGTTGGTCCTATTGGGGCAGTGATTGGAGCAACATTGGGCAATGAAGCAAAAGATACAATCGAACAGTTAGAAAATAACTTATTTCTCGTTCCTGGCATTGGGGCTCAAGGGGGAACAATAACACAATTAACTCAGCAGTTTCCTCAAAGGCTATGGCAGAATCTTATTCCTTCCATTTCAAGATCGATTACAGAGGTTGGTCGAAATAGTGTTGATTTAAAAAATGTTATTCATGATTTTGCCGAGCAATCTAAAAACACGCTTCTATCTTAAAGTTTTTTGCTAAGTTATCAAAGAAAAAAAGCTCTTATAAAAGAAGGTGGTTTATCAAATTTTAAGTCAGATACGAATTTCAAGAAGTGTTTTTCTTTATCTAAAGTTAAGAGTTGTTTTTGATCTTTTCAAAAAGTGTTCATATATTTCTTATTTTCTGTTGGGATTGGGAGGACCAAATACGGAAAGCAAAGGTTTGAAAAAAATGCAGAAATCTTGGGAATATATGAAAAATTGCTTCAAGAAAGACGAGATAAAGGAAAAAAATGAAAGAAATACCTGAACAGAGCTAAAGATGAGGCATAAGAGGGTTTGGAGAGTGTATTCGTTTTGGGGACGTTTTAGTTTAAGGGTGATGACTCATCTTACAGGATAAACTCTTTTAGAATATCGCTTTATAAGGATATTGCTTTTGTAAAATAAAGGACTCTAACATGTTATTAAAAGTTTTTAGATTGATAAAGTCATTGCAGCGTTGGTTTCTATGGGATAATGGTTATCCGTGAACACATATTGTTGCTAGAGAATAACATGTCATTGAAACAAGAAAAAACTAAAGCCCGTTTACCCCGTGGTTTTGTGGATCGTACAAGTGCACAGTTGTATGCAACTGAAACAATGATTGCGCAAATTCGTGAAGTTTATGAACTTTACGGTTTTGAAGCACTGGAAACACCAATTTTTGAATATACAGATGTGCTGGGTAAGTTTTTGCCTGATGAAGATCGTCCAAATGCGGGCGTTTTTTCGCTACAAGATGATGATGAGCAATGGATGTCTTTGCGCTATGATCTTACTGCGCCTCTTGCCCGTTATTTTGCAGAGAATTTTGAAGTTTTGCCAAAGCCTTATCGCAGTTATCGTCTTGGTTTTGTGTTTCGCAATGAAAAACCTGGACCAGGGCGCTTTCGGCAATTTATGCAGTTTGATGCGGATATTGTTGGAACACCAACGGTAGCAGCGGATGCCGAAATTTGTATGATGGCAGCAGACAGTTTGGAAAAGTTAGGGTTTCAGCAGCATGATTATGCCATTCGCTTGAATAACCGAAAAATTCTGGAAAGTGTTTTAGAATTGATTGGTTTAGGGGAAAGGGAGCAGATTGAAAGGCGCTTAACTGTGCTTCGAGCAATGGATAAACTGGATAAATTTGGTCCTGAAGGCGTGCGTTTTCTTCTAGGCAAGGGGCGTTTGGATGAAAGTGGTGATTTTACAAAAGGGGCCGAGCTTAAGGATAAAGAGATTGAGTGTATTCTTTCCTTACTGACTGTAAACGCAAAAACAGCAGAAGAAATCCTTGATGCTCTCAGACAAGTCGTTGGTCAGAGTGCTCAGGGGCTTGAAGGGGTTCGCGAGCTTGAGGAAATGCAAGCAATCTTTGTCGCTAATGGTTATCACAATCGCATTAAAATTGATCCTTCGGTGGTTCGTGGATTGGAATATTATACTGGACCTGTTTTTGAGGCGGCATTGCTTTTTGATGTTCTCAATGATGATGGGCAAAAAGTTGTTTTTGGCTCCGTTGGTGGTGGTGGGCGCTATGATGGATTGGTGGCACGCTTTCGTGGTGAAAATATTCCAGCAACAGGTTTTTCAATCGGGGTTTCACGCTTGATTGCTGCTTTGCAAAATCTTGGAAAGTTGCCTATGAAGGAGACAACAGGGCCGGTTGTGGTGTTGATGATGGATAAAGAACCAGAAGCTGTTGCACGCTATCAAAAAATGGTGATGCAGTTGCGTGGTGCGGGAATTCGTGCTGAGCTCTATTTGGGGGCATCGGGGATAAAAGCGCAGATGAAATATGCAGATCGACGTCAAGCGCCTTGTGTGGTGATCCAAGGCTCACAAGAACGTGAGAGCGGAAAAATACAGATTAAAGATTTGATTGAAGGGGCGCGTTTGTCCCACGAAATTAAGGACAATCAAACATGGCGTGAAAGCCGTCCTGCGCAAGTGATGATTGATGAAGAGCAATTGGTTCAAACAGTACAAGATATTTTGGCAGCCCAAAAACGGTAATGATAAAAGTTTTGTGAAAGCGATTGTTGGGAAAAGCTCGAACATTTCCTCTTCAATTTTCAGAATTTGTATTTTACTTGTTTAGATATTCTTAAAATCGCGTTATTTTTTTAAGTTCCTGCGGCATAAAAGCAATTTTTTAAAGATAAAAATGCTTTGTCTTCATTATGAAATGAATGCTTTTGAGCGCGCGAGGTAAGTACCTTGCGTGAAGCAAGATACTGGACACTGAAGCATTTGAGGTTCTTGACGCAATCCTGTTTAGAAAAATTGATGATCAATAACAGAAACCCAATAGTTTATAGAAATATTGATCATTCATATGGATTTAATTTTTGAATTCTCATTTGCTGATATCATATTTCTACTGTTTTATTGTCGGCAGTCTACAATCTCACATCCATGAGAGATGAAAGAAATCTCAAGAGTTTTATTTTAGAAGATTTTTTTAGTTTCAAAAGCAACGAATAACTTAAATCAGACAATTTTTAAAGGGAAAATATGGGAGGAATTATAAGAGATTATAATGACAACCATTTGAAATTATTCATTTATTATAACAAATCAATTTTTTACGGAGAAATGAAAATGGCCCAATATGATTTTACAGTATTATATGAAAGAAATCCCTTTATTTTGAAAAAACCTGAAGATATTGGAAAATCATTTAAACTTCCTCCTTCAAATTTCGGATTTGAAGATCTTCCGCAAATTACGTTTTCAGGAGCGTCCGATAGTCGGCGTATGATTTTTGGGCTATCACTTAGTGGTATGAAAGCATTTTTTGTGATGTTGTGGCAAGTAGGGAAAATGTCAGATGAAGATGATGTGGATTTATGGTTTGATCAGGTAAGATTAGATGAGGATACTCTCAATGAATTTTTGATTTGTGATCTTTCAATTCAAGAACCAGAATATCTTAATTTTGAAAGTTTTAAAGAAGGTATCAAAGAATTAGAAAAGAATAAAATTGTAGCGAAGGGGACAAAAAAATATTGTTATTTCATTAATCCAGATATTTTTGGGCTTCCTGAATGTGATGAAGATTTTGAGTTCGATGAAGAGGAAGAGATAGAAGAGGAAGAAATGAAAACACACTTTATGGTAGAATATCCAAATAAACGCCTTCTTTAACTGTTTCTCTCTTAGAGAAAAATAAAAGCTTAGAATAAATGGCTATGAGAACAGCGATGAGTCTGTTTATGGTATGTGAATTGGAATGTTTACGGGATCTGTTTTTATTTAATATTCTTCATGAACAGTTATTTATGCAGAGCCGTTTTTATGCAATATTTTCTTTCTTGATATTTTTATGAACCTTGCAGTAATGGTGTTCATAGCTCTTGTATTTTAGAGCGTTTATGAGACGTACTTTTACTCTTTTTAATCGTTTATTCATATGCCAACCTTACGTGCTAATAAGCAAGAAAATAGTTTTAAGAGATTCAATATAAGAAGGGATAAAATAAAACAATCTTATGATATTCAGTGCCTCTCATTCGACATGAAAAATTATAAATTATCGTTATAAATCAAATTATTGTTTGACACAAAGTTTTTCTCAATAGGAGAAATTTAGCATTGATCGTGCATATTTCATCGATACGTTAGTCCTTGATTTTTCTGAGAGAGTTTTGTATGAATTTGCGCATTTCGCAATTGCATCCCCATTTTTTGATAGCGTGCAACAGTTTTTAGCTTTTTATTCTTTGAGCACTATAATTGGTTTAGATTTTTTACTGGAAATTTTTCAAGTTTTTTCAAAGCAGTTAAAACGTGAAATACCTATTAAAAAATTATTGCTGGAATATTTTCTCACCAAAAACGCACAACCAACTTACAGTGTTTGTCTTGACAAATAGATGTTTCAAAAAATACAAACGACACAAATTTTCTTTATTAGGGAAATTTGTGTCGTTAAATTTTGTTTAAATAGACGATTTGGGGGCGGAATTAGTTTTTCAAAGCTTTTAGAACATTTTGTGGTGAAGAAACTTCATAAGGATCTGTTGCACAATTATCTGAAAAACCTGCTTCTTCAAACCATTTCTCAACCACACCATCATTAATAACGGCAGCATAGCGCCATGATCGCATGCCAAAACCAACATTGTCTTTTGCAACCAGCATACCCATTTTGCGTGTGAATTCACCAGAGCCATCAGGAATTAATTTCACATTTTTGATATTTTGTGTTTTTCCCCAAGCATTCATGACAAAAGCATCATTGACGGAAAGGCAATAAATTTCATCAATACCCGCTTGTTTAAATTCATCATAGAGTTTTTCAAAGTCAGGCAGCTGAAAAGTTGAGCAAGTAGGGGTAAAAGCTCCAGGAAGAGAAAAAAGAATAACACGCTTTCCTTTAAAGTAAGCATCACTGTTAACTTCTTGCCACCGATAAGAATTATTTTCACCCATTTCATCGCGGACACGTGTATGGAATGTTACATTGGGAACAGTTTTTTTCATCATAAGGATGCTCCTATATTTTTCACAAAAATTTCGTTTTAAAACAGCCTTTGTCTTTAAAAGCATATCGGAAAGAACGGTTTAAATAAAAGGGATTCTTTAAGAATTCTTACTTCTAACGAGTGTGCAAATATTTCACACTTCCGTCAAGTAGAATTAATGGTCGACTTTGGATACTCTTCACCTTAAAATTAAAGGAAAGAATATGAAAGTATTTACATGACCATAAAGATAGTTTTAACCACGGCTTTTGAGGGGCAAAAAACGGGAACGTCTGGTTTGCGCAAAAAAGTGTCTGTTTTTCAACAACCTCATTATGTAGAAAACTTTATACAGTCTCTTTTTGATAACATTGGGCCTCTTGAAGGAAAAATGTTGATTCTTGGGGGCGATGGGCGCACTTTTAATCGTACTCTCCTTCAGATTGTGTTGAAGATGGCAGCGGCGCATGGTGTTTCTTGTGTTAAAATGGGAAGGGGCGGTATTCTTTCTACACCTGCTGTTTCGCATCTTATTCGTAAAACCCATGCTCATGGTGGACTTATTCTTTCTGCAAGCCATAATCCTGGTGGTCCAGAGGGAGATTGTGGTATCAAATACAATGTTTCTAATGGTGGACCCGCTCCTAATTCTTTATGTGATGCTATTTTTGCAACATCGCAACGTCTTTCCTTTTATAAAATTCTTGAAGCACCAGATATTGATTTAGATAGGCAAGGTACGATCTTTATGGGAGCCATGCGGATTGATATTATTAATCCTGTCGCTGATTATGTTGCTTTGATGCAGGAGCTTTTTGATTTTGACTGTATTGCCAAGGCCGTTACTCGAGGTCTTACTTTACGGTTTGATGCCATGCATGCGGTAACAGGGCCTTATGCTCATGAAATTTTTGAAAAATGCTTAGGATTTTCTGAAGGGACGGTGGTTAATGGTATTCCTTTGCCAGATTTTGGAGGCGGTCATCCGGATCCCAATTTGGTTTATGCCAAGGCTCTTTATGATTTATTGATGTCAGAGCAAGGACCAGATCTTGGTGCAGCCTCTGATGGTGATGGAGATCGTAACCTCATTATTGGTCGTCAACAATTTGTCTCACCTTCAGATTCTTTGGCTATTATGGCTGAACATGCACACCTCATTAAAGGATATCGAAAAGGTGTTGTGGGGATAGCGCGTTCTATGCCGACGGGGCGTGCTGCTGATCTGGTTGCGGAAAAACACGGATTAAACTTTTTTGAAACGCCAACGGGATGGAAGTTTTTTGGAAACCTTTTGGATGCGGGGAAAGTAACCTTTTGTGGTGAAGAAAGCTTTGGAACTGGCTCTCATCACATCCGCGAAAAAGATGGTTTATGGGCTGTCTTATTTTGGTTAAATCTTTTAGCGGTAACAGAAAAAACTGTTGCACAAATTGTTCAACAGCATTGGTACACCTATGGGCGTTTTTACACGTTACGGCATGATTATGAAGAAGTCGAAGCAGATAAAGCTTTGGAACTTATAGAACATTTGCGTACGCACTTACCACATGCAGGAACTGAAATTGCAGGATTTTTCGTCAAAAAAGCAGATGATTTTACATATCATGATCCTGTTGATCAGAGTGTTAGCACGCGGCAAGGTATACGTATTTTTTTCGAAAATGGAGCACGGTTGGTGGTCCGGTTGTCGGGAACAGGGACGCTAGGTGCTACTTTACGACTTTATTTTGAACAGTATGAAAGTGATCCGCACAAACACAATTTTAATCCGCAAGAAGTTCTCCAACCTTTGCAACAGGTGGCGCTAAAACTGTTAAATATACAACAAGCATTGGGGCGAGATCGCCCTGATATTATCACCTAAGTTCATTGGAATATTTTTTTGTAAAGGTATGATGATTGATCACATGAGGTATGATTTTAGGGGTGTGATTTTATTTGCCATAAGGCAGATCCTCCATTTTCAAGCGCGCTTTGTTTTTTCCTCCTTTACATATCAATCGGATTTCTAAAACTGCGGGCTTCTTAAAACCGAATCCTGTAGGTAATTATAATCCGGCATAATCGGGGAGTTTATGTCCGATGGTTTTTGATGGTTTGATAGCAATGTTTGTTTAATAGGGGAGATGTTCCTTATGCAAAAAAAATATTATCATTGTTGCACATTTCATATGCTTGTTTTAAAGAAGCGTCTCTCTCAAAACACTAAAAACGCATCTTATGCGTGTTGCTTTTGAAAGGGATGAGCGACCATCTATCGAGCAGCACAATTTTACGCTTATGAGAGAGTAAGACCGTACCATCATTCACTTTGCTCGCTTTCAATGTTGGTTCTTATATTTGAAAATATTTAGTATTTTGAATAATCGTTTTACACGCCTCTTCCTACTTGTAGCATGCAAGCAAAAGGCTTTGGTTGATTCAATGTAAAAGGGGGTGAGAGAATCTCAGCTTATTTATCGGCTCTCATTCAATATACAAAACCATTAACTATGATTATAAATCAGTCTGTTCTCTAACATTGTGACTGTTATCTTTACTTAAATAAAAGGTCAAGTTGAGGGCATCATTTTCTTGTTTTTCAGTTTTTAGCTTTTTGAGAGCGTTTTATTTAGAGAGGTTCCTTTTCTAATTGTTTTTTATCCATTCGTTAATTGCATTGCTGATGTATAAGAAAATGATTTTGATTAATTTATTAGAGAGAATGAAGTGAGTAAATTTTATGATATGCGGGGGGCTCATTTAAGTTATATAATGATCAATCATTTTTATAAACTCATATGGTATGTGACGATAGCATTCATGAACACAGTTGGCAGATGAGGGTTGAAACAAAGGAAAATGTTTTTCTAAAATAATGGACAATAAGCACTTCTTGCTTTATGACCAGTCATAGTGAATGATTTTTCTTTTAAAAGGGGAATTTATGACCCAATATCCTAAATGTCCTCGTTGTGATTGTCTTTATACTTATGAAGATGGTGAAAATTTTGTGTGTCCTGAATGCGCACATGAATGGCCACAAAAAAACGATGATACTGTTCTTTCCGATACTGTTTGTGATGCCAATGGTCAGATTTTAACAAACGGAGATACCGTTATGGTGATAAAAGATCTGAAAGTAAAAGGCACTTCATCTGTTTTAAAAGGTGGTACTAAGGTAAAGAATATTCGCTTGGTGGATGGGGATCATAACATTGATTGCAAAATTCCAGGGATTGGTCAGATGAGTTTAAAGTCGGAGTTTGTGAAAAAAGTTTAGGCATTTATCCCCTTGCAATTGTTTTTGCATTTCGTTGGTTTTTTATTTTTACATTCTTCTCGAATGGGATTCTTTTCTTGTTTCACAGATTACACCAATCAGATAGAGGCAATATATTTTCCTTTATTGCAAAGCCATGTATCGCAGAGGAATAGTGGCTCTGTCTTTTCTTTTAATATGCGGTTATGGATGAAGTTGGATGTTGACTTACATGCAACAGTAAAAGTATGTGCTTTATCAACAGTAAAAGTATGTGCTTTATGAGAAGAACAACGTGGTAAAGCAGACAAACTTATTCCTGCTGAATTGAAGAAATATTCTCATTTTTTTATCAGATAATTTCTCAAACAACCATAATAGATCTAGCTTCAATGTATTTATTTTTACAGGTAGTTACACCGTTTGCGTCATATTTATGGAAATGAGATTGAAAATGATAGAGGGGGAATTCTTGATTTTAAGAATGGAAAAAGGATGGTATGATCTTGATAAGGTTGTATGGTCATGCATTTTCCAGCTCTTAGTGTTGCAACAGTCCCTTATAAAAAGTGTGCATAAGAGCTATTAAAAATAGTTTTTGTTATTATCCAGTTTGTGCTGTGTAAGCGGACGATTTTGATTGATGCAATAAAAACAGAATTGAAATAAGAAGAATGTCAGAATTCTCATTCAAGTTGCAAAATGTGATCTTTGTCGATTGGTTGCTACAAGAAGTATTTTGCGTGATTTTATTGTTGGGAGAACTGAGAAAGATGGAGCAAATGGGCACTCTATCTTACAATGTTTTCTTTTTTGGGTTTTCTTTTTTGTAACGGGTCGTGGTTTCTTGGTTAAAATTACATGACAAGATTATGAAACAAAATAAATTTAAAGTGCACATCCATGCATTGTACTTCTGTGTACGGATTGGTTTGTTGAAACAAACCTATGCTTCTTAAAAGGGGCTTTGAAATCTTTTTAAGGCATATGTGGAGGTGAAATATGAGTGAAGGTATCATTATTAGACAGATTTTTTTAACAGTACTGTATTTTTATGGCTGCATAGCTTACTTTTAAAATTTCAGGAATAAAATGACGCAAGATTTTTGCACTCCATGTTTGAGCGCTGTTGAAGAGGGGCAATCGCTGTGGTTATTTTACCTATTGAGGCCAATATTTATTGTGGCATGGCTTCAACGCCTAAAACTTCAGGGATAAAATGGCGTAAAAGATTTTCAATACCATGTTTGAGGGTTGCCGTTGAAGAGGGACATCCAGCGCAGGAGCCCCGCATATTGAGATAAACAATACCATTTTCAAATCCGCGAAAAGTAATGTCTCCACCATCATTGGCAACTGCTGGGCGGATACGCGTTTCAAGCAGCTCTTTAATGGTTAAGACAATATCAGCATCTTTTTCGTCATAAAATTCTTCGTTAAGGGCATGGGTTTGTGCTTGTGTTGTAGCGTTGGTGGTGATCACTGGCTCATTGGATAGAAAATGTTCCATGATTGTGCCTAAAATGACGGGCTTGAGATGTTGCCATTCTCCTTCTTTTTTGCTTACGGTGATAAAATCATAGCCTAAAAAAACACCATTGATATTGGGAATATTAAACAGCTTAGCTGCCAAAGGTGAGTTTTTAGCTGCTTCTTCAGGGTCACGAAATTCTAATACGCCCTCAGAAAGAACCACGCGTCCTGGCAGGAATTTAAGCGTTGCAGGGTTTGGGGTGGTTTCAGTTTGAATAAACATAAACTCTCCTTTTATAATGAAGGATTGGGAAGATCTTACATTGTAGAATATTATATTTTTTAGGCAATAGATCTAATATCTTCATCGGCAAGATTGCTAGGAATAACAATGACAGGGATTGAAAAAGCTGTCCCTTTATTTCCGATTAATTGAACAAGGGGTCCTGGTCCTTCTGTATGTCCACTGGCTGCTAAAACAATTAGTGCAATCCTTTTATCTTCGTCGATCAGTTTGGAAATCTCATCAATTTTTTTTCCTTCACGCACCACTATTTCTGTTTCAAGCGCATGGGTGGTGCGGACTTCACTGGCAATGTCTCCTAATATTTTATGAGCACTTTGCGTTGATTCTGTGCGCATAACGTTGTTTACACCCAGAAAATGTTGAAATTCTGCACTATCAACGACACAAAGTAATACCAATGTTCTATTGGTATTTTGGGCATGCTGTGCGGCAAACGCAACGGCACGTCGACACTCTGGTGTTTCATCGATAATGACTAAGTTCTTTTTCTTGGGTTCTTTTTTCGGATTTTTGGGTTTGGAAATCATGCACTTTCTCTATTTTGTACAAACGATTTTTTTGCTCTCTACAGTTTTTAGTTTTATTACCTTTATGTATCGTGCAAAAATCCAATAATTTCACGAATTTTCTTCATATTTTCTTCTGCGAGCATACTAGCACGTTTAGCGCCATCATGCAAAACAGAGTCGATATAATCACTTTCTTGATGCAGTCGACGTAATTCTTCTGTTATAGGGGCAAGCTTATGGACAGCAAGGTCGGCTAGAGCGGTTTTAAAATGCGAAAATTGTTGACCAGAAAATTCTAAAAGAATCTTTTCTTTGCTAACTTTGGCAAAGGCGGCATAAATACCAAGCAGGTTATCCACTTCTGGTCGTTCTTTTAAAGCGGTAAGGGTATCGGGAAGAGGAGCCGAATCCGTTTTGGCTTTGCGTATTTTTTTTGCGATAAGATCAGCGTCATCGGTCAAATTAATGCGTGAAAAATCTGAAGGATCTGATTTTGACATTTTTTTCGTCCCATCGCGCAAAGACATAACGCGTGTGGCTGTTGTTCCAATAAGCGCCTCTGGGAGGGGAAAGAAGCCTTGTTTTTTTTCTTCATCCGTTTGCATAGAGATACCAAAATTTAATTCGGCAATACGCTGTGCATAGTCGTTGTTAAACTTTTGTGCAATATCGCGTGTGAGTTCAACATGCTGTTTTTGATCTTCGCCTACTGGAACATGCGTTGCACGATAGACTAAAATATCAGCAGCCATCAAAGTGGGATAGGCAAAAAGCCCTAGAGATGCTTTTTCGCGATCTTTTCCTGCTTTATCTTTAAATTGTGTCATGCGTTGAAGCCAGCCGATACGGGCAACACAATTAAAAATCCAGGCAAGTTCAGCATGTTGAAAAACACGTGATTGGTTAAAAATAATGTGTTGTTGAGGATCAATACCGCAGGCTAAAAAGGCTGCTGTCACTGTTCTGGTGGATTCGCGTAAAGTAAGGGGATCTGGGTTGACCGTGAGCGCATGCATATCCACAACACAGTAGAGGCAGTGATGAGAGTTTTGCAATTCAACCCAACGCTGAATGGCTCCAAGATAATTGCCAAGATGTAAATGACCACTCGGTTGTACGCCGGAAAAGACAAGTGGTGTGAAGGTATCCATAGGAGTGCTCTTTCTTCAATTAAGGTTATTTGTTTTATTGTTTTTGACAAAGTATAGATATTATGAGCGTTTTTTCAAATTTTTAAGCATGTGAAAAAAGGAATGGGTGTTGAATAAAAAATAGGCACTAAAATAGATCAAGAATATGCCAAGCATGATCCCAGCTAAGGTGCTGGCGCGCAAGAAAAAGGATGCTTGTGAGGATAAAGGAAAAGACAAAAAAACAAACACATTCAATCCGTAATAGAGGGCTAGTGCACTCAAAAGGGTTGCTATCATGAGACATAATATCCGCTTTATCAGTTGGAAGTCGTATTTCCAATAACCGCGTTTGATAAGGACACCCCAAAGCAACAGGGCGTTGACCCATCCAGAGGTAATTTCAGCAATAACAATGCCTCGTGCAGATAGAATAGGAAATAATGTTAAGGCGAGACTGATATTGATGAAAACGCAAATACCTGTAAAAATCATCGGTGTTTTGGTATCTTCATGGGCAAAAAAATTAGGAATAAAGACCTTAATGAGAACAAAAGCTGGAAGTCCTAATCCATAAAGTTCCAGTAATTGTGCAACATGGTGTGTTGATTGACTGGTAAATTGTCCTCGCTCAAAGAGCAAACTGACAATGGGAGTGGAGAGCAGTAAAAAAGCGATGGATGCTGGAAGTGTTAACAATAGCGTTAATTCAATAGAGCGGTTTTGTAAATGGTGGGTTTCTTTGTGCTTTTTGCTTCGCAAAGCGCGTGTTAATTCTGGTAAAAGAACGGTTGCAACGGCAATGGCAATTACACCTAGAGGCAATTGGTAAAGACGATCAGCGTACATCAAAGAA
Organism: Bartonella sp. MR63HLJHH; assembly: GCF_042194155.1. NCBI lineage: Bacteria > Pseudomonadati > Pseudomonadota > Alphaproteobacteria > Hyphomicrobiales > Bartonellaceae > Bartonella > Bartonella sp. MR63HLJHH. The sequence continues at coordinate 13,343 of NZ_JBHIMN010000009.1, forward strand.
GAGACAGCACCCGATTGACTAGAAGCAATGTTGGTATTAATGAGCAAATTGATTTGTGTGATGCCACCCGTGATGGCTGCTGGGAATGCTAAAGTTAATAGTTTGCGAACATTAGGACTTAAATGGGGTTGGCGGAAGGAAATTTTCATTCCACTTTGACGCAAAGCAAGGGCAATTAAGGTGAGTTGAAGAAGTCCTGCTGCCAATACACCCCAAGAGAGATTTAAGCCGATATGCCAAGCGTCAAGTTTATAGATCCAAGCATAGGCAAGCACACCAATCAGAATAATGTTTAAAAAGAGTGGGGCAATGGCGGCAATAAAATAGCGTCGCAGAGCATTAAGCATGCCCCCCATCATGGCAGCAAGCGACATGCAGGTTAAATAGGGAAACATGATCGCAGTAAAGTGAATTGTAGCGTTAAATTTTGTTGCATCTTCGGTAAAACCTGGGGCAATAATGGTTCGTACCAAAAAAGGCATACTCAGTTCCATCGCAATCGTTAACAGTAAGAGCATCGAAAAGAGAACGCCAAAGACTTCTTCTGCAAATTTGCATGCTGTTTCTTGACCATCTTCAGTAATTTTTTTTGCAAAAAGAGGAATGAAAGCAGCGTTAAAGGCACCTTCAGCAAAAAAACGACGAAATGTGTTGGGAAAACGAAAAGCAGCGTTAAAGGCATCAGAAACAGGACCAGTCCCTAGGGCTGCTGCCATAAGCATTTCGCGTACGAAGCCAAAAATACGGCTCATGAGGGTTCCGGAAGCAACTGTTGCAATTTTTTTAATCAATGTCATAAAGATATATCGGGTTCGTTGTAAAAGAGAAGCGATGATAGGAGAAATAAACCGTTTTAAATCGTAAAAATCTGATCTGTATCCCAATCAAGGATACTTTTTGTAAGCGTTTTACGACGGTGTTTATCTTTCTGTCAACAATGGTGCTTGAAGACTTTTTTATGCTCCTTGTTTACTGTTGCATTACAATTTTTATTGTTGCCATAAAATAATTAAAATTTCTTTTTCAAACTGAAATATGGGAGCGACATCATGACAGTTTGAAGGGACATATAGGGATATATAATGTTAATTTCTCTTTATGGTGTGATGTCGTGAATAGTGCACCCCAATACCGTTCTGTTTTTATGTAAGGGGCATGACCCTATTAAAGAACGCAAATAAAATAAAAGCGTGAAGCAATGTACAATCTCCATTATCTATCCATTATTTAAAAGACAGTGCTTTAGATGTTTTTAAAAGTTGTAAGGCTAAGCTAAAAGGTGATGGCAAAGCTCGTGATTGGTTTTTACCTTTACGGCTTTATATTCTCTCAAAATTAGGCTGCCTTCCCATTTTAGAGATTACATAAACAAAAGGATAGGAAGACGTGATCTTTCAACAGCATTTTGTCTGTTTTTAGCACTATAGGTAATGAAAGTGATTAATTATCATTTTCAAAAATGATTGATCCTTTCATTTTACTTGTTCAGGTTTCTTTTCATAGTTAATGAGGATAAAATCTGAGGAAATAAGATAAATTTGTTCTCTCATGGTTTCCATTCCCGTTGAGGTGCGATTGATTTGCCAATGAAAGCAGGCGGGTAAAGGCTATCATTTTTACCAGAGAGGGCAAAAAGTTAAAGTTTATGAATCCTTTAGATATTCATTGTCATGGCTTTTGCGTGCTCTGTTTTGTGAGGTTGAATATTTTCTTGTCTTTTAGAACTCTGATTGACGTTTTCTGTCATTTTTTGCACTTTAATTGCTTCTTTATCAAGAGTGTTGGAACATTTTTTTTCATTGTTTGTCTTTATAGATTGATGCTGGATAGATTGATACTGGTTTGGTGCTAAGCACTCATCGAATTTATGGTTATAAAAATACATGGGGTGTATATGCTGTTCTATCTCTTTTATCTGCTTGACTATTTCCATAATTTCTTTTGCTTTAACGGTTGATGTGCCAAGACACTTCGCAAGTTTTTCAGGATTATTTTCCTTTATAGCTTCATGCTCGCTTGAGGATAAGCGCTCATTGATTTTTTTGATATAAGTCCTTATCTCCCCCCTTAATTCAGGAGAGTTTGATAAAGTTTCTTGCTGTTGTGCTTTTGACAAGGAAAAGAGATTTTTCATCCAAGCCTCAGGAATTTTTACCGACTGTTCACACCGCCTTTGTTTTACATGATGGGTATGGAGAATGTCTCTTTCTGTTTGTTTAAAAATATTGATATAATGATCAATGGCTCTACAAAGGGGCAAAATATTTGCTTCAGCATGGGCGCGCGCGTTGTTTTTTATGCCAAATACATTGCTACCAGAAAGCTTAGAAATAGATTGAGGAGAGGTGGCAATTTGATAGGTGAGCTGTTCTCCTTCAGTATGATTTTCATGGATCATTTCTATTCTTTTCTGCAAAATATGACGATTGCCATAAATGATTTGGCACAAAGTTTCGATTTCTTTTCTTCTTACTTGAATGGATGCGTTGTTTTTTATCCTTGTGGCAATTTCATTGTTGGTAAGGGGGGCTATTGTTTCTGCGGGGATAAGCACTTCTTGCTGGTTTTGAACTTTTGGTGCTGTAAAGGAGAGGGCGTCACCGATTTTTAATGTCTGTATTTGCTCTGGAGTGAGATCTTTTTTATTTCCTAAGATGAAAATCCCGTTGGCATCAAGCATGAAGCCATTGGGTCCACTGCCTCTGTAGAAGCCTTTATAGGTATGACCTTCTTTCGCTGTTATAATAAGATGATGATGAATATTTTCAAATCCAATATGTTTCATATTGTCTATGAATTCTTTTAAAATAAGTATTTTTTCTGGATTTGAGATATCCTCAAGAAGATGTTTCATCTCTTCCTTATCGTTATGTTTTAGCGATGCAATGCTGGCAAGATTCATGCGTTTTTCTGTTACAAGAGAAAAGTCGAGTGTGTGGCCAGCAACTTGCCCAAGTTTTTCAAAAAACATTCGTTGTGTGCGTCCATTACCTTCTCTGAAGGGATGCGTATAGTTGAGCTGTATCAACATTTCAGTGACATGTTCAATAAATGTTTCGCGGGTTAAGCCTTTTAAACTATTCGTTTCAGAAAGTATTTTATCTAAATTTTCTAGTCCCTCTTGTATCTGTTTTGCTGAGGCAAAAGAAATACCAGCTTTTTTCATCATTGGCATATAAGCAACGGTACCATCTTCAAATGTAAATGGTTTTTCGCGTGTTTGTCCGGCCCATTCAAAAGTATTTTTAAATAGGGTGTGATGAATATATTGGAGATATGTGGAAGTTAGTTTTTGCGGTGGCGCTTCTTGGCGTAGATGAATGATTGCTTTTGTTGTATCATGGGCACATTGCACTTTTAATTTTTTATAGTCTTTTATTCCATATTTATTTTTTAAGGTGATACTATTAGGGCAAAAGAAATTACGGTACATTGTCTTATTTTCTTCGGTTTCAGGCGATGAGGATAATTTCTCCTGTAAGGTGAGAGGGACGCTGTCCGTCTTTTTTGTACCAGTGTCCCAGTATGCCATTGCTTTTTTTGGGGGTTGTTTTGTTCTTTCTTGATGATCAGAGCGTTTTTCCTTTGTCATTTGGACAGATATTGGATCATTTGTCGCTGTATTGCTGGTCTGTAAAATGTTTTTTTGGAAATCTTTTTGTGTTTTCCTCATGGAGGAAGCAGATTGCGCAATTGGTTTGGCCATTTGTTCTTGTTCTTGCAAACTTTGAGGCATAACTTCAATGCTGTCATGTAAAGCATGAGGGGTAATCCATGGTGAAAAAAGGGCGTTTTCTTTTTTCTTTGTTTGAATGGATGCGTTATCTTTGCTCTTTTCAGTTATTTCATCGCTTGTGAGAACGGCTCTTTTTTTTTCTGGAAGCAATGTTTTTCGCTGAGTTTTTTCTGGGTTTTGAGTTTTGGGCGCTGTAAAGGAGAGGGCGTCACCGATTTTTAATGTCTGTATTTGCTCTGGGGTGAGATCTTTTTTATTTCCCAAGATGAAAATCCCGTTGGCATCAAGCATGAAGCCATTGGGTCCACTGCCTCTGTAGGTACCATGATAGGTTTCTCCTTCTTTTGCGACGACAGCGAGATAATAATTTTTTTCATCCAATCCAAGCTCTCTCATAGAGTTGGTAAATTCTTGTAAAATGAGCAATTTTTCTGGATTTGAGATATCCTCAAGCAGATGCTTCATAGGTTCTGGATCGCTATGTTCCATGGCAGCGGCGCGGACAAAGTCTTTACGTTTTTTGCTCACAAGAGAAAAGTCTAACTTATGTCCTGCTGCTTGAGCGAGTTTTTCAACAAACAGTCTCTTTGTGCGCCTATTGCCCTCTCTGAAAGGATGCATGTGGTGCAAATCTATCATTATTCCAGCTGCTTGTTCAACGAATTCTTCGCGAGTTAAGCCTTGTAAATTATTCTTTTCAGCAAGTGTTTTATCTAACTTTTCTAGTCCCTCCTGTATTTTTCTGCCAATCGCAAAAGGTTTTGTAAATTCTTTTCTTTTCAAAATGGGCATAGAAGCAACACTACCATCTTCAAATGTAAAAGGTTCTTCGCGTGTTTGTCCGGCCCATTCAAATGCACGGGAAAAGAGGTGTTGATGAAGATATTTTAGATAGGAGGAATTAAGCTGCTCAGGTAGAGGTTCTTGACGCAGTTTTATCATTTCTTTTTTTACATCATCACAACATTGTTCCTTTAATATTTCTTGCTCTTTGATGCGGTATTTATTTTTAAGCACTTTGCTATTGGGATAAAAGAAATTTTGCGATGCTTTATTGATTTGCTTAGAAATGGCTGCACTAATTGCAGGGTGTTGTTCTTGCAATTCTTCTTGTGTGGAAGAGGCATAATGTTTAGTGTTTTCTTTCATGTATATTTCCTTTCAAATGTTAACATTATTTTTTGAAAGCTTTTTTTACATTTTTTGCCTTTAATTATTTTCATTGCGTTTTCTTCAAAGAAGAATGCCCATTTGAATGCTTGAAAAAATTGACCTTATTCGCATGGAACAAAGTTAAAGTTTGTAATTTTTATGAAGTATTATCGTGAAATTTTATCAATGAATTCTGTAAAATAATGGGGTGTCTTATTCAAAGTTTTCTGTATTTTATACACCATCTTTGATGCAATCTTGGCAAGGTAATTGCACCAAAGTTTTGTATGAAAAGCCAACAATTAGGAGATTTATCACGACAAAGCTATTGCTTTTGATGTTTCGGCTCTGCGCGGTCGAACATGCGGCTGGTCTTCTTGTCTAGAAGTTTCTGCAACCTCTTGATGCTGCTTTGCTGTTGAGCGTTCAGGTAACTTCGGGGACCGCGATAAGTTTTGCTGCTTTTGCAATTTTTTATCGGGATCGTTAAGCGGTTGATGACGTTTTTGTTGTTCTGCCTGATGGTTTTGCACAATGGTTTCTCTTAACTGTTTTACAGTTTCAGCATAATCCTTAATGGCGGTACACAGGGTAGGAAGATTTTCTTCAGCAGCTTTGCGTGCTCCATTTTTTATGCCAAGGACTTGCCTACCAGCAAGCGGAGCAAAAGATCTAGAAGGGTTTTCAATTTGAAATACAAGCTCTTCTCCTATCTCTGGAATTTTTTGCATATCTTCTATTCTATATTGCAAAATAAATGGATCATTATAAACAATTTCGCACCAATATTCGATCTCTCTTTGACCATATCGAACCGATGGATCTTGTTGAACTCTGCGGGCAATTTCCTGATTTGAGAGAGGCTTTATTTTCTTTTCTGAATTGAGCGGATTTTGTAAATGTTGATTTATTGGCTCTTTCTCTTGTGCTTGTCGCTGGTGTTGTTGTTCCGTGTGAGAACCTCGTGAAATCTTTTCACTTTTTGTATATTTTAAAGTATACACATAATCGTTAATGGCAGTACGTAGGGTAGGAAGATTTTCTTCAGCTTTTCTGCGCGCATGATTTTTTATGCCCAGAACTTTTTTACCAGCAAGCTTAGAAATAGACTTAGGCTGTTCTGTAACATCCCATAAGAGCTTTTCTCCCATATCGGGGTTTTCTTTGATTGCTTCTATTCTTTCTTCTAAAATAAGCTTGTTGCCATAAACCTTTTCGCACAAAAATCGTATTTCTTCTTGATATGCTACGAGTAATAGCTCTCGTTCCATTGTATTAATAGATTTTTTTTGTCCGTGAGACGGTTTTGGCTGTTCAATTGCTGTGTGTGGAGAGGCAGGTTTTGGGATGGCAGCATCGCTTTGTTTTCTGTTTTCCATATGGTGCGGTTTTCGTGAAGGAGGTACTGCATATGTTCCACTATCTTGTGATGATGAACTACTTTGTTGCCTGACTTTCATATGTGATGGTGTTTTGGGTCTAACACTTGGGTAGTGTGCTTCAGGATTCTGAATTTTTGCACCGTTTTGCACTCTGTCTCTCATGCGTGGGGGCGTCTGATGAGAAGGCGTTGCATAGCGACTTTCTTCTTCTTGAACTGTTGGTTTGTTTTGTTGCCTATCTTTTTCGCGTGGAGGTCTTTGTGGCGCTGCTTTTGTGTGCGGAGAGGAGTTTTCTTGGATTTTTGAGCTGGGGATTTTTGAACTGGGGATTGTTGTGCCGGTTTGTGTTTTTTCTCTCATGCGCGGAGGTTTTGGCGGAGCCACTTTTGTCTGTAGGGAGGGGGACTCTTGAACTGTTGGTTTGTTTTGTTGCCTATCTTTTTCGCGTGGAGGTCTTTGTGGCGCTGCTTTTGTGTGCGGAGAGGAGTTTTCTTGGATTTTTGAGCTGGGGATTTTTGAACTGGGGATTGTTGTGCCGGTTTGTGTTTTTTCTCTCATGCGCGGAGGAGGGGGCGGAGCCACTTTTGTCTGTAGGGAGGGGAACTCTTGAGCTGTTGGTTTATGTTGTTGTCTCTCTTTTGCACGCGGAGGTTTTGGCGGAGCCACTTTTTTTTGTGGGGGAGGCGTCTCTTGGTTTTTGGTGCTAGGAGGTATTGTGCTGGTTTGCACTGGGTTTTTCATGCGTGGGGGGGGCGGTGGAGCAATCTTTGGGTGGTGTGATAAATTTTCTGGGCGTTTTTGTACAGTTGGTTTTGGCAAACTTTGAGAAACTTGGGGAGGGGGGGTTCTGGTGGGGGATTGTTCAGTCTGTTGTTGAAATTTTTCCATCATTTCGGTGATAAAAGGGGAAGGATTTCTTTTTTTCATACATGTTCCTTTCAAACTCTTCCAATATTGTTTTTAAATACTATTTAAAAATGTACGTTGGTTTTTATTCTGTTGTATGCTTTTTCACTTGCTTTTATGAGAGAGGATATGAAACTGAATTGTTCACAAGATTTGGCTCTCTTGGCGCAAATGACCTTTGCCATGTGTTGCGCCAAGACGTTAGATTCAATGTGAAAACTTATTAGCTCGCAAAAGCCATCGCTTTTGGTATCGCAGTTTTGCGAGGACTAAAATCTGTTTCTCTTTGTTGAGTAGAGGTTGTTGCTTCTTCATGAGTTACTGTTGAATGCTCAGTGCGTTCAACAGATTGTGATAAGCGTTGTTGTTGATGCAAATCTTGCGTCCGTTTAGAAGATGGTTCATGGCGTTTTTGTTTTTCCTGCTCGGTTTGCAAAATGCTCTCTCTTACTTGTTCTACAGCCGTTGCATAATTGTCAGCGGCGTCAATTAAGTGAGAAAGACCAGCTTCAGCGTGTCTGCGTGCTTGATTTTTAAAGCCACAAAGACTGATACCAGCGTACTTGTGAAAAGATTGAGGATTTCCGACAAGTTGCTGTGCGAGCGCTTCTATTGTTTCAGGGTTTTGGAAAAGTTTTTCCACTTGTGATTGCAAAATGTTTGCGTTACCAAAAACAACTTCGCACCAATATTTGATCTGGGCATGGTGCCTTTTGACTTTTGAATGTTGTTGAATTTTGGTAGAAATTTCTGCCTCTGAAAGAGTTTCTTTTTCACGTTGATCTGGTTTTTGCAGAAGTTCAGTGACTGCTGCCTTTCCCATTAAACGTTCATAGTTTTTGAGTTCTTGCTCTGGAGATTGCGATAGACTCTCTCTTGCCTGTTTTACAGCTTTTGTATAACAATCAACGGTGACGCAAAGGGCGGAAAAATCTTCTTCCGCTTGTTTGCGCGTTCGATTTTTGAAGCCCAACGTACTGGTGCCTGAAAGTTTAGCGATACTTTCAGGATGGGCTGCCATGCGCCATGAGAGCTCCTTTCCTGCAGCGGGATTTTCTTGAATTTCCTGCATTTTTTCTTGCAAAATATTTGAATCTCCATATGCACATGCGGATAAACGTTGGATTTCCTCTCGATATGTTTGAACCAATGAATGGTGTGGAAGCAATTGAATGATTTCTTCCTCTGAGAGAACTCTTGTTGCCCTTTTTAGAGAAACTTGTGAAGTAACTGTTGAATGTGTCGTTTCAGGTTTTTGCTGCCTTTTGGTAGAGCTACCTCTTGTTAGAAGCGTTGTTGGATTTGTTGATTCATGTACAGTTTCTTCTTTTAAAAGAGATTGTCTTTCCTCATCTTTTTCCGGTATGGATGACAGTCTTTTGCTTTGTGAAGGAGCTTCTTTATAGAGGCTTTCTGGGCTTGTAACCTCTGCCGCCGCTTTTTCATAGAGCGCTATAAGTTCTTGTATTGAAGGGGATGAAAAAGGGTGAGGGTGATCTTTTTTCATGCATGTTTCCTTTCAAGAATTGTTTTAGAAAACCTCTTTGGTGTACACTCTCGCCCTTTATATTTTTATGGTTTTTATAAGAAGATATCAAAATTGAGTGGTCTCCAAAGATCGGCGCTATTTGTCACCATCGTAATGGGACTTTGTGTCTTTTATACAGTTTTTTTGTGAAATTTTATCAATAAGTTATAGTCAATTACTGAATCCATTTTTAGGACTATTTTCTGTCACAAGATAAAACAATTCTTGGCGCAACCGCAATAAAACGATTTACGCCAAGAGATTACATGAAAAACAAAACTATCGTCTTTATGCTTATAACCCCTTACATGGCATAAGCCATACCGTGTCTTTGTCGTTGAGGACTGTGCTCTGGACTCTCCTGGTTTTGTCCTCTTGTGTGATGATGACGATGATGAGCTCTTTCAGCTTGCTGAGAATTTTCTTGATGGCGTCTTTGCTCCGCTTGAGGGGTTTGCAAAAGCCTCTCCTTTGCCTCTTTTACAGCCTTTGTATAACCATCAATAGCATCAACGAGTGGTTTAAAACCGTCTTCAGCTGCTTTGCGTGTTTGACTTTTTAAGCCAAGTGCGGAGCGGCCAGCAAGTTTATGTATAGATTCAGGATTTTCAGCAAGTTGATTTGAAAGGTCTTTTCCTTTACTGGGATCTGTAAGTATTCCTTGCAAGTGTTGTTGGAAAAGCGTGTCATTGCCATAAACGACCTTACCCCAGTGCATAACCTCTTCTCCATAAGCTTGGACATGTGGGTTTTTTAAAAGTATGACAGTTATTTGCTCAGCTGTGAGGGAAGATGAAGGTCTTCCTCTTTGTTGCGGAGCAACCTTTGTATAGTCTGTTTCAGGATCTTCTCTTCTTTGATGATGGTGTCTACCTTTTGAAGGAGAAATACTGCTAACTGATGCGTATGTAACTTCAGCTTCGTGTTTTGGGGGAGCAACCTCTGTATAGTCTGTTTCAGGATCTTCTCTTCTTTGATGATGGTGTCTACCCCTTGAAGGAGAAATACTGCTAACTGACGCGTATGTAACTTCAGCTTCGTGTTTTGGGGGAGCAACCTCTGTATAGTCTGTTTCAGGATCTTCTCTTCTTTGATGATGGTGTCTACCCCTTGAAGGAGCAATACTGCTAACTGACGCGTACAGAACTTCCTCTTCTGGGGTTGGTGTGTGCTGGTTTCCTCTGTTTGGTTTATTAACTGTTGCATAGAGGGCTTCTGGATTTGCAGAAGGGTGTGGATGATGTTTTTTCATGCATGTTTCCTTTCAATATTTTTAGAAAACCTCTTTGGTGCATTCCCCACTTTTAGTTTTGATAACTTTTGTACAAAGGAAGATATCCAACTGAATGACCACCAAAGATTTCGCGCTATTCAGGATCAGTGTGACGGACCTTTGTGTCTTTTATACAGTTTTTTTATGAAATTTTATCAATAAATTATGATAAATTACGGATCCACTTTTAGAACTATTTTTATAATATTTTAAAACAACTCTTGGCGCAATCGTAATGAAACGATTTGCGCCAAGAAATTCAATGAAAAATAAAAATTTATGTACTTTACGGGGGCTCACTTACATGGCAAAAGCCATTCCTTTTTCGCCATGTCTTTGCCGTTGTGGGCTGTGCTCTGGACTATTTTGTTCTTGTCCTCTTGTGTGATGACGACGATGATGGTGGTGATGCCTGTGTTCTGGGTCTCTTTCTGGACTTTCTTGTTTTTGACCTCTTTCATGTTCATGTGTAAATTGTTTATGGAGCTTTTGTGTGTTATGCATATGTCTCTCAAGAGCTGAGCAAAGGTGAGTAAACTCCTCTTCAGCTTCTCTGCGGCTTGGAGATTTTACACCAAGTATTTTGTGACCTGCAAGCTTACCAGCGCTTTGAGGATTTTCTGCAAGATCCCATAAGATTTGTTCTGCATTTTGAGGATCATCAAGGATCTTCGCAAGTGGTCCATTCAAAGCATGCTCGTTACCATAAACAACTCTGCATCGCTCTTGGATTTCTCTTACACCATATTGAAAGCTTGTATTTTGTAAAAGCTTTGTTGTAACAACATCTTTTGGGGTTCTGGGAGGGGAGATCTTGCCTGAGCCAACGCCTTGATATATGGGATTTTCTCGTTGTTCAGATTCTTGCCTGCCTTCAGCCCCCATGCCAACCGTTGCATAGACAGATTCGAGTGATTTTTGGGGAGAGAGACCACCACGTTCACCAAATTCAAGCTCTGCATAGAGATGTTCTGGTTCATGGGAAGAATGCCTACCCTGTGCATCTCCACCAACTGTGTCGTAGGGGGACGTTTGCCAACCTTTTGCCTCCAGATCGGTTACTGCATAGGGATCTACGAGTCTGTCGGCGCGTCGCCCATCACTTGGTTCTCCACCAAGTCTGTCATAGGGATTTCCTAGTGGCTTTTGGGGAGCATAGATCGTTGTTGGTGGTTGTTGAAGTGTATATTGTTGTGGGTTGCGCTGTTCTTTGGGTGGTTTGTTAACCTTTGCGTAGAGGTCTTCTACCTTAGAAGCTCCTAGGTTTTGTTGTTCTAGTGGCTTTTGGGGAGCATAGATCGTTTTTGGTGGTTGTTGAAGTGTATATTGTTGTGAGTTGCGCTGTTCTTTGGGTGGTTTATTAACCTTTGCGTAGAGGTCTTCTACATTAGAAGCTCCTAGATTTTGTTGTTCAAATTGTTGTCTTAGTTCATCTATATTGGTAGAAGCGGTTGGGTGACTTTTTTTCATGGCTGTTTCCTTTCAATATTTTTAGAAAACCTCTTTGGCTTTGGCGCATTCCCCACTTTTTGATAACTGTAAGACACAAGGCAGATATCGAATTGAATGACCTCCAAAGATTTTGCGCTATTCATATTTGTATATAGTGGATATTTATGTCTTTTATACAGCTTTTTTATGAAATTTTATCAATAAGTTATAGTAAATTACAGGATTCATTTTTAGGACTGTTTTTTGTAACATTCTAAAACAACTGGTGGGCGCAATGGAGATAAAATGATTTGCGCCAAGAGTTAGTTGGAAGGCAAAAGTTCACGCGTTTCTAGCCGGTAAGAGCAAGTGATGAAGAGCGATTAACTTTTAAGGTGTGAGCTTGACATTGTGCTTCTTTGGTGTTCCTTACAGTATTCGCAATTTCTTTTGCTCTGCTTTCCGATGTCCCAAGTAGGCAAGCTAGTCTGGTATAATCTTTTTCTTGTATGGCTTTACGATCTTCTGAAGATAGACGATTGTGTAGTTGGCGCGAAAAGTGATGGAGTTCTTGTCGCAGTGAACGAGAATGCAATAAAGCTTCTCTTTGTTGTTCTCCTGGTAAGGCAAACAGGTTTTGTAAATTTTTTCCAGGTGTTTCGACAGTGTGGCTCAGGCGTTTTTGTTCTCTTTGATGTTGCTCTAAAATTTCTTCTTTTGTTTGTTCTGTTATTGTGGCATAATTTTTAAGGGCTTGGCTGAGTTGTGGAGCAGTTTGTTCCGCCTGTCTGCGATTTGGACTTTTCATGTCAAGTATTTTTCTTCCTGCAAGTTTAGAAATTGATTGAGGGTTTTGTAAAATTTCATTGGCAAACTGATTTCCGAAGTTTGGATCTGCCGTTAAGATATCCGTTTTTGTCTTTAATGCGTGGGCTTTACCATAAACAGTCTTTGATAAATTTTCGATTTCTTTTCGGCATGCTTCAACATAAGGGTCATGTGAAATCCTTGTGAATAACTCTTCATGTGTGAGAGGTGCTAATGTCTCTTTTGGGATCAGTGTTTCTTGTAAGCTTTGAACGTTGTTTTTTTGAAAGCAGAGGCGGGCACCGTTGAGTAATGTTTTGACGAGTTCTGGGGGGAGATCATCTTTGTGGCCGACGACGAAAGCACCGTCTACTTCCATGACAAAACCTTCTGCTGAAAAACCTCTAAAGATGCCTTCATAGGGGATCCCTTCTTTTGCGGCAACAACAATACGATTGTTAATTTCATCCAGTCCAGCATTTCTCATTTGGGAGATGAATTCTTTTAAAACAAGGGATTTTTGCGGATGCGTGATATCTTCAAAAAGATCTTTCATCGGTTGGGGATTGCCATATTGCATGGCTTCAATACAAGCTGCTGTCATGCGTCCTTTTGTGATGAAAGAAAAGTCAATGGGATGTCCTGCTGCTTGTCCAAGTTTTTCCATAAACATTCGATTTACGCGCCCATTCCCTTTTCGGAAAGGATGTGCGTGCTCGAGCACCATAAAAACTTCAGCGGCATTTTCAGCAAATTCTTGGCGCGATAAACCTTTTAAATTGTTCTTCTCATTCAGTGTTTTTTCGAGTTGTTTTAACTCTTTTTTTATCTGTGAGCCAATAGCAAAAGGAACTTCATAACCTTTGGGACGCATCGCCGGCATATGGGCAGAGGTTCCGTCTTCAAATGTAAAGGATATATCGCGGGTTTTTCCAGCCCATTCAAAAGTTTTGTGAAAGAGGCTCCAGTGGATTAATTTTAAATAAGTGGAATCAAATTTTTGTGGAAGTGGTTCATGGCGAAAATTGATGGCTTCTCTGGCGGTATCATGGGCACAGCGTTCATACAGTTTTTTGGGGTCTTTTATGCCATATTTATTCTTGAGTGTTAGGGTACCTTTATATAAATAATTTTGCTCTAACATATAATCTCTCCTAGGTAGGTGGGGTGGTGGTTGATAAGCGTCTTAAACGCTGCATGTGAAAAATTCCCCTTCGCGTATTCTTTTGAGATTTTGGTGTTATGAGAGGGAGCGCTTTTCCCTCAAGTGTATGGATGGTTGTATCGATCGTTTTGTGATACTTTTGAAAGGTTTTTGGTGTGAGAAATGCCAAATGTTCTGTTGTGATTGTTTTCATGTATATTTTCTTTTTTCATTTATTTTTGGAAAGCTTTTCTGATGTTTCCTTTGTTTATTATCTTGTGCTGTAAAATACTGTTATTGAGGGCGCTGATATGAATCCCATGAGTGGTCAGAAAATGGATTATCTACAAATTGACTCTGGATAAAACCTTCATTCTTTGAGGTGTAAGGAAGAGGTCAAAAAGAAAAATGTTGTTTAAAATTGTTGGTTTTTTACTTTTAACAAAGTTATTTGCAAGAGCGCTTTGATGAAGATCGTGGATATGGCGGGTGCAATCGCTCTTGGTTTGCGGATGGAGTTGGTACTTTTCATACACAGTACTCAGATTAGTGAATCTATGGGCAAAAGCAGTCATCAAAAATTTTTCTCCATTATGTTTTTCTTATTGCTCCATATGAACATCTTGCCATATGAACATCTTGTTTGTGTATTTTTGAAACAAATTGTTTTTTATTTTGTATTGTTACTCTTATCGTATTGCGCTGCTTTAAGATCCATAAGAGAGGAAACCCTTTCTTTAGTTGGGGAGAAAAGCCTTTTTTCAGCGCTTTATCTTTAAAATAGAACACTTTATGATATCGTAAAGGGGTAAAAGTTTGTATAAGAACGATTTATTCATTTTGATGCATATCTAAAATATTTTTTTGGAAAAAATCGATGTTCTTGAGTGTAGGTGTCTTGAGAGTTCTTATCTCAAAGATTAAATTTTGGGTTTTTTGTAGGGGATAAATTATACACAAAAAGCTTTGTAGGAATGTATTTACAGGCTTTCCTCAGTGGAGATGTTGGTTTAGTTATAGGTGATTTGAGGGGATTGGTGTTTTTTATAAAGACGATGGGCGCTGGTAAAACAATACACAAAATACAAAAAGGAAAAAACACGGTTTTTTTATCATGTTTTCCCTATGTGTGTGAGGAAGTGGGCAAAAACTTTTTGTTAACGGGCTTTTAAAAAACAGAAATGTATATTGTTTTTGTTGTTGTTCTTTTCATAGTCAAGATCTCATAATAGGAGGCTAGTTTTTCTTTTGTGGGGCAAAGCGGTTTTTGGCAGCTGCGGCTAACATTTCTTTTCTTCTGAAATAGATGGCGCGACCACATCGCAAAGGAGGTTGTCCTTGCATAAGAATAATTTGTTCATCTTGACGCATTTCTTGAATAACCTCATGGGGTAAAATCAGAGCTCTTTGTTGGTAATTGACGTTGTATGAACTCTTTCCTAAAGATAAGCCTCTTGATTTGCTTGTTCCGGTTACTTCAACAGTCATTTGGCCACAGCGTTCTGAAATGTCTTTGGCAGTTTGGAGGTCTTTAATGGCAGCATAGCTGACAAAGGAGCAGCTTTCAAACCATGAACGTGCTCCAGCTTCTCCAAAGTGATTGACCAACTGACCAGAGGATTGATAAAAAAGCATTAAAGATGTACCGTATTTACGTCCACGATCGCGCGCTTCTTCTAAAATATTCATATAGCCTAGAAGATCAACTTCATCTAAGACAAATAAAACACGCTTTTTATAGTTACCGTCTGCTGTAACCATGGCATTGAGAAAAGCGCCAATAATCACGCGTCCAATAGCTGGATAACTGTTTAAAATGCTTGCGGGGAGATTGAGAAAAACATCTGTATTGCCATTTGTAATATCTGAGGAAAAAAAATCATCTCCGCAGACAAGATCTGCGTAATTGGACAAAGAAAGCCATTGAGTGTCTTTTGATGCGGTTGTATAGACTCCTGAAAAGGTTTGCTCTGCCATTTCTGTAAAAATACCAACCATTTCGCGAATAAAAGGAGAAGGTGTTGTTTCTTGAATCATACGTAGTTGATTGACAACAGCTGTTTCTGATTGAGAGAGAATTCCACGCAATGTTTTTAAATTGCGCTCATTGTCTTTATATTCATCAGAAAATATAACATGAGCAAGAAGGGCTGTTAAAAGGTTATGAGCTTGTGTCGAGAAATATTCCGCTGAAGAATTGTCTGATTTTTTATCTGTAAGAAGCAATTTAGAAAAGCTTACAATATTTGCTTCGCGTTGTGTGCGTGGTACGCTGTCGTCTAAAAGCCAATCAATGACATTAAAATTTTTTGTTAAAAATGAATTGGGATCGAGAACAATGACATTTCTATTCCCCATCTTTTGACGCGCAAATTTGACCATTGGGGCAACTTCTGTTGAAGGATCAAGACAAATAATAGACCCTGGATAGGTTAGACACGTGGGAACTACTGTACTTGTGGTTTTATAGCCACCAGAACCAGCAAAAAAGATCATATGAGTTGAACCAAAATCAAGATTAAAGGTTAGCAAAGGGGCTGTTCCCCCCTTTCCCCATGTTGTTTTATTGCCAGGTGAAAAGGGAATTTTGCACACATTATCTTGATCAACACGGTATCTTTCCCCCACAACAATTTGCCCATTGGCAGGAAAAATTTTCGCTGCCTCTCTTAAATTCATCCATGCGGATTCACCAAACACACCTTTTTTTGCACGCTTGACCTTATTTTTAGGTGGAGAGGTTGTTATGAATTGAATAATGGAAAAAAAACCACCAATGATGATGCCAAAGACAACCATGGGGTCCATGAATTGAAGCGCATAATTCCACGTTATTCCTTGTTGTCCAACATAGGGACCTAAACGTTTTATTTCTCCACCAATATAGTAAAGAGCTGTGGTTCCAAAAAAGATAAGGGAAACGAAAGTAATTCCTTTACGTAAGTGCAGCTTTTGCGAGAGACTATAAAACAATGACACAGCAGCTGTTAGTGCTAGGACTAGTAAAGGTTCTGAACGAAGAGTCCAATAAATTTGATTGCTCTTTAGTCCATTTGTTATAAACAACAAAAAATGAGGAACAAGGAATATCGTTAAAGCACCTAAAGCGATTGGTGTTAAAATGAGCACCATTTGTGTCTTGGTATATTTCATTGTATTTACTTTCAATTCTATCAGACTATGCTGCTAAAAGCTCTTTTTTCAGGTGTGTGATATTAAACTCTCTCTTTTTTGAAAAAGCGCAGATGACGCCAAACAGTTCTCGTTTATGAGCCCTTCTTATAAAGTAGGAAGCTTTTATCCATTCTTAGCAAGCCATAGAAAATGCTTTGGAACGATGCATTGTGCATACTTGTGTTTGCTGATGTAGTTCTTTGGCTTGCTTAACGGTTTGTGTAATTTGTTTGGCTTTATTTTCTGATACACCAATGCTTTGAGCCAGTGTTTCATACTCATTATTTTTGACAGCTTGATGTTCAGTTAGTGAGAGACGGCTATTAATGTTTTTTACAAAGTCGGTAAGCTCTTTTTGAAGTAAAGGATTTTTTACTAAAGCTTCTTGCTGTAATTCTTTTGGCAAGGTGAAGAGCTCTTGTAAGCTTTTGCTTGGCATTTTTACTATTTTTGCACGACGACTTTGTTCTGTTGCATGTTCTTGAGTAATTTCCTTCTCTGCATGTTTTACAGCATGGGCGAAATTTGCAACGGTAGTACAGAGCATCTCAAGATGATTTTTAGCGTTTGCACGTGCTTGATTTTGTAGTCCGCATAAACTGAAACCTGCAAGATGAGAAACAGAGTGTGGTGCTCTTTCAATCTGGTTGGCGAGCTGTTGGCCTAAGCTTGGATTTTTGATGATATCTACCATCTGTTTATCTAATATTTTTTCTTTACCATAAACAATTTTTGCCAATTTCTGGACCTGTTTTAGGCTTGCGTGGACGCAAGAATCTTCTGCAACCATTTCGGCTTTTTTATTTTCTGTCAAAGGAGCTAGTCTTTCTTCTGGAATGAGAATGCTTTCAAGCTCTTTTGTTTTTGGAACTGTAAAGGTAAATTTGTCACCGGGTTTTAATGTTTTGAGTTGTTCTGGTGTGAGATGCTCTTTATTGCCGATGATATAAGCCCCTTTCACATTGAATGCAAAGCTATCATAACCAGCACCTCTATACATTCCTGTGTAGGTTTCACCTTCTTTTGCAACCATAACGGGACGATCATTAACATTGCGCCCAAGTTCTTTCATGTTGTTCATGAATTCCTTTAAAAGAAGTATTTTATTGGGATTAGAGATATCCTCAAATAGATGTTGCATTGGTTCTAGATCACCATTTTCTGCTACAGCAACACTGGCGAGCATCATGCGTTCTTTTGTAACAAGTGAAAAATCAAGCTGATGGCCTGCTGCTTGAGCGAGCTTTTCAAAAAAGACCCGTTGTGTACGTCCGTTGCCTTCTCTAAAAGGATGGAGTTGGTTAAGGAAGTTAAATAAGCTTATTGCTTCAGAGTTAAATTTCTCACGCGTTAAGCCTTGCAAATTATCTTTTTCGGCAAGTGTTTGATCTAATTTTTGTAAACCTTCAGGGATTTCATCACCGAGTGCAAAAGGATTTTCCCATCCTGTTCTTTTCATTTCGGGCATAGCGGCTGTGGTACCATCTTCAAATGTAAAGGGAAGATGGCGAAGATGACCAGCCCATTCAAAGGTATTTTTAAATAACTGATAATGAATAGAGCATAGATAGGAGGTATCAAATTTTTCTGGTAGGGGGGCTTCACGCAGATTAACCATCGCTTTTGCTGTATCATGCGAGCATTTCTCCAGAAAGGATTTCAAGTTTTTTATTCCATATTTATTTTTGAGTGTTGTGGTGTTCGGGTAGACATAATGATGGGGAGAAACTGTCTGTATATTTCTTGTTTTTTCTTTTGCTTTTGGCATCGTAGCTTCCTTATAATGTTACGTTGTCCATGAGAGTATTAAATTCCTCGAGTGAAATATTCCCCCTTGCATATTCTTCTAAAATTTTTAGCGTTTTGGAATGTAGCGCTATTCCCTCTATTGCATGAGTGCTGATGGCTGCTTCAACCGCTTCACGGCGTTGTTTTAATTCTTCCACTGTCATCGATAAAAGATTTTCGCTGTTTTCTGTTGCTTTGGTTTTCATGTATTTTTCCTTTTATGTGCAATCGTTGCTTTAAAAGAGCCTTTAGCAGCCGATGTGATCTTCTTTTAGTCTCCTCCAAAGATGTTTCGTTGTTTGAAGGGATCATAATAAATTTCTGTGACCTTAAATTTTCCTTCAACCCGTTTGCATTGGATGATGATATCAATCATTGAAATCAACAGTCCTCGAATATCATCACGCTCTAAATCACCTCCTCCGTCACTTTCTTTGACCAAAAGGGTCATTTGCTCAAAGGCAGCAAGGGCTGTTGAGGCATGAACAGTTGTAATGGAACCTGGATGACCTGAATTGACATTGCGGATATAATAAAAGGCTGTACCATCTCTAAGTTCTTGCAAAAGAATACGATCAGGACGCATCCGTAAAGATGATTCAAGCAATTCTTTGGGTCCAACAGAGGCTAAGCCTTGTCCATCTTTTGAATAGAACATCGAGACATGATTAGGGTGCGGTATCACCAATTCTTGTGTATCTTCAATGGTGATAATACGCTCTTCTTGAGGAATTTTGGCGATTAATGCTTTTGATAATGTTGTTTTACCCGAACCAGTTTTTCCTGCAATTAAAATATTTTTCTGGCATTTTACAGCTTGATTTAAAAAGGAGACAAAGTCTTTATTGCAGTAGGCATGAGCTAAGTTATGCTCGATGATTTTGAGTTCGTTAAAACGAGAAAGATAATCATTCAATGGCGTGAAAGATATCTGTTCACAGAGCGAAAACAGACCTTTATTCGCGAGCTCTTCGAGAGAAAAACTTTGCGATGATGGTTTGCGAATTGTCATACTAATCGTGTTTTTTTCGACAGCCGGCGGAATAACAACTTGAATGCGCTCATTACCTGGCAGAGTAGCCGATAATATTGGATTCTTGTCTGATATGTTTTGCTTGGAATAGGACGCGACAACTTTTGCAATCCCCATAAGCTCATTAAAAGAGAGAGCCGGTGCTTCTATAGTTTTCCATCCATCAATACCTTCCGTCATTACTTGGTAGGGACGATTGATAACAATTTCAAAAAGGCTTTCATCTTTCAAAAAAGCACGGATGGGTTCAAGTTTTGTGAGAACAATCGCGATGGTTTCATCGCTCATGGTATGTAAGTTTGAGTTCATTTTAAAGGTATCACAGAATTTTTGTAAAAGTTTCTTGAAACAGCTCGATTGGTAATCTGTTTTTTATTTTCGATGACTTTCAATTTATAGACGCTGGAAAAATCCAAATCGCGGGCAACAAAGATATTCACCATTTCTCCTTGGTTTTTGGATAATGTTGGAGGAATATTGGCATAATTTTCGACGACAATATTTGCAATATTTTGTCCTGAAGAGATTGTTTCAGTTTCTTCTTTTTCTTGTTTTTTTGCTAAACGTTTATTGGCATAGTTTGTCACATCTTTTATCAGGGAAACAAGAAGCGCAGATCCAATCCTCTCTAACCAATGGTTATCAATATCTCCATCTATACCAGAACGCCCTAAACTGTCTGTTGCAGGTGAAGCTAAGGATATAATGATACCATTAGGGGTTTTTGCTCTATTCCATAGCACAAAGAGACGTGTTTGGCCTTTTTTCAATCCGGCGCGATATTCACCAACAATTTGGGTACCTTTATCGAGAAGGACAACACGACCATTGTCTGATAAGATATCTCTGGAAACGATACAGCTGGCAAAACCTTGTTGATCACTGTTGATGGCTGTTTCTAAAATACAAGGGATAGAAGTTCCCATCGCGATGATGTAGTTTCGATTGCCAAGGGTTGAAGCACGAATACCTTCAAGCACTGTGGGTTTGAGAAGATGATTAAAACGTTGTGTCGTTTCATCAGGTTTACTTTCAAGTTGGTGAGGCAAAACACCATTATTTGTTTGTGAATCTATTTTGCCTTGTTGTGTATTTGCATAAGCTAATACAGGAGCACGTTGTGCTGCTTCCAACAGTGAGTCATCAGAATTTAATTGATTGATGTTTGGTGTTGGTAGCTCGACTTTTGGCAATAGAGCGTTATTTCGTTGAGGCTGTTCAAGGGGGGAAGGGGTAGGCTTTGCAGGGCGAAAAAGCTCTGTTTGTTTTATAACTTTTCCTTCTTTTGAAGATTCAATTGGTTGTTTTTTTTCTGTAACAAGTGTTGAATAGGCTAAATAAAGACAGACACTGAAAAGAATAATAAGAGCAATAGCTTTTCCTGCATTGTTCTGTTGACTTTTTCCTTGAGCATTTTTTATTGTATCGCGATCATTAATGCTTTTTTCATCCACGGTGTTATTCATGGCTGCTTCCTAGGTTCACTTTACGTTGTACAGATGGTGATGTCGTACCTGTTTCAGGGTTAATTCCTTCTGGTACGAACCTTTTATTAAAGATGCACAATACTTCATTCCCACGCCGTAGCGTGAATTGTGCAGCTGTTGCATGAACAATAACCTTGTTGCCTTTAATTGATTTGGGAATAAGCGCTTCTTGCCCATCAGGCGATACAATGTAAATGGCAGGGATTTCAATGTTGCCTAAAAAGGTAAAGGTTGTTGTTTTTCCATTATCATAGACAGAAGCAGGTTCAATGAGGGATGAACCTTGGGCTTCATAAGCCCAATTGCGTGGTCCAAAATCTTCATGGATATTTAAAACATCATTGACAAAGTTTTCTTCACGTTGTTTTGCTTTTTCTGCTTCGGCTAATTTCTTACGCAAGGCTTCATCTTCTGGATAACGAAACTTTACCAAGAAATATGTCTCATTGCCAGCTGAAACATCGCCTTCACGGATTTGCAGCTCGAATTGATAAGATCGTTGTGTTCCATCTTGACGGCTTGTGACAATTTGTAAATTGGTCACAGGTTGGATTTCACGTGGTTTGAGAAAAACAAAGTGACCAGCCGGTGCAACTTGCCAAGCAACGGAATTTCCAATTCCTACATAGGTTACTTCTTCATCATCGGCAAATTCCAGCTGAACTGAAGAGCGAATGGAGCCAATGATTTGTACGACGTTGTAGGGGTCATAATTGACAAATCTGATGCGGTTATCTTTACGTGCACTGACAGGCGCTGTTTCTGCAAGTGAGAGGACAGTGTGAAAGTTGAGAGTGATCGTAAAAATTAAAAAGGTTGTTTGTAAAAGTCTGATCATTTTATCACCTCTGGATCAGATCTATATTCCGATACTTGAAAACCAAGAGGGTTGATGAGACGATCAGACGTTGAAATGTGTGCGTTCACGTAGGAAAAATTTAATATTGAAATCCAATGGGAAATATTTTCTTTTTCATTAAAGTCTCTGACCGTTTTATAGTAACGAACTTGGATAAGATCTTTGCTTATAAAAGAGATTGATTTTATTGTGACGGTAGCAATCATGTTATGATAAATATTTTGCGGACTTTCTGGATTATTGCCCGCGTACCATTTTGCAAAACGGTTTTGTTCTTTTGGAGAAGATAAAAGAGAAACTAAGCGAAAATTGTTTTCTGCTTCTGATGCTTGAAAACCTTCACGGGCACGAACATATTGGCTGGCAAAATAACGCGTTATCGCTTCATCATAGTCGTTAGGGGATTCTTTGAGGGCGCTTACAGTATCAATAATGCCTGTTGAGTTATCGACGCGGATAACAAAAGGCTCTACCGTTTTTAAAGGCGTCAAAGCTGCGACAGCTAAAGCCAGCGCAATCGTCATCAATCCAAAAAGCACTGTTAAAGCCATGGAAATTTTCATTCGCACGCGCATGCTATGCATGCGATCAATGTCAAATGAGCGCGCTTCTTTTATATATTCTTCAAGGGCATCACTTTTCACGCGTAACCTCCACAGTTTTATCAGATCGTGCTTCATGAATAACCGGCTTTAATAAAGCTGAATTGGCTGTTGCTTTTTCACTTTCTAAAGTATTGAGAATGATGGGAGTGGTAACAGTCCTTACGCTCTTTTCTGGGTGGACAACGTTTTGATTGTCCCAATTCCACTTATCTTTATTTAAAGCACGGGTATGTTTGCCATTGCAGCGTGGTGGTTTTTTGGGGCCACTCAAAGAGGCACAACCAGTAAGAGCGATTGTTAGGACCATAACAAAAGTTATTTTTCGTTTCATTTTTTGAACTCACAAATATCTTGGAATACAATGCATGAGAGCCTTTATTCTGGACACTTTTAAAAGTCTATGTGATTGGTTTTGTTGTAAGATCTAAGATGTTAGATCTTACCTGAAACAGGATCATGGCGCGTGCGCCAAAGGGCGCACGCAAGGCAAAAACAAAAATGCTTATTCTTTTAAAGAGGTGCTTTATCTTAAAACCGACCACGACCACCTCCAGATCTTCCTGCTTTTGCTGCCGCGCTTGCCACACCTTTAGTAGCGTTACCGGCAGCACCTGAGATTTGTAAAGCAGCATTTTTTACTGTATTAGCACTCGTTCTTGCACCATTGGCAAGCATTGTGAAAACCTGTCCCCCTGAAGAGACACCAGTGTTAAAGTATGGTCCACCAGAGGCCAGCGCTGTTGCAATACCGGGAAGCGCACGGAAGATAATAACCCCTATGATCGAAATGACGAGGACAGGGGGGAAAAGAACATAGATTGATTCATATGAAACTTTGAGAACCTGTAGAATAACTTGACATATAATTGTTCCAAGCATGATCACGAGAACCTGTAAAATGGTAAAATTGATCAAAGTTGTAATCCATGCATCGGTGTATTTTCGCGTTGCGTTGAACAAATACAAACTAATGAATAGAGGCCCAAGACCTATAATCATTACGAGAGCAACTTGTGCAAACATTTGCACAATAAAACCACCTATACAAAAAAGAATAACGGCTAAAAGCATGATAGAACCAAGAAGCCCCACAATGATCTTTTCAAAAAACCAAGCATTGTATAAAACTTCTTGATAGCGAGCATTTGCCTTTAACAAAATATAATCAAAAACATTGGAGCTTGCAGGATTGCTGTTAAGTGCATTCCCAATAGCGTTGGATAAATCATTGAAGAAAATATCCTTGACATAAGTATTAAATGTATCCGCATTCGTTGCCATTGTTGTCACAACAACGATTTTAACAACATTATTGAGAAGACTATGCATGGAAAGCGCAACGCGACCTGTCATAACATTATAGCCATAAAGAAAGATAAAAATGATTGCGGCGAGATTTAAGGGTGCTGAAATAGCAGAAGATAACCCTCTCACCGTTGTGTCCATCACATTATCGAGAGGGGTTAAAATATACCCAGAAACGCTTTCAAATGGAGAAAAACTAAAGTCTGACATTTGTATTCGTACTTCCAAGTTTTTCTTTTAATTGTTTTTCTTTTTCTTTTAATTGTGCCTCAAGGTATTTATGCTTTTGTTGTTCCATTTCTTCACGCATTTCGTCTTTTGTTTTCGTATCTCTTGCTTGAATCATATCAAGAGACTGAAGTTTTAAAGAAGCCACTTGAAGATCGGCTTGAAGAAGAGAAAGTTTTACTTGAAGCTCTTGTTGAAGAGCTTGAAGCTTCTGCAACTCTTCAAGGCTAGGTTTTTTTACAGCTTCTGTTGCTGTTGTATCTGTTTGTGACTTAAGTTGTTCAAGTTGATGACTTATTGCTTTAATTTTTTTTGCAGTTTCAGTTGCAGTTTTATATATGCTTTCAGCTGTTTCTGATTTTGCAGCATCTAATTTTTGTGTATTCTCGAGTGCTTGTTTATAATATTCATCCGCATCGGGTGTCGTTTGTGATATTGCATGAGAAATAAAAGAAAAAGATAACAGTGTAACTAAGCCATATTTTTTCATTGATTTTTTCTCCTTTGATAAAATATGGGCAGCCATTTGTCAGGGTCTGCTCCATATTCGTTGATAATTTCATTCATGAGTTCAATGTTTTTTGTTGTGCCGCTTAAAACGGCGATCTCATCATTCATTCCACGTAAGTTAAGTTCTGCAACGACGGAACTTTGTCCTTGTTTGACGAGAAAACGGCGGGATTCTCTGCTTAATTCTGACTGTATCAGTTCAAATTCACGCTCAGTAAGTTTGAAAGCTTCGACATAATCATTGTAATTTGCTTTTTGATTTGGAAAAAATATTTGGGTGGGGCACTGCTCAATAATTGTGTGCGCGATTGTTGAGTTCAAAGCATCTTTAGGGCTTTGTGTTGCAAAGAGCATCATGCCATTTTGTTTACGGATTGTTTTTAGCCGATCTTGCGCAAAAGCTTTGAATGAATCATCTTCCAAAGCTTTCCAGAATTCATCAACGACAATAATGATGCGCCGCCCATCAATCAAATCAAGAATGCGGTGAAAGAGATACATCATTAAGGGGCGCCGAATTTCTTCATTGTCTAAGAAATCGGTCATGTCATATCCAATGAACTGTGCATTTAAATTGAGATCATCTTGATCATTATCAAAAACCCACCCTAAATCATTGCCTCTAATCCAGCGTTGTAGTCGTATGGCGATACCTTCTTTTGATGTGTTGTCAAAAAACAGTTGAAGTGCACCAAGAGAGCGTTGTGTTGGGGGTAAGTTTTCTAAAGAATCGATGGCTTTGGCGATATCTTGTCGCTCTTCTTCTGTTACGATTTGCCCTTCAGCGCTTACCAGCTTTAAGATCCAATTACGAAGAAAGATTTTATTTTTTTCAGTGTATTCCATGCCCTTTAAGGGAGAAATCCCTGTGGGCTGCCCATTTTTTAGAGGTTTATATTTTCCTCCTCCAGCTCGTACAAAAATCTCTGCTCCTTGATCTTTGTCAAAAAAAACCATTGTTGGATTGTGTTTTTGTAATTGTGCAAGAAGAAAATTAACAATCACTGTTTTACCAGATCCCGATGGACCACAAACAAACGTATTTCCAAGATCGCCATAATGAAAATTAAAATAGTAAGGTGAACCTGCCTGTGTTTTTAGCAATGCGACAGCAGCTCCCCAAACATTATCGTTTAGTTTGCCAACAGGGAAAGAATGGAAGGGCGATAAAGCGGCAAAATTTCTGCTGGTAATAGCGCCTGAACGCGCACGATAGCTAAAGTTTCCAGGAAGCTGTGCCCACCATGCTGCTTCCAAGCCTAAATCTTCTCTGGCAATTACGGCTCCCCCATTGGTTAAATGGGCTCGTGCTTTTGATAAGTTTTCAGTCAATATTTTGGGATGATCAGCAAAAACAGCTAAAGAAATGTGATGCTCGCCCAAAACAAAACGGTTTGATTCTAAATCATCTAGCGCTTCATCGAGTGCATCAATTTGTGAACTAGCACGGTCAGCTGCATTGATCATTTGATTTTGCTTGCGGCTCATAATCGCACTGGCGGCCGCCTTACTTTTAAAGACAAAGGATTGTGTTAAAATGAATTCAAATGGTACCGTAAGCAAACCATCAGTCATACCAGGGCGTGTTTTAGAAGGGTATTCTTTCCATCCAAACATGCCAGCAAAGCGTTCATTACTTTCATGGCGAATTTCGATAATTTCTTTCCCAAAAATAACACGATCCGAGTAAATCGTTGAAGCAATAGTTCCAAATGTGAGAGGAATACGCTCACGTCTTCCCCCCACCAGCTGGTGGAGAAATTCACTTTGTTCAGAAAATAAAATACCTTCATGTTCATAGATTGATAGCAGACGGACTTCATACTCTTCTAAACCTTGCATAAGGTCTTGACTTAACTCTTCGAGTTTACGAACAGCTTCCTCATCGGGTTCAGATTGTGTTTTCTTCGCTTTACTTAAGCGCTGAAAAAATGAAACCAGTTGTTCTGTTTTATCTACTGCGGGATTCCAAAGCAGTGAAATAAACAGATCATTTCTATATAGTTCTTGCGAAACCATTTTCTTTTTATATTTTTCATCTAATGTTGTTGCAAAAGATGAAAGAAAATGACCTTCTGGGTAGATCGTTTCACGGCGGCGGATGATGTGAGAATATAAAGCAACCCGTTCATCTGCAATATTTTTTAAAAGGGTGTTTAATTGGTTGTGTAAAGAATTTAATTGATCAATATCCGCAGTGTCAAAATTTACGCCCTCAACAGCCATCACAACCATTAAACAGCGCGAATTTAAAGCAACGACATGTTGGTTGATATAGCGTATATAGGGAATATATTCTTCAGGCAAAGTTTCCCGTTTCATTATTGACATCTGTTTCACCGGTTTGGCTCCTTCAGCTTAGTTCCTTATAAGTGCGGATAAGGCGTAAGGGGGAGGTAGAACCTCCTCCCCATCGGTTGAGGTTTTTTTGTTTTCCTCGGGTATTGAGCCAAGCAAATAATACGCGAAATTGGTTGTGATCATGTTTTGTCACTTCACGCAAAATAAAGTGCATCCCAATACCAAAACCAATCACGGTAAAACCACTCGTTAAAATAAAAAGAACGGACGTCGCCATGACATTGAGCGCCATCGCTTCCATTGTGACACCGGCAAACATGGACGGTCGTGTACAGGCAAGGAAAAGAGTGTCTTCGTTCATTTATGCCGTGCTCGCTAATTTACCGACAAGAGTAGGGGCACCAAAAACAATAGCAATACCAAGAACACAGTAAGCTGCTTTGCGTAAATCAATAAAGCCGTACATCCAGCCAATACCCACAGCAGCAACACATATAATTGCAATAAGCTTTGCCGTTGGACCCGTCATCATTGTGACAATGCTACCTAAAACACCTTCAAGTTTTGCGAAACCACTCCCATCAGCAGCAGGAGCAGCATAAGAAGGATCTGATACAAGCAATGCTGTAAAAAGCAGCATGGTCATGATAACGATAAAAATGATGTTCTGGGATCTATTATCTGTCATTTTACCTCTCTTTAACAAATAATATTTGTTCATATGTCGACATTCTATTGCCTCTAAAAACTGAAAAATGCTGTCATTTGATGACAGTTAATTCTTCTCGTTTGTTTGTTTTAAAAGCCTTGATAGTGGATCTGTTCACTCTCAAACTCTTTTTCTTAAAGAGACAGAAGTCTTTTCAAGTTGAGATTGTGTTACATAAAAATGGCAATTTTAAGTTGTATGCATTGGTAAAGACAATAATATTAAAACAATGCAAGAAGGAATATTATTCTTTACAAAATGTAGTTAATATGCAACACAAATATATGGATTTTTTCTTTAAAAACAAGGGTATTGGTGATATATAATATGAAAGGATAGAAAAACAATGAATTTTTTGAGTGAGCGTGTTAAGAAATGCTATTTAAATTGATTGTTATTATTTACATTATGGGTTCCATAGTGTGGGGATTAAGCCAATATAAAGATAAAATAGATTTCAGCATTCTTAAAACATTTGGGATGCAAGATATACAAGATATTCTCAATCTTTATCGAGAAGAAGAAAACCGAGAAGAAGAAAATTTGGTTAAATCTATCACCAAACAGCAATTAGAAAAAAATGAACCAGCTCTCGATTTGCAGAAGAGTGTTTCATCAAACGATGTTGCAAATAATACTGTTGTTTTTCATGGTAAGGCCTCTGTTACAAGTGGGGTTACATTTAAATTGCTGACGCCTGCTGCACAATCTTGGCGCTCATATATCACCCGTGATATTCATCTTTATGGTGTAGACACATGTGCACCACGCCAAAAAGCACGATTAAATGATCAAGAATGGCCCTGTGGTGCGGTTACAACGGCTTGGCTTGTCACCAAAACACTTGGGCAGGATTTATCCTGTAAACAGGCTTTGATGCACAATGGTGTTTATTATGCGCAATGTTTTGTTCAAGGGGTTGATTTAGCTGAGGCAGGTCTTAC
Organism: Bartonella sp. MR63HLJHH; assembly: GCF_042194155.1. NCBI lineage: Bacteria > Pseudomonadati > Pseudomonadota > Alphaproteobacteria > Hyphomicrobiales > Bartonellaceae > Bartonella > Bartonella sp. MR63HLJHH. Next base: position 41,645 of record NZ_JBHIMN010000009.1, read on the forward strand.
AGAAGGTATGTTGGTACTCTCAAAAGAGGGGAAAGATCCTATTCCAACCCAGTACCATCATGCGGAAGAAAAAGCACGCAACAACAAGATTGGTCTTTGGTCAAGTGATTTCACTGAACCTTTAAAATGGCGGCGAGATAATGGATCTTACAACCCCTTTGAAAATCCGTGATTGGCTTTAACGAACATATTTATTTAAATTTGTATAAAGGAAACTTTATCAATAAAATTGCACCAGACCATAGGGCAAAAGACCATAGGGCAAATTTGAATAAACCGTGAGATTATTTCCGTTTGTGAAGTATTTGTGAAGTAAATGAATAATACTTCCCTTTTCAAGGGAGGTTTGCTCTCAAAATCCCTCCTCTATTTTTACTTATGTGTTTTATAAAAGCAGGAAAATGTCATTGTTAGTGGCAAAGCATTTTTGAGTATTTGTGTTTGAAGGAGAAAATGAGACGATAAAAAACGCTCAAGAAATGGATTTCTAGAGCAGAGTTGATAAAAGTGAAAAATGAATAGATCTCAAAATGGCGTAACATTTGATATAACGGATAGAATATTTTACAGTGCCTTAAAAGAATTCATAGCAAAAGTTTTTTTCATCAGAATTTTGTCTTCAGGATTGGATCACGTTTTTTTACTTCTTTAAAAGTGATCAAACTGTTTCATTCCTTGAAAAGCTTTCATAATTATCTGCTTCTAAATTCAGACTTCGAAAAGATGGATTTCAAACAGACGCTACACGAAGAAATCTTCGTAAAAATGATTTGCATTGTTGATTGTTTCTATATATCACAAGACGTTTTTATTTAAGCATTTGATGGGGGAAACAATAATCAACATACAAATAGGTAAAAAGAGCTCATACTTTTTTGTAAAGGCTTTGTAGTCTATTGATCGTGATACTTAAGTATTATAATGCTCATAGGCTTTCTATAGGGCGCGGGGCGCGGTTCCTATCGCAATGTCACTATTTGAAATCAGTTGGAAAAAAACATTAGTGCGCCTTCTGATTTCGTCATTTTTACTCAGTTTGGGCTTTTTCTTTCTCATTGTGCTTTAATGACAAACTCATACGATGGCTGTTGTGAGCTCTTCTTGCGTTATTTTACCCAGAGTGTTCACTTTGAAAGCAAGCAAGTGATAGTAAGGCTGTATTCTCGTACAGTATGAAAATTTAGAACTCATTTGGGGGATGATGCTAACAGATAAGGTATTTAAAGAGGGGTAAAATGAAAAAAAATATTTTATTATGCATGGCTCTATTATTCGCTGTGGGGTGTGAAAAAAACTATAGCGTAGAAGATTTTAAGAAAGATGCAAAATTAAGGGAAGAATGGGGAAAGAAGTGTTTTCTTTCAGGACAAGCTGTTAAGGAATCTAAAAATTGTCAAAATGTTTTACAAGCAGATACTGAAATGTTTTTCTCGCCAAAGCTTAATTCTATAGATCGTGGTCATGCGTTTTAACGGTTATGCATACTCAACAGTAAAGTGTTATATAAAAATTCTAAAATAAAGAAGTTACGGTTCAACGAATAGTTTCTTCTTTAAATTTTATAGCGGAGATTTTTTATCATTTTTCATCTTTCAGATGAGCTTCCAAAATCATATTTGCAATCCTATTGTTTGTTTCATCTTTGTTAGATTGAGGATTATGATCATGAGAAAATTGGATAGCATTGTCTTATAGAAACATCTCTTAAGGCAGCCAATCCCATTTCACGGTGGTGTCCGTGAATGGTATAATGGTAGATCCATTGAGCACCACGATCTTTACGCTTCATAAAGGAGTAAGCCGGCGCATATTTGCCAGCTCGTGGGTGTTGCTACAGCCCTTGGCACTTGAGACGGTTCATTAGGGGCATTTTTAATCCTTTCTTAATAGTTTTTTATCCACAAGGGCTCTTTCCGCTTGTAACTTGCAAGAGACATGATTTTGGTTGATTCAACATGGAGCGGGTCTGAAATGAAAGGATCTTACGCTATTCTGGATTCTCATTTAACATGCAAAACAATGAATACTCTTTATAAATCAATATCGCTTGAGGTGTGGTGTAAGGCATAAAAACTTTATGCATGGGGTGTTTTGATAAGAGAGTGTAGTGAATATTCAAGAGAGGGCTTTCTTGTATAATTTTGTGAAAGGAACCATATGAAATGTGAAGCCGAGAGGGAGCTGTTTTTGAGAAGTTGGATTGTGTATCAACCAGTTTGAGGAGGGATTTGCATCCTTTGATGTGTGGGAAGGAAGCCAAGAACAGAGCGTGTAGCACCCTATACTTATGTTTTTAAAGGTTTTAATTTTGATCAGAAATTAATTTTAAAATTGCTTTTTGTTTGACAGATGTAAGAATTCTAAAACTTTTTAAAAGCAAATATTCCTCTTTGCTCGCTACAATTTCATCATGATGGTACGGGGTATGTTCTTTTTTGATGATATCAGCGTAAAAAAAGGCAATAGGGACATCCAATATATCGGAGATTTCCTTTAAACGTCCTGCGCTCACGCGATTTAAGCCTTTTTCATACTTTTGGATTTGTTGGAAAGTGACACCTAAATGATGCCCTAATGTTTTTTGAGACATTTTGAGCATTTTTCGCCTAAAGCGAATTTTTTTGCCTACAAAAAGATCAACATTAAGATTTTGAGTTTGCATTTGCCCCCTCCGGTTGCGAGCGCCCTCGCATTGGTATTCCGGGAGCTTGAAAACACTGAACCCTAGTCAGCATTTTGCTTTTAGTGCTTGGAGCACCTGGACATAGCAAAATCTCCCGGAATTCCGGGATACCCACACACTGGGTTTATTTTTACGCTAGGGTTTCGGGTTTTCAAGGCCCTATTGGTCGTTGCGTATACGACCAATACATTTTCTAATTAGTAAAGTAATTTTAGGAGATTGGCAATAAAAATAGTTTTTCTTAAGACGGATAGATTTTTTTAAATGAGAGGTTATTTGCCTTTCAACTTTTTAAAACCCGCTTACTAAACTCATGTTTTAAGATTCGCTTTTTACAAAGGTAAACCTTGGTTTTTAAGCTCAAGGCACTGCCTATGGTGCTGTGCTTAACCAATAACCAAAATGGCTTGTTTTGATGCGTCTGAGATATCATGATGATAGGGGAAACCTTTTATGAGTAAAGAGCCCTCATGCAAAATAAAATCAAAACAGAATAGATTTGGTTGTTGTATATTCACATGTTTGTTTTGAGAAGATATTTCTCAATGTTAGCGCCCATTTCACAAATGGCGTTTCGTAAAGTGTATAACGTAAAAGCTTCGATGAATGGGATAAAAGCTATATTTCTATCTTTACTGAAAAAAAGATGCTTGGAGGGCACATACTCTTTGTCAGTCTAAAATATTACGACAGTTTTTACCTTTGAAAGGGAGCATAAGAGCTATTTTTTCTCTCTTCACGTGTTTTTATTTATACGCTCATCCTGCTTATAATGTGCAAGCGAAAAGTTTTGATTGATTCAATATCAACAGATTTGAAATGAGAAAAGATATTTTGGTTTCTCATTATGTATGAATAATAAATTATTATTATAAATCAATAATTCTATACTTAAGGAAGCGTTTTTTTAAGGAGTTTTTTTGTTCGTTTTTAAGAATGTGCGTGTTTTAGATAAAAAACTGTATCAACGCAGTTATTGTGAGAATTAAAGTTTTTATGAGAAAAATGAGCATTGTGGAATGATAAGCTTTTGATATAAAGCGTTTTAGAATTTTGCACAACTTAACGATAACTTATTTATTTTGTCATTTTTTATGATTGCTATAAGCGATGCAAAGTTGGAATATGGTTTGAGAAAGCAGATGACACAAGTATTATCTTTCGGTAAGTAGTTTTGAAATAAAAGACAGCTTTAAATGATAAATAAAGATAGGTGCACCATGAATGAACTTACCCATATTGAGACTATTGTAACGCATTATGATGCTGTTTTTTGTGATGTGTGGGGTGTTGTGCATAACGGTGTACATGCATTTGAACCAGCGTTGAAAGCATTGTATAAAATTCGACAAATGGGAAAAAATGTTATTTTATTGACCAATTCTCCTCGGCTACGGGAAGATGTTGCTGCTCAATTACAAAGCATGAATGTTCATCGTGACTATTATGATGCCATTATCACTTCAGGGGATGTAACGCGCGATCTCATTCGGACAGCTCCGCGTAAAGTTTTTTTTATTGGTTCACAACGTGATTTGGTGCTGTTTGAAGGGTTAGAGTGTGAATTTGTTGAAGAATGGGAGGCTTCTGTTGTCGTCTGCAGCGGTTTTCTTGAAGATTTTGACGAAGAACCCTCTGCTTATGAGGAGATGTTTCTTCGCATGCGGGCGCGGAATTTACCTTTTATTTGTGCTAATCCTGATGTGATTGTCCATTATGGAAATAAAGAATTTTGGTGCGCTGGTGCATTGGCGCGTCTTTATCAACAATTAGGGGGGGAAGTACGCATTGCTGGAAAACCTCACGCGCCTATTTATGAGTGTGCCTTTGAAAAACTTCAAAACATTCGTGGAATTGTGGAAAAAAGTCAAGTTTTAGCTATTGGTGATGGTCTTTTGACGGATATTAAGGGGGCGGCTCATTTTGGTCTTGATGCCCTTTATATTATGGGGGGGATTCATCATTATGATTATGCGCAAAATGGTGTGGTGGATAAGCAAGCTTTGCATTCTTTTCTTGAACGTCATGGTTATAAACCACAAGCAATCATGTGGGCACTTCAGTAATGGCTAATTTTTTGCGTCTTCAGGGGACTCACATGTTTCCCTCGGCTTGGCGGGGAGCCGTGTTGGCACTTGGAAATTTTGATGGTGTTCATTGCGGACATCAGATGGTGTTGCAAAAAGCGCTTGATTTCGCACGGATAAAAAAGAAACCAGCAGTTGTTTTAACCTTTGAACCACATCCAAGAAGTTTTTTTCAACGTTCAGCTCCTGTCTATCGTTTGACAGAGGCAGCTGAAAAAGCTGAAATTTTTAAAGTCCTTGGCTTTAATGGTGTGATTGAACAGCCCTTTGATGCGCACTTTGCCACGCTTTCAGCGGATGAATTTATCAAATCGATTTTAAAACAGGCTTTTGATGTTTCAGTTGTGGTGACAGGGGAAAATTTTCAATTTGGTCATCAGAAAAGTGGAAATGTGCAGCTTCTTTGCCAAAGGGGAGAGAAATATGGATTTGAGGTTGTGCAAGTTCCTTGCGTTTCGCGTCTTCAAGATTCACAACAGTTGATTATTTCCTCTAGTTTTATTCGGCAGCTTCTCTCACAAGGAAAAGTGGACAAAGCAGCTCATTTGTTAGGGTATCACTATCGGGTATGCTCCAATATTATTCAAGGCGATAAACTTGGGCGTTTTTTGGGATTTCCTACCGCCAATCAAATGTTGCCTCCCCAAGTTCGCTTGGCTCATGGTGTTTATGCGGTACGTTTGCGTCGTGCGAACGGTGTTTTGTATGATGGTGTTGCAAGCTTTGGTTGTCGTCCAACGGTTGTTAAAGATGGTGCGCCACTTTTGGAAACCTATTTGTTTGACTTTAACGACGACCTTTATGGGGAAAGCTGTACCGTTTCTTTTTTCCAGTTTTTGCGAGGACAAGAAAAATTTGATGGGCTTAAACCTTTGATTGCGCAAATGCACCGTGATGAAAAAAAAGCAAAAGAAATTTTAAAGATAGCACAACCATTATCAAAGTTGGATAGGCTGCTTACTTTTAAAAATATGCCCTAAACTTATCTGCAAAAGATAAAAGAGCTGTAAAAATAGCACTTAAAGTGATTATAATCACAAAGATATATTCCAAAACATCGTGGAATATATGTTGTTTCCGTTGTTGAGAGGGAGAATCGAATATCTGAATATCTGATTTTGGCATTATCTTTTTCAAAGTTCATTTTATGGCTTTTGTTGTCATTCAAAAGTTTACTGCTTGTTTCTTTCTGATCCGTTAAAACCCATCATAAAAGATGCAGTAAAGAATAAGCCCCAGCCTATTTGGCAATAATAGACGCGAAGAGGGAGAAAGGCTGTTTTTAAAATTTTTTGCGATTTTAAGCTTATAGTTTGATAAAATTTAATCGATAACTCTTTTATTTCAAAAATTTATGGTCTCTTTTTTCTAATTTGTTTTATTATGACATATCGTCTTTTATGATGGGATTGGGTTTATGTAAAATCTTACGCATGTGATATTTAGTATCATATGATGAATATTAAAAAAAGGTTCGTTTGTTGAGCCTCGTGAAGTAGAGCGGTGGTCAGCAGCGGCTTTGTGCTAACCAATCACGTAAACGAGAATGAAGCTGATGGAAAATGCTTTAAGTCTCGTTTCTCTCGTATATTGTGATAGGAAATCTACATTAAGGAGACTGCGATTGATTGCAGATAAAAAGAAATCATTGCGAGAAAGCAGGTGTACTTGTTTCAAAAATTTTTAATGCTTTTGATTGATAAAGGCACAATTTGGTTGTCGTAATACGTAAATCTTTCAGATTCTCAAACAAAGAACTGTCCATATATCTTCTTTGTCCTTCACAAATATAACGCCTATAATGTAACGGGAAGGCTGTCTTGTAAGGATATGAAAATGCAAAGCCAATTATGTCTTGTTGTTTTTTGATAGAAGTGTTGGATAAAAGTTGGGACATCTTTCCAATCTATGTTCGCTCTATCCATGACTTTATGGTGTTGTTTTTCTCATAAAACTTTTGCTTTAGCGATCCTCAACGCGAGCAGTATGTTTGAGACAAAGATTAAGGCGCTTTAGTGCTCTCTCTGCTGTTACAGCTTTTGTATACCAGATGGGGACAGCCCTATTGCCTATATTCATTTGGATAATCTCTGAAATCAATCTACAGCCTTATTGGGGAAAATATGAAGTTATAAAGGGGGAAATCAGTCCAGATGACTGTCTTTTTTAAATTCGGCTTTGCCACTTTCAAAAGTGTCCAGAGCAATATCTCTTAAATCATGAAAATAACAGTTTCAGGCTTTTCTTGTTCTTTGAATAGGATAATCACGCCCTACAGGTAAAATAAAATGCTGGAATATACTTGTGTTGCTAATTTACGCGCCTGTTTTAAAGAAATATCTCTCAACGCTTCCTATATCCATTTTTATGATGGCACTCATGAATGGTATCTTGTAAGCTCCGTTGAGCGCTATCATCTTTGTGCCTAATAAAAGAGCAATCCGGTATCATCAGTTATATTGACAAGCCTTCATGTTGTATAGCCTTGGCTATTTGAGAGCGTTTATGAGAGGGATTTTTCTTAACTCGTTTTACTTCACACGAACTCTTCCTGCTTGTGACATACAAGAAACACGCTTTTGATTGATTCACTATAAATAGACTTAAAATGAGATAATTTTACGGTATTAGGGTTTCTCACTCAACGTGCAAAATAATTAATTGTTATAAATCAATATTTTGCAATTAACCATAGATTATGGCTTACGGATTTTTTATAAAATATTCTGCATGCCTTTTATACGGAATATGGGGTTTTCTTAGTGGCTTTACTGTTGTTTTAGGTGTCTATGGCGTACGAATGAGCTCGTACTGGTAAAGGGAGAGACAAAGAAGGTGAAGCAGTGATAAAAGGTGAGGTGAAAATAGATTTCCTTGATCATCATATGAATTTTCATGCATTTTTATGGCTTCAGGTGTGCATGTTTGTTGTATATTTAACAGCAAAGTTTGCGTGTAGAGTTTTATGAAGTGGGAAGCCTGAGTGGAAAGCGCAAGACAAAGATTATTGACAGATTATTTTTTACAGATCGATGTGTATTTAAGAGTCTTTATCTTTTAAGGCGAGGAGGAAGCGTATGAAATCTGTGTTTAAAGACGCGCTAAACGATAAAGATGCAGCGAGCGTGCTCCGTGATGGCAATAAGCGAGAAGAGGCAGAGAGGCGGTTTTTAAAATTGTTTGCATAGCTTCAACAGCTGACTGTTCTATAGTTGGAGGAGAAATGGGAATGTGATAGGCTTTTATGCCATATTCATTTGCGACCGTTTTAATGCTAGAAAAGTCAGGTTGATGAAGCTCCTCGTGATCGGGGCGGTTGCAGATAATTGTTTTAAAACCAGCTTGTGCCAATGTTTTGATATTTTCTATGCTAATTTGGGCGCTGATAAAAATATCAGGTTCAATTTGTTGTAAATTCATTTTTATTTATTCTCAATTGCACGATTTTCACGATCCCCCCCCCCTAGTCTGGTATATAAAAGAACATAATGAAGATAAGTTTTTCAATGGCATCTTAACAAAAATATTCTTTTTGTCGAGAAGATCTATTTTGGGAAAATGAGCTGTAAGATGCAAAATATCTCACTCCGCAATATGTTCGTTATTCGACCTTATGCAAGACGGCTGTTTGGTCTTTATGCATAATCTATTATGTTTACCAAGCATAGACATTCCATTGTGTTGCTTGTTCACACGTTTGGTAGAGGTATTCTTATTTCTCTTAAGCCTATTTTACCCTGTCGAGCGTATAAGAGTATAAAATTCATTGATCACTACCCTCTTTACGCTTATGAAGAAGTAGGCTGGTACCATTGTTATATTTTTCAGTCCCCAATGTTACTACAGTCCTTGGCTCTTGAGACAGTTCATAAGAAGTATTTTAATCCTTTCTTGTACAGTTTTTACCCACACGCTAGCCCCGCTTGTAACGTACAAGAGACATGATTTTGATTGATTTAATATCAGAGGGCATGAAATGAGAGAATCTTCCTGATTTCGGCTCTCTCATTCAACGTGCAAAACAATGAATGCTTCTTATAGTTTGTTGTATATTCAGAGTGGAGTTTATTTGTAGAGTTGCATTAAGTGGACTGCATGAAGGGAGAAGCCCAAATGGCAGGCGCGAGATAAGAAGCTGGATCATTTACAGAGCATTGTTCACAGATCGACATGGATGTAAGAATCTTCGTTTTAGGGTGGGGGAAGAAGATCGTGTCTCTTGTTTAGATTTATTTTTGTTATTCTCAAAAACATCATCTTCATAATGTTTTTTCTTATGCTAAAAGAATATTATAAAGACAAAATTGCGGGCTGTCGTTTTATCCTAAAAATAGGAGAAATGGTTATTTTGCACGTATTGGATGCTTGCTTCTTTTATTACTTTCTGTATAATCGTAAAAACGATAATGCTGAAAGGCGTAATAAATGATCATTGGACTTTTGAATCAAAAGGGAGGCGTAGGAAAAACTACGTTGAGTGTTAATCTTGCGGCCAGTTTTGCGCGTACCGGTGCACGGGTATTGCTTATTGATGTTGATCCACAGGGGAGCGCATTGGATTGGGCTGCTGCGCGTGAAGATGCACCTTTGTTTTCGGTTATTGGTTTACCACGTGCAACGGTTCACAAAGAGATTACACAGATTGGTCATGGTTATGATCATATTATTATCGATGGTCCTCCGCGTGTGACTGATCTTGCTCGTAGTGCTCTTATGGCTTCGGATTTGGTGCTTATACCTGTTTTGCCTAGTCCCTATGATATTTGGGCAGCCGATGGAATTGTAAAGCTGATTGACGAAGCACGTGTTTATAAAGAAAATCTTGAATCTGCTTTTGTTATTAATCGTAAAATAGTCAATACAGCGATAGGGCGTGATGTGAACGAAGCTCTTGGCATATACCCCGTGCATGTTCTTTCTTCTAGCGTTGCGCAGCGCGTGATTTTTGCAGAAGCAGCAGCACAGGGGAAGGCGGTTTATGAAGTTGATAAGCAAGGACCAGCAACAGCAGAGATTGAAGCTGTTGCAGCGGAAATCAAGGAGTTAGCGCGATGAATAAAAAAATTAAAATCGGCACGAAACCAACGAATAAATCAATTCCTTTAACAGCAGATGCATGGGTAGGAAGCCCCAAAGGGAGCATGAGTGGAGGTATGAAGCGCCTCACGATTGATATACCAGAAAGTTTGCATCGATTGATTAAGGTAAGTTGTGCAAGTCGTGGAACTAAAATAGCCGATGAGGTGCGCGAATTGCTTTCACAAAAATACGGAAAAGTGTAAAAAGTGATATATGATAATAAGTTTTCGTTGGTTTGAATACTTTTTCTAGAGATGATATCATTTGTTTTTATACGAAGTTAATAATGATAAAATCTCCCTTCTTTTTTCACGAGGGCTGCTTCATTTAAGTTGTTTTTCATAAGGTTCTGTATCATTTCATGAAAGAGCTATGAGTTTGCGAAAAATTCTCCGTTTCAAACTTTTCCCTATACAAACTTTTCCCTATAAGTATGATAATCATCATACTACTTGTGATCTTATATCGCTATCTTATCCGCTAGATGAATAGATAAGTTTATTCTTCCATAAAAATTTTCTTGATAATGATTTTAAACGTCAGGTTATTTCTTTGTTTATTTCACTTAATACATGCGTAAATAATGTAATTAAGAGTAGCGTTGATTATTTTTTTCTGTTATGCAGCGATTTATTTTATTAAATTATATTCATGTTTATAAAGGGGGGATATAAATAAGTAAAATTTACTGATATTGGCGCGCTATAAGTTTTCCTAATAAACAAAAGAAGTCATTGAGCATATTATAGACAGTATTTCTTACATTTATATGATTTTATAGTCTTAAATAGTTAATGCCAGTCGTAATGGTACGCAAGGAAATAGGCTTTTTTGCTTCAATTGATAATGTATAAGATCGCTTTTTTAGCATTTCTATTGGCATTTAAAAAGTGCAGGGGGACTTAAAGTTTTCTTTCTTTTCCGGTGGTTTAAGAAATGATAAGAGCGCAATCAGTTGGTTAAAAGGTGTATTCTTTCTTTTGCAGGGAATTTGCAATGGATATAGGCATTACGAATTTTTGATAAGATTTTGTGCGACTTCTCATGATGAAGTGGTTTTTGAAAAATGCCAAGATATCAAAATTACTGCTGAAGTTTAAATACTTCAAATACAAAGAGCAGCCGTGCAGATAATGCTACAAATGCAAGTCTGATAAATAAAAGCAGTTTTCATGATTTAACATGTTTGCGTTGCAAGTTTGCGTATTTGCAAAGGAAAGTTAGACGCAAGGTCACAATATAGGAGGGGATGTGAATCCAAAGATATTGTTAATAAAATATAAAACAAAGAGAGGGGTTAAATCATGAACAAGATCATTATAACAGCGCTGTTGCTTTGCACGGGGCTTGTTACTGTTGGTTCACGAAAAAAACTACAGTGTTGAGGAATTTAAGAAAGATAAAAAATTGATGCAAGAATGGGGAAAGAAATGCGATAAAATCGGGACCTCTGCTTTTGCAACCAAGAATTGTCAAAATGTCATACAAGCCGATATGGAGCTTTTTCAAGAGCATTATAGAAATCTTGCAAAGGAACTTCGTGAAAGTGGCAAAAAAGGGAATGAAACTGAAAAAAAGCAGGACAACAATTAAATCATAAAAATATATTGATAGCGGTGTTTTTCTTTGTACGCGATTTATCATCATAGGTTGGAAAAAATTGCGTACAGAAGTCGATTTTAAAATTTTTGAAAATGCACCAATGAACCGAATGTACAAATTTAATGGAACCCTAAATTGTGTCCTAAACTTTGTAAATTTGAAAAAAGGGGAATTTATTTATGAATAAAGCCATTATTACAACAGTGCTGCTTTGTGCTGGACTTGCTGTTGCTGGATGCGAGAAAAACTATAGCGTAGCAGATTTTAAGAAAGATCCTAAATTACTCAATCAGTGGTTAGAGAAATGTTTTATTGCAGGGAGTTTTGATTCTCAAAATTGTAAAAACGCAGAAAAAGCTGAATTAGAAACTCGTAAAAAATGGGGAGTTTTCGGTTCTGGAAAGGATGACCAAGAAAAAACTGAAGATAAAAAGGAAGGGAATTAAATCATGAATAAAGTCATTATTACAGCAGTGCTGCTTTGTACTGGACTTGTCCTTGCTGCTTGCGAAAAAAATCACAGCGTGGCGGAATTCAAGAAAGATAAAACATTACTCGAAGAGTGGGTAAAAAAGTGTGAAAAGATGGATCCATCGTCTATAAAGAAATCTAAAAATTGTCAACATGCCAGACAAGCGTATATGGAACTTATGTTTGGCATTAATTAAAAACATAAAATTCAATAAATTATTCTATTAATAAGGAATTGGTTAATTGTTGATTCTATTACGTTTTTTAGGCTCTCTCTAACTTTTAGAGAGCCTTTTGATGGCTTCAAGAATTAGCCGTTTACGATCTGTACTCTTTGTGTAAACGGATGCTATACTGTCTATTTGTCCAGCCAAAAAGTGCTTTCAATTGTGATAGTATTGCATCCGAATGAGTTGCTACGTGTTATTGCTAATTTTTCAAACTATGTGCTGATTGTTTAATGTTTTGGTCGCATGTATTTAAAACATGAGATTGAATCTACCTTTGGGGTGTTTTTCTGCGTTCATCACAAATAATGTTTCATCACACTAAGACCGGCTTTAAGCGTTGCGGCTAATTTCGGAAAAATTGGGAGGAAACATTTGTTTGGAATTTACTTTTCTCTGTCTTAATAAAGAGAAAAATATTCTGAATGGAATTATTATCGTTTTATACTTAAATGTTTTTCTCAAAATATTTTTAAAAAATTGCTTTTGATTTGAGAATATTATAACATTAGTTAAGACGTGAGGCAGTTTTGCTAGGACGGTTTTGCTGGATGTGTGAGGAATTGAGCGCTCTCCATATCTTTTCATTTTCCCCCTCTCTTTTCTGAGTTTGTAAGGTTTTTCCTTGTTATTTTTTATTTTAATTGTGTTGTAATATTATCATGTTGAGTGGTGGAGCTCATGCAAAACTTTATGTATGAGTTGTTTTTTGAATAATACTTTGATTTATAAAAATAATTTAATTATTTTATGTTGAATAAGGATCTCGTCAAAATCTGTTCTAGGTTGAATCAATTAAAACCATCTACTTGCACGTTACAAGCATGGAGAGCCGTGTGGATAAAAACTGTTGAAGAAAGAAGTAAAAATGTCTTTTATGAACTATCTCAAGGATTAAAGGTTGTTGCAACATTTGGTGCTGGAAAAGTATGTGATGGTGCTGGTTTATTCCCTCGCAAGTGTATGATGATGGTGTTCAATGGATTTATCATAAGCTTCTTGAAATATTCCTTTAGAATTGTGATATGCCCTGAAGGGGAGAAGCAAGAGGAACTTACTCAATAAGGAGACAAATTATTTACAGATCGGATCTGGTAGAAAATTTAGTTCTTTAAGGCGGGAATGAAGTTGAGATTCAAGTAGCGTGAAAAGATGGAAACTGATGGTTAAAAATGCATACAAAAAGCAGAGTTAACACTTAAATAGTTGCAAGCGATGTTTGAAATTAGGTGTGTAATTTATCTGTAGAGTTAAAATTTCGCTTTGATCTTATGTAAAATTAAAATGATCGTTTGCGCAAATTACAAAAAGCCAAGAGAGTATGTTTAGTATATTTCTATTACGAGAACTAAAATAACAACAAAAGCATTCATGGTGATAATCAAGGTTGAATAAAGCACTGCGGCTTTTACGAGATCAGCCATAAAAACCTCTTTCTGTTCTTTTTGAGGTGATTTTATGAATAACAATATGTTACAAACCGTAGTATATGTTGATACAATATATTAGGCAAGCTTAAAATCGTTTCTTTTTTGTAAAGGCTTGAGGAATTAGAGCACTGTAAATCTTAAAAAAGAAAGTTTTAAAGAGAATATTAATTGATTTTGTAGGTTTTGTGTTGCAGAAAACTTTTTTACCCTGTTATGCTATGAAACACTATCATTTATAGCGGTAATATAAGGCATATAAGTTTTCTTGTAACGTTTAAGTATTTTTTAGTGTGCGATGAATATTCGTAGGTTGATTTATTGAGCCTTTCGTTTAAGTGACTCACATGAGTAGGAAGTCAAGAGAAGATTGCTTGACAAAAATTCGGACTGCGTACAGAGCAGATTGAGTTAAGATCTTTGTCCTTTAAGGTGCACAGAAGAAGACAAAAATGTTTTCTGATCGTTTATCTCATAGTAAGATTGGTTAATGCTGTTCTAATGGGCATGTTTTGCACAAAAGAACAGAACGTTCCAAACGAAATATACTTATGTTGTATATTAATATATTTGTATTGCATATTTATGTACTTGTAAGAAAACATCTCTCAATGCACACGACAAACATTTTACGATGACACTCGTAAATGGTATAACAGTAAAGCTCTCGTGAAATAATATAAAATTTGAATAATATAAAAATCTATAGAATGCTACCATCTTTACACTTATGAAAGAGCAAGTCACTGTCATCGTACGCTTGCTTCCAATGTTTACTATGGCCCTTGGCATTTGAGACGGTTCATAAGAGGCATTTTTCTTTCAGTGTATTTTATCAACACATCAGGGCGTTGTTTGTGATGTGCAAACAAGTAAATTTAATTTATTCAACATGGGATAGATTTGAAATGTGATGAGTATGAAAGAGAAGAGCTGCATTTAGAAGGTTGAAAATGAGAGAAAGTTCGTAACAAAAATTGTACCTTTATTATAAAATGATTGTTTCTATGTTTTTATACCAGTAGCACATGTAAAGCCGCGATATTAAGAGCAAACTGTGTTATGGAGTGAAATAACCTATAGGAAGATGCTGTGGAAATTCTGAAAATATCAATGTGGGGAGCGTTAAGCATTATGCATTGGATAATATTTTGATTTATAATGATAATCTATCGTTATTCAACTTGAATTAGAGTCCTGAATACCGTAAAATTTTTTCATTCCAAATTTGCTCTAGGTTTAATCAACCAAAACCATGTCTTTTGCAGTTACAAGTGGGGAGGGTCCATGCGGAGCGAAACTGTACAAGAAAGGCATGCTTTTTGAACCGCACTTAAATGTCAAGGATATCGCAACATGAGGGGCTAGCAAAATATGTGATGGTGTGCTGGCTTGCTTCTTTTATTAAGCGTAAAGATGGACAGTGCTCAATGGATTTTATACATGTCATGGGGGATTTATCATTATATTATTCATGGGTTATGGCGCGAAATAGGCTTGGGTACACTTAAGAGATGTTTCTTTAAAACAAGCGCGTGAATATGCAATTGAAGACGTATCGAATTGATTGGCTAAGAAACTCTTGAAAAGGTTCAAAAAATCTTATATAGTCGTTCATTGCAAAGAAAAGCGAATGATAATTAAAAAAAAGGGAGATTGATGGCTGTTTAGCTGTTTTAAGATGTCTTTTTTAATATTGCTGTATGGCTAATCTGTTCAAAAGAGCATTCTTTTTGTTTTTTATGCGAAGTACTGCATATGTGCAGAAGGAGCATGGGGGAGGGTGTGTCTTTTTGAATGGGTGCAACTAATTTTGTAGGGTGCCATCTTATGGGGTGCCGGAAGGTATGCAAGTTTAGGTGCAAAAAGAGCCATAAGGTTATGGAGGGTAAGATGCTGCTATCGTTAAAATGCTGAAATTTTTAATGAGCTTAAGTCTTTGATATGCTGCGAGATATGCTGTGGGTTTTTGTCGGCAGGTGGTCTTTTATGGACAAAGTTCTCGTGAGAGCGTTGTTGTTTTCTGTTGAAGGCATGCTGGTGACGAAATAGGCAAAGATAAAATCGGCAAGGCGAAATAGACCAAAATAGACAGAGCAAATGTAGAACTTTCGATATTGCTGCGTAAGGTTTAAGTTTATAGCGTTTTGGTGAATTAGTATAGCCGTAATGATGGTTTTGTAGCAAAGCAAGAAAAATACTTGAGAGAATGCGTTGAAAGTTGAAGTGGTATACGCTTTGAAGGATTGTCGTGCTGTTGTTTGAGCGATGTTTGCACCACGAGCTTTATTGAGTGTATCAGCATTGAAGAGAACCTGTTTAATCTCCCTCATTTGAAAGATTGAACAAGAGTGTTGAAGGGGAAGTAAAAATGTCTGTAGTGCAATATGGTGATGATAGTTTTGCATCAAAAGCAAAAGTTCTTGATAATAATCTTATTGATCGTGATTGGGCGATGACAAAATTTGTTGCTGCTGTTAAAGGATTAGCTCAAGTTGTTGATTATGAAAGCAATATGCTAGAGAGCAGTGGTGTTCCAGATTACGAAGAAATAAATTTATGTAAAATACGTGGTTTGCGTGATCTTAATAAATCCATGAGCGATGTGAAGCGCTACATGAATCAAGATATTGAGCATGAAGTTGAAAGTTTGTTGTCTGATTTACAAGAAAAATTACAGCGTAATAGTGAATTGCTTCAGACGCATTTAAATGCAGTTAATGATCTTTCTAGAGCTATGCAATTATCTGGACGCGTAAAAGAAACAGAGGAATGATTCAAATCTGATGAATATTGGCTGTTCTAAGTGATGACAATGATTAGGTAGATCAGTTTATTTGGATAAATAATGCGTTTAGTGAGTAGACTTGTTTTAAGCGCATTTGGGTATTTAGATTATTATCCTGTTGTACTGTAAAACGCTGTTCTTAAAACAGTGTCTTTTAAGGTGTAGTGATGTGAACTGCGTGCTGTAGGAAGCTAGCTGGGAGAGGACTAAGAGAAGGGGGAATATTTACGGAGTATTGTTTGCAGACTGAGTTAATAGGGAGCTTCATTTTTTAGTTTAGGGAGGCGATCAAGGGAATATTTAGACCAGCCCGTGATGCCTTAAAAACAGCTTGCTTGGAGTTATGGTAATGTAAGGTTTTATGCATTAGTCTTTTGAGAGTATGTGATGAATATTGCCTATAAGCCTTATAGAGCACTGTCCTTTGAAGTGTGGTGATATGAAGCGGTTAGTTGTTTAAATCTATATGTTTGAGACAAAAATTAAAGCGGTTTAATATTTTCTTCTGCTGTTTTTAGTTTTTGTATGCCAGATTGGAGAGAGCATCCAGATTTGAGTGAATAGATTGCTTATATCTTTGTTGGCGTAATATTTTAAATGGGGAGGCGATCTTATTGGGAAAGAATAAAGGGCTAGAAATCAGCTTTCCTCTGTACCACCATCCTTTAATTTAGCTTTATTTTGTTCAAAAGCATCTAAAGCACTATCTGTTAAATGATGAAGATCACGCATTATTTCACGCTTCAGTTTCTCTCGTTCTTTAATGGGGGCACGCGCCCCTCATGTAAAACAGAACGTCATTGTGTTGCCAATTCACGTGCTTTTTTAAAGAAACATCTCTTAAGGCACCCAATCCCATTTCACGGTGGTGTCCGTGAATGGTATAACGGTAAATCTATAGAGCACCACGATTTTTACGCTTCATAAAGGAGTAAGCTGGTGCATATTTGCCAGCTCGTGGGTGTTGCTACAGCTCTTGGCACTTGAGACGGTTCATCAGGGGCATTTTTAATCCTTTCTTAATAGTTTTTTATCCACAAGGGCTCTTCCCGCTTGTAACTTGCAAGAGACATGATTTTGGTTGATTCAACATGGAACATGTCTGAAATGAAAGGATCTTACGCTATTCTGGATTCTCATTTAACATGCAAAACAATGAACAATCTTTATAAATCAATATTTTGTCTTATGGTGGAGTTGGTGTGGCATTGAGATTTTAGAGGAAAAACACGCTTTTAAGAATTTATAACAGATAGCAAGTTTTTATAGCAGGTATATTAAATGTACATCATCTAAAATAAATGGAGCGTCTACAGCGAAGAAGGGGCTAACTTTTTTAAATCCGCATGAATGCTTATTCTGTTGTGCTGTAAAAACATCATCGCTTGAGGTGTGGTGTAAGACATAAAACTTTATGCATGGGGTGTTTTGATGAGAGAATGCTATGGTATTCAGTTTTTTATTCAATATGCAAAAGAAAAGTTATAAGTCAAAATCTTCTTTAATGTGATAATGATTTTTGAGAATTTAAAAAATATAAGTTTAAATAAAAAAGCAGCACTTTGTGCTGCCATTTTATTTAAGTTAAAATTAGCTTCTGCTTTAGAAACGATAACGTATCCCGCCAGACAAATTGGTGCCAGATACACCGGCTTTTTGCAGTTTTTGCCGATAGCTGATATCAGCGTTTAGTACGATTTTTTGAGAAAGATATGCATTCACCCCCATGCCTCCCTCAACTGAAGAGCCGGTAGGATCAACATGAAAGGTATCAGCAATTTTTATTGTTTTTCCATCACCAAAAGTTCTGATAACATTTACTTTACCATAGAAGGAAACAGCCTTACTTTCTTCAACAGCCATTATAGTTTTTGTTAAACGTCCACCAATACGCATCAACCATTGATGCGGGTTTCCCATGTCTACTTTTAAGCCATCGGCATCTGAGAAGATATCAAACATGAGATTTTGATAAATGAATTGTGCTTGTGGTTCAAATACCAATCCTTTTGTGTTGGTCGCTAATTTCTGACCAATGGTTGCAGATATATTAAGCATCTCCGTACCATCCAGTTGTGCGGCATTTCCAACAAGAGCTGTGGTAATATTTCCTTTTAACTTTCCGTAAGAAAGAAGGGTGTTTACATATATACCATTGCTATGTTGGATGCCGCTGTAAGCGGCAAGAGACCATTTATCAAGTGTCGTCTTTTCAGAATCTTGCATCTCTTTTGGCGTAAAGGCAAGTTTCCCGTATGTTCCTACAAAACCAAAATGTGTGCTTATGTCTTTGCCTTCCAAGGCGGCTAATATGACACCCAGTTGTAAAGCAGTATAGTTTACATCAGCACCATAACCATAATGCAGTGGATCGCGGTTGGAAGATAAGGTGACTTTCTCGCCGTAGGAAGAGAAAAAGATACCATTCTTTTTATTATCTTCTGCCCCAAATACTGTTGTTCGCATATTGTCTAACAACGTGTTTTGATTGTTTACATCAGTAAATCCAGCAGAAAATAAAGTATTAGATATGGTTAAATAGTTTGCTACCTGTGGTAAAAGTGCTCGAACTTTTTTATCCTTATCAATGTAGGCATTCTGTAAGCGGAAATCCCAAAAATTACTGTTCTTACCAAAAAGGTTTTGGCTTTCATGAGATGTTCCAGGTTTATAGCCTGTAAGTACATACTTATAAGGTTGTTTCCCTATTGTCATATAGTTTCCTGCTAACGTGAAGGAATTTTCGTTTGCTTGTCCGGAAACTTGAATGATTGAAATCCCATGTGTCCCTAAAGGAAGTGACGCCATGTCTTCTCCCCAAACAGCAGAGCTATCGGTTGTTTTTTTATCTGTTTCTTGGAGATTGATGTGAACAACAGTACGGCCTGAGACATCGCCATTAATCACAATGCGATCGGTCTGTTGCTCCGTGATAGGAGAATGTTTATCCCATTGAGTATTTACATAAATTTCTGCAACACCTGTTGCACTATAAACCGCTGTTGTATGAGCTGTTCCATCTGCTTTCGGAAGATTAGGTCCTATAAACAGAGTTTGGTAATGTCCCTCCATTGGCTTGTCAAACATAATGACACTATCTGTAAGGCGCAATCCAGAAAGGTTAGAGTATGATTTTTCATCAACACCAAACTGTACACGGTCATCTGAAACATTATCATTATTTCCAGCGTTTTTATTCGCCTTTAAAAGCCATTTCGTCCCCTCTTTTAGATCAAAAACAGTTCTATTATCTTTAGAAGTTTTTACTCGACCTTCTAAAGAAGAGTGGTTAGAAACCAGTGTAAGGGTGTTTGTGAAAGCATTTTCGTTTTTTATATTTTTTAATAAAATATCGGCATGAATTTC
The DNA here is from genome assembly GCF_042194155.1 of Bartonella sp. MR63HLJHH. NCBI lineage: Bacteria > Pseudomonadati > Pseudomonadota > Alphaproteobacteria > Hyphomicrobiales > Bartonellaceae > Bartonella > Bartonella sp. MR63HLJHH. The sequence continues at coordinate 61,375 of NZ_JBHIMN010000009.1, forward strand.
TGAATTTTTAAGGCTGACTTCACCGTTTATGCCTGTTCCATAAAGGTTGATACCCCTACCATGTTCAACGAAAATCTTTGTATTCTCTAGAGTTACTTTATCGGCAATATTGGCTAAATCTTGTTCTTGAACGGCGTTGGCATTCCTTTCAGCATTGCGTGTATATCGTTTTCTAGGGGCATTATACGGATTGTTGCGGAAAATAATACCGTCCGCTTCATGATTGCCCGTGACATGTACGCTTGAATCTTTCAGTTTGATTGTTCCTTCTATGTTGACCAAACCAGCTGTTTCTGCTGTTACAGTAATACCTGTAGCATCAATTTCTCCACCATCTGATACACTCAATGCAACAAAACGCGCATCAACTGTTCCCCCTATCATGTTGACTTTTGAATTATTTCCCTCTGCATGTACAGCAAAACCATTGTCTTGAATTTTTTTGTTATGTAGCGTTATGGTCTTACCGTTTTCAGCCTCAACTCTAGAGCTTATATCCTCAATTTGTGTAGACTTTTCAGGTTGTTTTATTGGTGATATTGGTTTTTCAAGCTCTGATTTTTCAGATATTTTTTGTGCAGAGGCAGATTGTACGGGCGCTGGTTTTACAGATTTTGGCGGTACCGATAATGCTGGTTTTCCAGTTTCTGGTCTTAAAGATATTGGCTGTGCGAGTTCTGGTTCTTTAGGCGTTGGCGATAGCTCTGTTGTTGGTTTTGTAAGTTCCACTCTTATAGGTTCTGAGTTTGTAAGTGTTGGTCGTAAACTGGGTGCAGGTTGTGGAGGTTCTGACTGTGATGATACAACAGAATTTTCGGGCATTTTTTTTCTGGAAGAGTCTGTAGAAGAGGTGAGAACACCTGAACGTCTTCTAGATTTTGCTTCCATTCCTGTTGTTGGAGCTATTTCTGTCGTTGGAGATTGTGTAAGAATATCTTGTGTGGTTGTAGGGTTAGATTGTACACCTTTTGCCACTTTAGTCTTTGATGTTTGTGTACTTCCTTGGCTAAGATCAGAGTTTTGTTTTGAAGAAGAAATTGTATTTCCAACTAAATTTCCTTCAAGTTGGGTTGTGGAAGGTAGAGTGCTCGTAGGAGTAGGCGTTGTAGATTCACTCTTTGTAACAAGAGGGGTTATGATCGTTCTTGTAGAGCTAGATGTTAAAGGTGGATATGAAGATGATGCATTTGAATGAGCGGGTTGTGGAGACGGGAGATCTATCGTAGGTTGTGCATTCGTATAATGAAGAGCATAAGACAAGCTGGTGGAAGAATAAAACAGAACTCCAGAAACTGTGTATAGTAAAAAACTTTTTTTCATATGGATGTATTCCTAAATATTTCCCCTCTCTCATAAAAGATAAAACTTTGACCTCATTATGTTTCTTTTGTAAGAGACAAAACGAAACATAATGAGAGTGCTTTATATTTCAAGATAGGAATACCAGTATTTTTAAAAGTGATAACGCATTCCAGCGGAAATATTTATTGCAGATATGCCATCTTTTTTAAATTTATGTTGATAGCTGAGATCATTATGAAACTCGATATTTTCAGATAAGTGCGCTTGAATACCAAAACCACCTTCGATTAAAAATCCCATAGCAGCAAGCGGAAGGTTTTCACTAAAAGTTTTGATCGCGTTCAGTTTGCCGTAGAAGGAAAGGGCATGGCCTTTGTTTTGCGTCAAACGTCCGCCAATACGGAGCAACCATTGATGAGGTTTGCTTATGTCTATTTTAGAGTTATCGTCATCTAAGAAAGAGCCAAGCATGAGACGCTGATAAACAAGTTGTGCTTGCGGTTCTAGGATTACACCTTTCAAACTGGTTGACAGTTTTTGACCAACAGTTGCAGCGGCCCCTAATGTTTTACTATTATTTACTTTTGAGGTATGTTTGATGAAAGCTGTGGTGTTATTTTCTTTGAAAATTCCATAAGAGAGAAATGCACTTGCATAGAGGCCACTGTCATGTTGAATATTTCCATATGCGGTGAGTGACCATTTATCAAGCATTTTCTTATGAGAGCTTTCTTTGTTTTTAGGAGTAAAAGACAATTTCCCATATGTTCCGAAAAGACCAAAATTGCTGCTGATATTTTGATCGTTTAGCGCTATTAATGTTGCCCCTGCTTGAAATGCAGCATAGCGAATATCTGCTTGAACACCATCTTGTTTTGCTTGAATGCTGGAAGAAAAGGTGCTCTTATTGCCATAAGTGGATAAGAAAACGCCTCTCTCTGGATGATCTTTGGGTTCAAACATTGTTATTTGCATATTGTCTAACGAGATATTTTGATTGTTGACATCAGAAAAACCGACAGAAAACATCGCGATAGGCATGACTAAAGAGCTTTCTTTTTGTGGCGTAAGAATTGTTCTTTTTTCTGCCAAATCAAGAGAAGCAGAAGTTGCGGCTGCTTCATTATCTGTAAGTTTAGAGGTGCTTTCGGTATCAGCGGTAGCGGTTCTCCTAACTTTTATGGGTAATTTCACATGAGCTTTTGCGGATGTGTTAAGAGTCGTTTTCGATGCTTGTGTTGGTGTGTTTATTAAATCAATGGTATGGCGTGTTTGAGGGTTTAAGCCAGAAGCGGTACTGGTAGACGTAAAATTAAAAGAAGAAAAAAACAAAGCACAAGCGGCTGTACATAAAAGATTCTTATGCATAGAGATGTTCCTTAAGATATTTTTCTTTGTTTTGCTAAAAATGAACCACTTTTTGACACACTACAATTTTTGTAATGTAGTAAAATATAAGCAGCACTGTTTTCATCTCAGCGCTGCTTATGCGTCAAAATAGAGAGCTAAGATTTCTAAAAGCGATAACGCATTCCACCGGAAAAATTAATTCCAGAGATACCAGCTTTTTGAAGTTTATGTTGGTAATTAACGTCAGCATGAAGTGCGATATTTTTAGAAAGTTGCGCGCTAATGCCAAGCCCACCTTCAAGGGAAGAGCCCATAGAATCGAGATAGAAAGATTCAATAACATCGATAGTGCGCTTTTCACCAAAAGCTTTGATGACATTCAATTTACCATAAAAAGAAAGAACACGATCTTTTTCAATGGGAAGCATTGTTTTCGTTAAACGCCCTCCAATACGGACCAACCATTGATGAGGGGTCTTTATATTAACCTGGAAGCCATCAATATCTGAAAGAGTGCCAAATGCAATGTGTTGATAAATAAGTTGTGCTTGTGGTTCAAAGGACACCCCTTCAACACCAGTTGCTAGTTTTTGTCCAACGGTAGCTGATATATTTAATGTATCCGTATTGTTTAACTCTGTGGTGTTGCCGATAAGGGCTGTTGTAATATGTCCGTTTAAAATGCCGTAAGAGAAAAGTGCATTAACATAGAGACCATTGTCATGGTGGAGGTTCCCATATGCCGTAAAGAACCATTTATCTAGTATGCTTTTGTCAGAACCTTCCATATCCTTTGGTGCAAAAGAAAGCTTTCCATATGTGCCTAAAAGACCAAGATTCGCGGTCATATTTTGATTTTCTAACGTTGCTAATGTCATGCCTGCTTGGATAGCAGCATAACGAACATCTGCACCATAACCATATTCCAATGGACTACGGCTGGAAGATAACGTTATCTTGTTTCCATAAGTCGATAAGAATATCCCTTTCTGTTTATGACCTTCTAATCCGAAAACTATTGAGTGCATATTATCTAATAGTGTATTTTGATTGTTTATATCAGCCAAGCCAGAGGAGAATATTGCATTATGCATAACCAAATAGCTTGCCATTTGAGGAACAAGAGCTTTGATCTTTCCTTCATCATCGAGAGTCGCACTTTGCAAGCGGAAATCCCAGAAATTCTCATTTTCTTCCAAGGGAGCTTGTCCATTGTTTTCTTTTTTAAGGGATGATGCATTGGTATTTTGTGCATCTTTCTGTTTTGATTCTTGTGATATTCCGCTTAAATGACTTTGTGTCTTATCGGCTGTCCCACGGCTGGATGTTGGTCCATAAACATTGAGTATGTATTTATAAGGTAAGCCCTCCATTGTGGTGTAGCCATGGGCAAGTTTGAAGGAATCTTCATTTGCTTGCCCAGAAACTTGAACAAGTGAGAGCCCACGCATATTCAAAGGAATTGAATCTTCTTCATCATCGAATGGTTCTGCATGCTTTGAAAGATTGTTGAAATAGATCGTTGTGGTACCTGAGACATCACCATGAACGAGAACACGGTCAGTTCTTTGTTGTTCTTTTGTAAGACCATTACTCCACTCTGTATTAAAGTAAATTCTTGCGTTGCCCAATGCATTGTAAACCGTTGTTGCATCGGAGCTTCTGTTTTGCTCTGCTTTTTGTGGATGTTTTCCTACATGCAAGGTTTGATAATGATTGTCTGCTAGTTTATGCGGTGCATTAAATATAATAGAGCTATTATTAAGGTTTAGGACTGAAACGATAGATTGTGCTCGTTTTTTAAGATCAAGGAGCTTATAATCAAATAGACTAAAACTATTTCCCAACTCAAATAGACTAATTTTTAAATGCCACTTGCTGTTATTGTTTAGGGTGAAAACCGTTGTATTTTGAGGAAGCGTTTTTGCTCTTCCTTCCATAATCGAATTATCAGCCTCTAATGTAAAAGTAGCAGGTTGAACCTCGAAGAAGGGTGAGACTTCATTTTTTAATAACATATCAGAACGAATTTCTGAGTTTTTAAGGTACACTGCATTCGTTTTGGGATAATAAGGTCCGAAAATACCTACACCGTCGTTTACAAGAAGTTTTGTATTATTAAGGATTGCTTTGTTTACAACTTCTTCTCCTTCTTTTATTGTAGAACTTGAAATATAACCAAAATTGATACCATAGGCTCTGCTGTGGCCTATGACCTTTAATGTTGAATCTTCAATATGGATTGTGCCGTTTGTGAGTGACAAACCATGCCCTTCTGCCTCTCCCACAATTCCTTTGGCATTAATTTGACCACCTGACGTTGCAGAAAGCAAAGTAAAGCCTGAGTGCATTATTGAGTTTGTAATGGTAATATGACCTTTCTTAGCAATCACGGCATCATACTTACCACGAACAAAAACATTATGAAGGCTCTTCTCTTCTCCATTAGCTACTTGGACCGTAGGAATCTCAAGAGGTTGTTTATTTGCATAAGTTGGAGCAAAATGAGAAAAAATGAAAGTTCCAGCAATTGTACATAACAAAAAATTTTTCTTATAAATATATTTCTTACACATAGATATGCCTTTAGTATTTGGTATGCTTTGATGCTTACTTCATTCCCCTGATGGCGCAAGTACCCAATCAGTTTTTATATCATTATATTTTTATTGTAAACAACAAAACGAATATTATGCTTTGTTATTTATCGTTTAAAAATTGGTCTTAGAAGAGCTTTTAAAATATAAAGCGCAATGCAGCGAAGATGGATTTCAGAAAACCTAGCTTGATAAGTATTTTTGTTTTAAAGTGCTAAGGATCAAAATATTTTGCAAGGATGTTTATTGCTTAAGGCTGTTGTTATGAAAACTCTACAAAGTTTTTGGAGAAGATTTGTTGTGCATTTACAAAAAGCTTTCAGTTGGTTTTCTTGTATATAGAATTATTCACTATGAATTTTTTTGATGTAAAAAAGCTAAAATATTTTGTATTTTTTATCGATATACAACAATTTTTATTGAATCCATTCGATTTTTATAAGTCAAAAAGGCGGCTCTCTTGAGACTTCAACAGTCATTGAGAGATAAAGAATTTTGTTGCATTTGGTTTGAATGAAACTAATCCTTTAAAGAAAGCTGTATAGAAAGAACCGTTATTGATGGCTCTTTCCTATAGATTGCAAAAAAAGCAGTACATTCGTACTGCTTTTTTATTAAAAATGAATAGACTATAAATTGTTTTTTGCCTTTTCTTAAAACTGATAGCGTATTCCGCCTGAAAAGCTTGCTCCAGATATACCAGTTTTTTGAAGCTTATGTTGATAGTTAACATCAGCATGAAGGGCGATATTTTGTGATAATTGTGCATTCACACCAAGTCCACCTTCAACAGAAGCTCCCATAGAATCAAAGTGGAATGATTCACCAATCTGTATGGTGTCATTGTTAGAAAAAGCTTTAATAATATTCAATTTACCATAGAGAGAAAGAATACTGCCTTTTTCAATAGAAATCGTCGTTTGTGTTAAGCGCCCACCAACACGCACTAAGTATTGATGAGGATTTCCCATATCTACATCAAAGCCATCGACATCTGAGAATGTGCCAAGCATGAGACGCTGATAAACAACTTGTGCTTGTGGTTCAAAGACCAATCCTTTTGTACTGGTTTCGAATTTTTGTCCAATGGTCGCCGATGCACTGAATGTATCAGCGTTTTTCAATTCTGCAGTCTTTCCTATGAGAGCTGTGGTGATATCTCCCTTGAGCATTCCATAGGAAAAGAGAGCATGGATATATGTACCATTATTATGGCGCAGTCCACTATATGCAGAAATTGACCATTTATTGAGTGTACTCTTGTCAGCACCTTCCATATCTTTTGGGGTGAAAGCTAATTTCCCATATGTCCCGAAAAGACCCAAATTGGTGGTTATGTTTTGATCTTCTAGAGCTACTGATGTAAAGCCTGCTTGTAAAGCAGCATAGTGAATATCGGCACCATAGCCATATTGCAATGGCGTACGGTGAGAGGATAATGTCATCTTATTTCCATAAGTCGAGAAGAAGATCCCTTTGTTTTTATGATTTTTTTTCTCAAAGCCTGTTTTTTGTATCGTGTTCAGTAAAGTGTTTTGATTGTTTACATCAGCCAGTCCAGCTGAGAATAGTGCGCTAGGCATGGACAAATAGCTTGCCACCTGAGGAACGAGAGCTCTGATCTTTCCTTCATCATCGAGCGTTGCACTTTGCAAGCGGAAATCCCAGAAATTCTGATTTTCTCTCAAATGGTTTTGTGTGCTCCCTATTTGCTCAGAATTTGGTGTTGATTCACCTTTTATATTATCCTCAATCTTTAAAACTACACCACCTAATACAACGGGGGTCGTGTCGGTTTTTGAGGACGTTTCTTTTGATTGTTGAGTTACTTCTCCTAAATGGCTTTGTGTGCTCTCTGCTTTTCCAAGACGTGATGTCGGTCCATAGGCATTTAAGACATATTTATAAGGCAAACTGCCCATTGTGACATAGCCATTTGCTAGTTTGAAGGCATTTTCATCTGTTTTTCCAGATACTTGAATGAGCGACAGTCCACGCATATTCGCGGGAATAGAAGCTTCTTCTTTTGATGGCGCACCTTTTGAAAGACTATTGAAACTAATTGTTGTGGTGCCTGATACATCTCCATGGACAAGAAGGCGGTCAGTTTTTTGTTGTTCTCTTTTTAAACCATCACTCCATTCTGTATTGAAATAAATCCTTGCATTGCCTACTGCATTATAAACGGTTTTTATAGCAGGATCCCTGTTTTCGTGTGGATTAGGGAGCTCAATCGTTCGTCCTACACTCAAGGTTTGATATTGACTCTTTGCCAGCCTATGTGGTGCATTAAACACAATAGAGCTATTATTGAAGTTCAGTACTGAAACGGTAGACAGTGCTCGTTGCTTAATATCATGGAGTGCATAATTAAATGAACTAAAATCACGATTTATGTCGTATTGACTTACATTTAAATACCATTTGCTATTGTTATTTAAATTAAAAACAGTTGTATTTACTGCTAAGGTTCTTGCTCTTCCTTCCATAATCGAATTATCGGCGGTTAATACAAAAGTCACAGGATGAGGATCTGAATCTGTTTTCTTTTTTACATTATTTTGTAATAGTACATCAGAACGAATTTCTGAATTTCTAAGTTGAACCTCGGCAACAGACTTTGAAGATGATGGTCCTAAAATACCGACACCATTTTTCACAAGAAGTTTTGTATTGTTAAGAATTGCCTTATTGATAACTTCTTCACCATCTTTCAGAAAATAATCTAAAATGCTATGAAAAACAATACCGGATTGTTTTTTGCTTTCTATGAATGAATCTTCAATGTTAATGATACCGTTTGAAATCGATAGACCAGTATACAGGGCATTGGCTTTTACTTCTTTAGCATTAATACGTCCACCTTGTGATACAGCAAAAGCAAACGAAGCTGAATGTATTGTTGAGTTCGTAATTGTGGCAATTGCTTTTTCAGAGGCGTGCACTGCGCTCAATCCATTGCGGATAAAAACGTTATTAAGAGTTTTTTCTTCTCCTTTTTCCAGCTTAAACTCACTAATAATTTCAGGAGGTTGTCTATTTGCATAAGTTGGAGCAAAATGAGAAAAAATGAAAGTTCCAGCAATTGTACATAACAAAAAATTTTTCTTATAAATATATTTCTTACACATAGATATGCCTTTAGTATTTGGTATGCTTTGATGCTTACTTCATTCCCCTGATGGCGCAAGTACCCAATCAGTTTTTATATCATTATGTTTTTATTGTAAACAACAAAACGAATTATAGTTATGGTGTTCTCTATGATTTGAAGTTTTTCTTAAGAAAAACTTTTTAATGATCATAAGAAGTCGGGAAAAATGGATTTCATAAAACCTAGCTTGGTCAAGCTTATGCTAAAAAACACTATGAAGTATGATATTTAAAATTGTCTATTAAGGATAATCGTTATAAAAACTCTATAGCGTTGAGATGTATTATTTTGTGCACTCACCAAAACGATCAGCAAATTTTCTCTGCTATAAGAAGAAGAGATGAGGGGGCTATTCACAGGCTTTCTTTAAAGAGACTTTTCCTTAAGGGTAGCAAAGCCTATTTCGCGACGGTGGTTATGAATGTTATAACGCTAAAGCCATAGAGTCTCATCATCTTTACGCTTACGAAGGAGCAAGCTGATACCTTTAAGCTTAATAAAAGAGCAAGCCCATCACACACTTTGCTAGCTCCCAATGTTTGTGACAAGCTCTTGGTTCTTCAGACAGTTCATTATAGGGCTTCTTAAGCTTTTCTTATATAACTTTGCTCCACACGCCAGCCCCGCTTGTAACGTGCAAGAAAATTTTTAATTGATTCAACATGAAACAAGTTTGAAATGAGAGAATTCTACGATATTCGGGACTCTCATTTAACATGCAAAATAAATAATTATCTTTATAAATCAATATATTGTATGGAATGAGAGGGATAAGCATTGTCAAAATGCTTTGCCTAAAAAACGCTACATGGAAATATAAATGAATCCTTACAGGTGGTGTTAAGCTAATGGATTGAAGAAACAGATTAAAGGTACGAAGAGAGAGCTTCTTTTATCATTATCTTTTCCAATGTTCTTTTCTTTAATATTGTCTAAAAATATACTTTGCTTAGCTTTATAGACAAATTCGATAATGAATATGCTGCGCGATTCGTGTAAATAGGAGGGAAGGAGATCATTGAGGAGAAAGAAAAAAGTTTCAGGGAATAAGAATAGTAGCTTACATAGATTAAAAAAGGCAGCATATTGTGCTGCCTTTTTGTTAAATTGAATAGAATGATAGGCTACTTTTACAGTCTTTTCTTAAAACTGATAGCGTATTCCACCTGAAAAGCTCGCACCAGAGATACCAGTTTTCTGAAGCTTTTGTTGATAGCTTACATCACCATGAAGGGAGAAATTGTGAGACAGTTGTGCATTGATGCCAATGCCGCCTTCGATTGCAGGTCCCATAGGATCAAGGTCAAAGTCTCTACCAATATGAATGCTACCATCATCACCAAAAGTTTTGATCAAGTTTACTTTTCCATAGAAAGACATAGGACGGTTGTTTTCAGTGGAAATGGTTTTGGTCAAACGCCCACCAACACGGATTAACCATTGAGAAGGATTGTTCATATCAACAGTGAAATTATCAGCATCTTCAATGGTGTTAAACATCAAATGTTGATAGGCAATTTGTGCTTGTGGCTCAAATGTTAAACCTTCCATTCCGGTTGCAAACTCTTTGCCAATAGTGGTGGAAACACTCAACATTTTGGCATTTTTCAATTTTGCGGTTTTGCCAATGAGAGCATTGCCGATATCTCCTTTTAGAATTCCATAGGATAACAGTGTATCAATGTAGAAACCATTGTCATGTTGCACGCTGCCATAGGCTGTCAGTGACCATTTATCCAGCGTGTTCTTACCGGCATCTGACATGTCCTTTGGTGTAAACGACAGCTGCCCATAGGTACCTACAAGACCGAGATGTGTTGTGGTATTTTGCCCTTCAATTGCTGCCAATGTAACACCGGCTTGGAGAGCAGCATAACGAATATCAGCACCATAACCATATTTGAGAGGACCACGCTCAGAAGATAAAGTTCCTGTGCTTCCATAGGTGTATAAGAAGAAACCTGTTTGTTTCTCTTCTTCTTTTCCTAAGACGGATGTTCTCATCGTGGCTAAAAGCGCGTTTTGTTTAGCCATATCGGTTAATCCACTGTAGAAGAGAGCATTTGGCATGACCAAATAGCTTGCTGTTTGTGGTACAGGGGCAACGGCAGGGATATTTGTTTCAGGATCAGGAGTTGAACCAGAACCAGAACCAGAACCATTTCCAAGCAGTTCTGGTTGCAAACGGAAATCCCAGAAATTTTTATTCTTTTCATCAAACAGGTTTTGCGCAATATCGGCTTTGCCTTGGCTTGAATCTGGTCCATAGGCACGTAGTGTATACATATCTGGTAAACCACCTCTTGTGGTGTAGCCATTTACAAGTTTGAAAGAGCTTTCTTCTGCTTTTCCAGAAACTTGAATGAGTGAAAGACCACGGACATTGGCAGCAGCAGAGGTGTTTGCTTCGACATTGTCATCTTCTAAGCGCCCCGTAACATAAACTGATGTTGTTCCAGAGACATCCCCATTGATCAAAAGTCTATCGGTTTTTTGCTCATTTATTGCAGCACCATCACTCCATTCTGCGTTGAAGTAAATCTTTGCATCACCCGTTGCATTGTAGACTGCTTTTGTGTCTGGTTTACCAGAACCTATATGCAATGTTTGGTAATGCTCTTCTGTTGGTTCGCTAAAAACAATGGAGCTATTATCAAGACTAAGCGTGGAAATATCAGAACGAGATCTTTGAGCAATATCAAGCAGATTGCCATCATCATCTTTTTCGTTTTTGCTGATTTTCAACGTCCATGTTGTATTGTTTTTCAGATCAAAGTGTACATTTCTGCCTTTAGCAATATTCGCTCTGCCTTCTAGAGTAGACTGATCTGCGCTTAATGTGAAGGTACCGTTGGAGATCGATTTTAAACCTACCTGGTTCCAAAACTCTTTATCTTTCCAATAAATGCCGTTTCCTAGTAAAACATCGGCATGGATTTCTGAATTTTTGAGATTTGCGGTACCGATTGCCAGATTTGCATTATTTTCAATATCGTTGTCAGTGAAAGCTCCAATAAGAATTCCAATACCATTTTCAACATGAAGTTTTGTATTGACCAAATTGATTTCACTGCTTTTATGTTTTTGTGGATTATCGGGATCCGTGTAAGAGAGAGACATGATCTGCAAACCACCGATTTTTGCTGTTGCAGAAACATTTGTTACATCAATATGCCCGCCGTTTTCTGTATATAATGCAGCTTTTTTCCCAAATACTGTTCCGTCTGTCATTGTGATTTGGGATTGTGGACCGCTTGCATGGAGTCCACTGCCATCAGATGCATTAATTTTAGCATTGTCTTTTATGATAATGGTGCTATCACTTTGAGCATATGCCCCTGAGGTTTTTACATTAAATTCTCCCCCTGATACGTTTATTTGAGAATTAAAAGCGGTGGCTATGCCTATATTCTCCTGAGTAACTGTTACATTTTTCAAAGTAAGGTTGCTGTCATGAGTGGCTACTACCCCGAAAAGTTGTTGGTCATCGTCTTTACCACTTGATATTTTTACATTTTCTAGCTTGTTCTCAGCGCTCTTACTGTTATTAAAAGAAGCGCCTATTATAGAAGCTGTAATAGAACCTCCAGTCATCTTGATCGTGCCGTTTCGTTGTGTAACAAGCCCCGTTGAAACATCCTTAATCGTTGTATTATGTAATTCAATTATGCTTCCAGAGTCATCGGCGATTGCACCGTTTCCGGTGCCATCTGTCGATGTTATAGTAATACCAGTGACATCAATCTGTCCGCCGTTTTCGGCAAACAATGTGCCTGTACCCCATCCACTTACTGTTCCTCCAGTCATTGTGATCTTAGATTCTATACCATCAGCATGGAGTCCATAACTACTGGATGTTGTAATCTCAGCCTTGTTGTCGATAGTAATCGTGCTGCCATTTGAAGCATATATTCCATCGAGTTCTCCATCAAATGATCCTCCAGAGATTGTTATTGTCGAGTGATCATCTGCCTTTAGAGCGTGCGATGCATGCATAACAGTTACGTTTTTTAAGGTGAGCGTGCTTCCCTTGGTAACTATTCCTGAGAGTAATTGCAGGCCATCTTTATCTAAGTCTGATATCTCTACGTCTTTTAGCATGTTTTCGCTGCTATTCGTGTTATTAAAAGAAGCGCCAACAAAGGCAGTTGCAATGGAACCTCCAATCATTTTGATTGTAGCTCCGTCTTTGGCTTCAAGACCTAGGCCAATATCAGAATCAAGTTTTGGGATAATTCTACTATCCTGTAATTCAATTACACTGTTAACACCTTCAGCTGTTACAGCGTATACATCGTAATGGCCTGGGTGGTTTATCGTTAAATTCTTGCCAATGATTTTTCCACCGTCTTTTGCGTGAATAGTTTCATAGGTTTTATCGGATACTGGTATTGTTTTTCCCTCAGAAACTTCAAGAATTTCAGCACGTGCACTGAACTGGATGTTGAACAGGATGATAGCGGCTGTAGCCGTGCATGATAAAAGGAATGTTTTATACACCAGTATTCTCCTTATGAGAGCCCCCAAATATTCATTTCCCCGCGAACTTCATAAGAAGAAGTGAAAATGGATAATTGTTTTTAAATTCGGTAATTGTCTTTATTTGGTAAGACATTTCTGGTTTTTTGTCAAAATTAAAAAATCATTGATATGAATTATGTCTAATACACAATGTATTTATAATTGATTTTATTTAAAGCATTATAATTTTGAATATTATTATTCAGAGAAATATTGTGAGATACTGATATAGTGGCACCATGACATCTTTTGAGTGATGGTAGAGATTATTAGATGGTGCAAATTGGGGTTATGAGGGAACAGAAAAGGGTGTAGAAGAGGCTTGTAAAAAAGCTAACTTACTTGGTCTTAAAGTTTGTTTTCATCTTTCAACACAGTGGGATTAACTTATTTCTAATAGACTTCTCTTTTTCTCAAAGTAAGAAGTACTCTTCATCCATTGGGGGTGAAGTACTCTGTTGCGTTTGTTGTGTCTTGTCTTGGTGATTTTCGTAAAGGGCTAAGTATAAAGAGGGAAGGGTGTTTTAAAAGTAAAAAAGACGGCTTTAATATACAAAAAAGGCAGCACATTGTGTTGCCTTTTCGTTAAATTGAATAGAATGATAGGCTATTTTTACAGTCTTTCCTTAAAACTGATAGCGTATTCCACCTGAAAAGTTTGCACCACTTATACCAGTTTTCTGAAGCTTTTGTTGATAGCTTACATCACCATGAAGGGAGAAGTTGTGAGACAGTTGTGCATTGATGCCAATGCCGCCTTCGATTGCAGGTCCCATAGGATCAAGGTCAAAGTCTCTACCAATATGAATGCTACCATCATCACCAAAAGTTTTGATCAAGTTTACTTTTCCATAGAAAGACATAGGACGGTTGTTTTCAGTGGAAATGGTTTTGGTCAAACGCCCACCAACACGGATTAACCATTGAGAAGGATTGTTCATATCAACAGTGAAATTATCAGCATCTTCAATGGTGTTAAACATCAAATGTTGATAGGCAATTTGTGCTTGTGGCTCAAATGTTAAACCTTCCATTCCGGTTGCAAACTCTTTGCCAATAGTGGTGGAAACACTCAACATTTTGGCATCGTTCAACTTTGCGGTATTTCCTCTGAGAGCATTGGCGATATGCCCTTTTAGGATACCGTAGGACAAGAGTGCATCAATGTAGAAACCATTGTTATGCTGTATACTACCATAGGCTGTAATGGCCCATTTATCCAGCGTGTTCTTCCCTGCATCTTCTATATCTTTTGGAGTGAAAGAGAGGCGTCCATAGGTTCCCCCCAGTCCCAGATGTGTTGTGGTATTTTGCCCTTCAATTGCTGCCAATGTGACACCGGCTTGGAGAGCAGCATAGCGAATATCAGCACCATAACCATATTTGAGAGGACCACGCTTGGAAGATAAGGTAGCTGTATTTCCATAGGAGTATAAGAAGAATGCGTTCTTTATCCCTTGTTCTTGTCCTATGGTGGATATTCTCATATTAGCTAAAAACTCGTCTTGCTTAGCTATATCTGTTAATCCAGCGTGAAAGAGAGCATTTGGCATAACTATATAGCTTGCTGTCTGTGGTACAAGAGTGTCCACACCAGAACCTGAACCAGTTTCAAGAATTTCTTTGTGTAAGCGGAAATCCCAGAAATTTTCATTCTTTTCATCAAACAGGTTTTGCGCAATATCGGCTTGTCCATGGCTTGAGTCTGGTCCATAAGCAGTCAGCGTATATTTATAAGGTTCTCCCCCTAGTGTGGTATAGCCATTTGCCAGTTTGAAAGAGTCTTCCTGTGCTTTCCCAGAGACTTGAATAAGCGAAAGTCCACCGATATTCGAAGGATCAGCAGCATTTACTACACTATTTTTATCCCCTGAATCGCTTTTGATATAAACTGTTGTGTTGCTTGAGACATCACCGTGAATGAGAAGCCTATCGGTTTTTTGATCGGCACTTGCTACGCCATCACTCCAAGCAATGTTGAAGTAAATCTTTGCGTCTCCCGTTGCATTGTAGACTGCTGTGTTGTCTGGTTTTCCAGATCCTATGTGCAATGTGTGATAATGCTCTTCTGTTGGTTTCTCAAAAATAATGGAGCTGTTGTTGAGGTTAAGCTTGGAAACATCAGAACGAGATCTTTGAGCAATATCAAGGAGATTGCCATCATCATCTTTTTCATTTGTACTGGTTTTTACAATCCATTGTGTATTGTTTTGCAAATTAAAGATTGTTTTAGGGCTGTTAATAATTTTTGCTCTACCCTCTAATATGGAGTCATCAGAATTGAGTGTAAAAGTTAAATTATTTTCTTCAGTTGAATTTTTGGTTACTAATAAAACATCAGCACGGATTTCTGATTTATTGCCAAGATTGACGGTGCCGGTTAATTCATCTACGTTAATTCCAACACCGTTTTCAACGTGAAGCTTTGCGTTGGTTAAATTAACTTCTGAGGTTGTATTTTCCACAGGATTTTCAAATTTTATGCCGTTTTTCTCTGCTTTTGCAGAAATTCCCGTCAGATCAATATGTCCACCGTTTTCAACAGCTAATGCTGCCTCTGTTCCTGTTATACTTCCTGTCATCATTGTGATGCTGGAGTCTAAGCCGGTTGCATGGAGGGCATAACCATTAGATGATGTAATTTGGGCGTTTTCGGTTATAGTAATGGTGCTTCCACTCTCTGCACGTATCCCCACATTTTTTCCAGCAAATGATCCTCCAGAGATTGTGATTTGAGAATGATCCATTGCAATTACGCCGATGAATGCTTTTGTAATGTGTACATTTTTTAAAGTGATATTGCTTGCTTGGGAATTTAATCCTGTAAATATTACCGAGTTACCTTTTCCATTGCTCGATATTGTCACATCTTCCAATTTGTTTTCGTTGCTTTTACTGTTATTAAAGGTGGCTCCCCCTGTAGAAGTTGTAATGGTTCCTTTATTCATTTTGATTACGCCGCCGTCTCGTGCAAGGAGTCCAGTCGAAGTGTCTCTAATATTTGTTCCATGCAATTCGATCATACTATTAGAATTGATAACACTTGCACCTAATCCGCTAAGGTGCTTTTCTGTTGTGATAGTAACATCTGTGACCGTAATATGACCACCATCTTCCGCACTCAATGCTGTACGGTCCCCTTTGACGTGTCCTTCATTCATTGTGATGGTAGAGTTTAAACCGTCTGCATGGAGTCCATAACCATTAGATGAGGTAATTTGTGCAGCATCGTCTAAATTGATGGTGCCGCTATCTGCTACATATATTGTTTCACCTTCCGCCTTAAATGATCCCCCAGAGATTTTAATTGTAGAATTGTCATATGCAGCTACGGCATTAATTGCATCAGAGATGGTTACATTTTTTAAAGTGATTTTACTCTTTTCTTCTGCTTCTATTCCATAGCCTAGCAGCGCACCGCCTTCACTACTTGATATTATCACGTTGTCCAGATAGTTTTCTTCGCTCTCACTTTTAGAAAAGACAGCACCAGCTACAGAAGCTTTAATGCTTCCTCCCTTCATACTGATTGCGCCATTGCTTTGGGCGTGAAGACCAATTGCACTATCACTAATCGTTGTATTTCCAAGCAACTTAATTACACTATTAGAGCCATCAGCACCTGCACCGATACCATCGCCATCTGTTGTTTTTAGAGTAACATCTGTGGCCGTAATATGTCCGCCATTTTCTGCAGCCAATGTCATACCTTTCCCCGTAACGTTTCCTTTTGTCATTGTGATGGTGCTACCGGATTCTTCTGCATAGAGTCCATAGTCTTCAGATGAGGTAATTTGCGCTTCGTTGGTTAAAGTAATGGTGCTGCCGTTTGCGGCACCTATTGTTATACCTTTTGCTTCAAATGATCCTCCAGAGACTGTTATTGTCGAGTGATCATTTGCAATTATGGCACTGGTTGCTTGCGTAACGGTTACATCTTTTAAAGCGACTGTACTGTTTTTGTCTGCTTCTATTCCAGCGATTAGTGGCGCATCGTTTTTACCGCTCGATATCGTCACACCTTCCAGTTTGTTCTTTTCGCTCTCAGTGTTTTCGAAGTAAGCACCAATCTTGGAAGCTGTAATGGATCCTCCGGTCATTTTAATTGCACCATTGTCTTGTGCCAAGAGTCCAATTATAGCATTATCAACAGTTGTATTTCCATGTAATTTAATGACGCTGTCGTCACCAATAGCAATTGCACCAGCTCCTTCTTTGTCCCCTGTCGTTTTTAGAGTAACATTTTCTACCTCGATATGTGCTTTATCTTCTGCAAATAATGCGTAGTTCTTCGTGGTTACTGTTCCATCCGTCATTTTTATTATGGAGTTTTCACCTTCTGCATGGAGCCCATTTCCATCAGTTGATATAATTGTAGTACCATCGTTTCCATTTTTAGCTAAAGTGATGCTGCCACCGTTTAAAGCATACACTGTGTCATTTTCCGTCTCAAATGTTCCTCCAAATACGTTTATTTCAGAATTACTCGCAAAAATAGCTTTTTTTGCTTGTTTTACGGTTACATTTTTTAACGTAACTTGACTGTTATCGATGGCGCTTATTCCCAATAATGAGGATGTATCACCTTCTTTTTTTGATATTGTCACATTTTCAAGCTTATTTCCTTTACTATTGTTTGAGAAGTTCGCACCAACTGTAGATTTGCCAGTTGTGGATACTGTAATAGAACCACCGCTCATTTTGATTGCACCGCCGTCTTGTGCAAAAAGTCCGATTACAGCATCATCAACTATTGTGTTTCCGTGCAATTCAATCGTGCTGTTAGGACCGGTAGATTGTGCACCAACTCCTTTGCTATTTGTTTTTAGAGAAACATCCGTGACCTCGATGTGTCCACTGTTAAATGCAGATAATGCTGCTTGATTTCCTGTTACTATTCCTCCAGTCATCTTGATTGTAGAGTTTTTACCTTCTGTAACGAGTCCTGTTCCATCAGTTGATGTAATTGTAGCACCATCTTTTTCGCCTTTATTTAAAATAACGGTACCACCATTTAGAGCATATACTCCTTGGTTTTTTCCATTAAATTCTCCCCCAAAAACTTCTAGTTTAGAATCATTCGCAAATATGCCTATTTCTGCTTGAGTGACTGTTACATTTTTTAAAGTTACCATGCTTTTGTTTGCACTGATTCCGAATAGCAGTGGTACTTCATTATGACTGGATATCGTCACTCCGTTCAGTTCGTTTGCATCGCCCTTACTGTTTAAGAAAGCAGCCCCCCCTCCAGAAGCTGTAATAGATCCTCCGGTCATTTTGATCGTGCTATCGTTATTTGCAGTTAATCCAACGACAGCATTTTCAATCTTTGTATTTCCTTGTAGTTCAATCGTGCTTTTATCTCCACTAGCGACGACGACACCTAATCCTTCGTCATCTTCCGTTGTTAGAACGACATTTTCAACTATAATATGTCCGCCGTTACCTGAAAATAATGCCATTTCCTTCGCATTTACTGTTCCACCGGTTATTTTGATTATACCGTTGTTTTTTGCTTCAAGACCAAGGTTAATGTTAAAATCAGTTCCTTTAATGGTTGTTTTATCCCCCGTTAAAGTGATCATACTGTTCTCGCCTTCAGCTGTTACAGCAGCGGGTGATTCTAGAGAAGATGATCCTGGAGAAGATGTGGATGAGCCTTCGCCGGTATCCTTATTTCCGGTTACTGTTAAATTTTCACCAGTGATTTTGCCACTTTCTTTTGCATGAAGAATTTCATAGGACTTACCGGTTTCTCCGGTGACGGCTGGTCCTTCTCCTGAAGCTTCAAGAGATTCAGCATGTGCATTGGAATAGATACTAGAGAGTATGATCGCGACTGTTGCTGTATATGATAAAAGGGATTTTTTATACATCCGTATTCTCCTTTGAAGTCCCCAATATTCATTTCCCCACCGACCTCATAAGAAGAATAGAAAATGAGTTACTGTTCTTAGTGTTGTTACATTACCTCTAACTCGGTAAGTTATTTTAATTTTTCTGTCAAATATTTTAAATAATCTTCATGAAAATGTATATTATGTATAGTTTATTTTTTATTAAATGAGTTTATTTATTTTCTGTTTGTAGTGGGATTATTTTTATATCTTGATAAAATAATAAAAATAATTTTTGATAATTACTGAGAGTTCTTTATGACTATTAAGATATTTTATGATAATTATTTGAAGATATTTTCACTTAATACAAAAATATATTTTACTATCCTATCGTTTATAGTTTTTTGTGTTTTTTCTTGTTTGAATATTGTATAGACAAAAAATTGTTTGAGTTTTCAGATGAGGAGAAAGTTTCTGATAATCGCTTATCTTATTGAGGGCGGTAAAACAGACATATCTTAAGTTTAAAAACGTAATTAATAAAGAGATTCATGTTAAGGTTTTAAATGAATAGTACTTTGGTCAATAAAATTGCACTGTTATTAAAAAGTTTCCGCGTTCATTATTTGTGGATTTTTAATATATTCTAGATAAAAATGCCTTATATTTTTTCTTGATAAAAAGGGAGGGGGTAGTTGTGGTGTCATTAGGATTTATACAAAGCGAAAAGGCAGCATATTGTGCTGCCTTTTCGTTAAATTGAATAGAATGAATAGGCTGTTTTGACAGTTTTGTTTTAAAACTGATAGCGTATACCACCTGAAAAACTTGCTCCAGAGATACCAGTTTTCTGAAGCTTTTGTTGATAACTCACATCACCATGAAGGGAGAAATTGTGAGACAGTTGTGCATTGATGCCAATGCCGCCTTCAATTGTAGGTCCCATAGGATCAAGGTCAAAGTCTCTACCAATATGAATGCTACCATCATCACCAAAAGTTTTGATCAAGTTTACTTTTCCATAGAAAGACATAGGACGGTTGTTTTCAGTGGAAATGGTTTTGGTCAAACGCCCACCAACACGGATTAACCATTGAGAAGGATTGTTCATATCAACAGTGAAATTATCAGCATCTTCAATGGTGTTAAACATCAAATGTTGATAGGCAATTTGTGCTTGTGGCTCAAATGTTAAACCTTCCATTCCGGTTGCAAATTCTTTGCCAACAGTGGTGGAGATACTCAACATTTTGGCATCGTTCAACTTTGCGGTATTGCCTCTGATGGCATTGGCGATATGCCCTTTTAGGATACCGTAGGACAAGAGTGCATCAATGTAGAAACCACTGTTGTGTTGTATACTGCCATAGGCTGTCAGTGACCATTTATCCAGCGTGTTCTTACCGGCATCTGACATGTCCTTTGGTGTAAACGACAGCTGCCCATAGGTGCCTACAAGACCGAGATGTGTTGTGGTATTTTGTCCTTCAATTGCTGCCAATGTGACACCAGCTTGGAGAGCAGCATAGCGGATATCAGCACCATAACCATATTTGAGAGGACCACGCTCAGAAGATAAAGTTCCTGTGCTTCCATAGGTATAAAGGAAGAAACCGGTTTGTTTTTCCTCTTCTTTTCCTAAGACGGATGTTCTGATATTGGCTAAGAGCGCGTTTTGTTTAGCTATATCTGTTAATCCAGCGTGAAAGAGAGCATTTGGCATGACCAAATAGCTTGCTGTTTGTGCTACAGGGGCGATCACATCTGAACCATTTCCAAGCAGTTCGGGTTGCAAACGGAAATCCCAGAAATTTTCATTCTTTTCATCAAACAGGTTTTGCGCAATATTGGCTTTGCCTTGGCTTGAGTCTGGTCCATAGGCACGTAGTGTATACATATCTGGTAAACCACCTCTTGTGGTGTAGCCATTTACAAGTTTGAAAGAGCTTTCTTCTGCTTTTCCAGAAACTTGAATGAGTGAAAGACCACGGATATTGGCAGCAGCAGAGGTATTTTCTTCGACATTGTTCTCTTCTAAGCGCCCCGTAACATAAACTGATGTGTTGCCAGAGACATCCCCATTGATCAAAAGTCTATCGGTTTTTTGGTCATTTATTGCAGCACCATCACTCCATTCTGCGTTGAAGTAAATCTTCGCATCACCCGTTGCATTGTAGACTGCTTTTGTGTCTGGTTTACCAGAACCTATATGCAATGTGTGATAATGATCGTCTACCAGTCCATTAAAAACAATGGAGCTGTTGTTGAGATTAAGCGTGGAAATATCAGAACGAGCTCTTTGAGCAATATCAAGATGTTTCCCGTCATCATTGAGTTCTGTTGTGCTGGTTTTTATGATCCATGTTGTATCGTTTTTCAGATCAAAGTGTACATTTCTGTCTTTAGCAATATTCGCTCTGCCCTCTAGAGTAGACTGATCAGCGCTTAATGTGAAGGTGCCGTTGGAGATCGCTTTCATTTCTTTATCATGCCACGAATTTTTAACTTTCCATGACGGTTTGTCCCAAAAAATACCATCTCCTAATAATACGTCCGCATGAACTTCTGATTTTTTAAGATTGACTGTGCCGATTGATGGGGCTGCCGCATCTTCGATGCTTTTTTCAACAAAAGCTCCAACGAGAATACCAGTATCATTTTCAGCATGAATCTCTGCATTGGTCAGATTGATCTCATTGCTATGATATTTTTGTGGGTAATCTGGGCCATTTGGATCATTATCAGAGAAAGTTGCGAATTGTAAACCGGCAACTTCTGCTGTGGCAGAAACATCTGTCAGATCAATATGTCCGCCATTTATTACAACCAGTGCAGCTTTTTTTGCTTCTATTTTGTTTTTCTTCCCATTTGGAGGAGTGTCGGATTGGGTATCTAGACCTTCAGAATTAGTATCAATAGTGCCATTGCTCGTTTTAATTTTACTACCTTCAATAGCAAGAAGACCAGTACCAACATTTTGAATGGTTGTTTTGCCATTTAATTCAACTATACTATTAAGCTTCGAGGTGCTTATACCAATGGTTCGTTCTGTGGATTTACCACCGGTTATTGTTAAATCTCCGCTAACGATTTTACCCCCACTATCAGCATAAAGACCTTCATCAAAATTTTGAATGGTTGTTTTTCCCGTTAACTGAATTTCACTACCAGAGCTCCCCGTCCATATACCAGATCGTGCTTCCTTGGAGTTTTGATCAATTACTTTACCACCGTCTACGGTTAAATTTTCACTGGTAATTTTACCACCAACACTTGCTCCAAGACCGTTCCAAGTATTGTTAATTGTTGTATCGCCATGCAATTCAATTCTGCTCTCAGGACCAATGGCCTGTGCACTGGTTCCTTTGCCATCTGTTGTTAAAGCAACATTCGTGGCGTCAATCTGTCCGCCTTTTTCTGCAAATAATGCATTTTGTTTCCCACTGACAGTTCCTCCCGTCTTCGTGATGTGGGATTTCGAACCTTCTGTGTGGAGTCCATAACCATCAGTTGATGTAATTTTAGCATCGCCGGTTAAATTAATGGTGCTGCCTTCTTTAGCATATACCCCATCAGTTTTTCCATCGAATGATCCTCCAGAGACTGTTATTGTGGAGTGATCATCTGCAAATATGCCTGTGGTTGCATTCGTGACGGTTACATTGTTTAAAGCCACAGTGCTTTTTTCAGCACTTATTCCTTTGTCCATCAATGGCTTATCTTTACCGCTCGATATGTTCACATTTTCCAGCGTGTTTTTATTTTCATCACTTCCGCTAGCGTTGAAAAGGGCACCTATTTGAGAAGCAGCAATAGAACCACCGGTCATCTTGGCTGTCGCTCCATTTTTTACATCAAGGCCGTTTATAACTTTTTCAATGGTTGTTGTGCCTTTTAATGTAATGACGCTGTTAGCGCCATCGGCTTTTGCGCCAGTTCCAGTGCTATCTGTTGTTGTTAAAGCAACATCCGTGACATCGATCTGTCCACCTTTTTCTGCAAATAATGCATTTTGTTTTCCACTGACAGTTCCTCCCGTCTTCGTGATTTTTGCTCCTGAACCTTCTGCATGAAGTCCAGAACCATCAGATGATGTAACCGCAGCTTTTTCGTCTAAATTAATGGTGCTGCCTTCTTTAGCATATACCCCATCAGTTTTTCCATCGAATGATCCTCCAGAGACTGTTATTGTGGAGTGATCATTTGCAAATATGCCTGTGTTTGCTTGAGTGACGGTTACATTGTTTAAAGCCACAGTGCTTTTTTCGGCACTTATTCCCTTATCCATTAAGGCGCCATCGTTAGCGCTCGATATGTTTACATTTTCTAGCGTGGTTTCGTTGTTCTTACTACCGTTGAAAGAAGCACCAATTTCAGAAGCTGTAATGGAAGCGCCATCTATCTTGATTGCCGCTCCATTGTTCATTACAAGGCCATTTTTGAATTTTTCAATGATTGTTTTTCCATTTAACTCAATCTTGCTATTAGGTGTGTAGGCTCCTATACCAATACTTGTTCCTTGGGTTGCAGAACCAATGAGTGTTAAATCTTCACTAACGATTGCACCATTTACTGCCATAAGACCATGGTTTGTGGCGTTTTTAATGGTTGTTTTTCCCTTTAACTCAATCTTGCTATTAGAGTCTTGGACGGACACACCAACATTAGATTCTCCAGCTTCATTAAGGGTTATCGTTAAATCTTTGCTAGTAATTGCAGCACCGCCTACTGCCTGAAGCCCGTTAGTAACTTTTTTAATGGTTGTTTTGCCTTTTAATGTAATCATGCTGTCAGCGCCATCGGCTTTTGCACCAGTTCCGCTGCCGTCTGTTGTTGTTAAAGTAACGTCCGTGACATCAATCTGTCCGCCTTTTTCTGCAAATAATGCAGCTTGTTTCCCAGTTACGGTTTCTTTCTCCTTAGTGATCTTAGACCCTGAGCCTTCTGCATGGAGTCCATAACCATCAGTTGATGTAATTTTAGCATCGCCGGTTAAATTAATGGTGCTGCCTTCTTTAGCATATACCCCATCAGTTTTTCCATCGAATGATCCTCCAGAGACTGTTATTGTGGAGTGATCATTTGCAAATATGCCTGTGTTTGCTTGAGTGACGGTTACATTGTTTAAAGTCACAGTGCTTTTTTCGGCATTTATTCCCTTATCCATCAAGGCGCCATCGTTACCGCTCGATATGTTCACATTTTCTAGCGTGGTTTCGTTGTTCTTACTATCGCTGAAAGAAGCACCAATTTCAGAAGCTGTAATGGAAGCGCCATCTATCTTGATTGCTGCTCCATTGTTCATTACAAGGCCATTTTTGAATTTTTCAATGGTTGTTTTTCCATTTAACTCAATCTTGCTATTAGGTGAGTAGGCTCCTATACCAATACTTGTTCCTTGGGTTGCAGCACCAGTTAGTGTTAAATCTTTACTAACGATTGCACCATTTACTGCCATAAGACCATGGTTTGTGGCGTTTTTAATGGTTGTTTTTCCATTTAACTCAATCTTGCTATTAGCATCTTGGACGTACACACCAACATTAGATTCTCCAGCTTCATTAAGGGTTATCGTTAAAGCGTTGCTAGTAATTGCTGCACCGCCTACTGCCCGAAGCCCGTTAGTCATTTTTTCAATGGTTGTTGTACCCGTTAACTCAATCTTGCTACCAGAATCTTGGGCTACTAAACCAATATTGGTTCCATTTATTATTAAATTTTCGCTGGTGATTTTACCACCTTTTTCTGCAGAAAGTCCGTCCTTAACTTTTTCAATGGTTGTTGTGCCCGTTAACGTAATTTCACTGCCCGAATCTTTCGACGCTACACCAGTGCTGAATTTTTCAGGATCAGGAGAGGTTACTATTAAATTTTCACCCTTGATTGCGCCACCATTTGTTGCTTCAATTGCATCATAGGAACTGCCTGAAGTGGCAGTCGTTATTGTACCTTTTGCATCATTTTTAAGAACATTGTTAGCAGCATATGCGTTGAAATGGGTGCCAAACAGCGTAACAGTCATAGCCGCTGTACAGAGTAACAGAGATTTTTTATACATTTAGATATTTTCCTTAACTTATAAGCCCCACGCATTCCGCCCCCGCTTATAAGAAGGATATCAAATGAATGGTTTTCTACTTTGAGACAAATAGATTATTTTTATTTTTGTGTAAAGTATAATTATAAATTTTATAATAAAATACGTAATGTTTTACTGTAAATCTATTTTATTATTCATTATGAATAAAAATAAAACTAAATTATAAATAAAAATTATTTTATAATATTAAAAATTAAAATATTTAAATCACTAATTTATTAAAAATTTATAAAATAATATGAAGATATTAAAATTTATTTGTAATTTTTTATTGTATATCATAGTGTTATTATTGTGCATTATTTAGAGATAAACTTTATTGAATTATCACAAGAAAGAAAATAATGGAGAAGATATTAAAAAAGAAACCAGAAAAGAGGAAATGAGCAATAAAGAATAGCAGTATCTATGCTGCTGTGAATATACAAAAAAGAAAGCTTGTCGTTTGACAGGAGTTTTTTAAGTGGGAATAGGTGAGATTGGGTGGGAATTTATGATTTTTTTATGACTAATTTTCACCATTAAATGCACATTTTATCAAAATGGATTTTTACATCTAAAAATGAGAAAAATCTGTGATTCAATGGAAAAAATAGGAAAAGGCTTTGAGGATTAAAAAAAAACTCTGTGGAAGCCTAGAAAGCCGCCTTTGAAGACCCTTTGAAAAAAATCTATAAATTGTGAAGTTCGCTCCCAAATCAGCCCAAAAAGCGAAAAAAGATATGATATTTTAAAAACAAATTGTTATTAAAAATCTTAATGTAAGGAGAAAGGCACCTTCATTTTCCATTTTTAATGATGGTTAGGTTGGATTTGTGTCGTTCTTGAGTGTTTTTTTAACCTCTATTTGATGTTTTAAATGCAATTTTAAAAAGAGGCAAGGTAAGCTCTATTTCTTCACTGTCGTTGATGTCTTGAATAAGCTCTTGTAACTTTTTATAAAGCTCCGCCGCGAGTTCCGCTATATCTTCAGGGGGAAATTTAATTGTTGCATTTTTGTTATTTGATTGATCCCTTTGTACGGGTGGCAAATGGTGATGGGGGTTGGAGTGTTAAACCCGCAAGTCCTTTTGCTGCCGCCATGTTTATCAAACGTGATAAGCAAAGGGGCGGTGTTTTTTGGTCTCCCTCCAACCAAGATGTGCATGGCATTTTAGGCACGGCGCGCCCCATTAGCTATTTTGATGGGGAAATCGATCATGAAGCAAATCGCCTCAACCAAGCCGATATTGCGACCTTTATTCCAGCACGGCTTAGCCAAAATGCGCATTTAAATAATTCTGGGGGACAAATAGCTGCCAATGGACGTATTTTATGGGGAAATCATACCACCTCCAGTGATCCATTCTGGCGTTTTGTCAATGTGGTGCGCACCCGTGCAGCGTTGAAAAAACTATCACTAACAGTTTTAGCCCTTGGGCTAATGACGAGAATCTGACTGCTCACTATGTCATTGCTATTACCCGCTCTCTCACGCAGTTTCTTGATGATCTTATTGCGCGGGGTGCACTGCTGGGGGGCGGGTTTGGTTTGATCGCGATTTAAATTCCAACAGTATTTTACAATTAGGACAGTTTCGGGTGGAGTTTGATGCAGAAGAAGTGCCACCTTTAGGAGATTTAAGGTTCAGTAGCCGGCGCAATAGCGCTTATTTTGATCGGTTGGCGCAAGATATCCAAAAGAAAATGACTTATCAATTTGGTGATACGCTTGAAACTTATCGCAAAGCAGCAAGGAGTTAGAGCATGACTTTACGCATTGTACGCGGTTTTACCCTGATTGTTGATGGTTTTATGGGCACCTATCACAAAATTGAGCGATTTTTTTAAATCTTTGCCTCATCGCATTAAGGGGTGGATTGGGTCCATTAATTTAAGAGAGTTTTTGCCAAGTTTTTTGGGAGGCACAACAGCCATTCAACCGATTGCACAATTTGCGGGGGCGGGGCATGCCAATTACTCTGTGAGAGAACAAAGAGGCAAAGAGCGCTCCCCCATCACCCACAATCAAAATGTCACGGTGCATGTCAATGGCGCCCGTGATCCTGTTGTCACTGGTCGTGCGGTTGCCCACGCCATTCAACGGGCACGCGCTAATGCGCTGCATGGCGGGACAGAATGAGGGGAGGGAGGCAATGAGGGGAGGGAGCCTATGAGAGATCCTTTGATGATGTTAGGACCGCATCAATTTTATGTGGACTGGCTGAATTT